>JADZBS010000065.1 GCA_020851975.1 Gammaproteobacteria bacterium | reverse complement strand
CCGATGCCGTGGCCGCAGTACTCGCGCACGATCGAGCAGCCCTGGGCCTCGGTGTGCGCCTGCACGGCGTGGCCGATGTCGCCGAGACGGCTGCCGGGGCGCACGGTACGGATGCCGCACCACATGGCGTCGAAGGCGACCTGCATCAGGCGCGCTGCCTTCACGCCGGGCTGGCCCACGGCGAACATGCGGCTGCTGTCGCCGTGGAAACCGTCCTTGATGACGGTGATGTCAACGTTGACGATGTCCCCGGCGCGCAGCCGGCGATCGCCCGGGATACCGTGACAGACGACGTGATTCACCGAGGTGCAGATGGAGCGGGGGAAGCCGCGGTAGTCGAGCGGGGCCGGAATCGCCTGCTGCACGCCGACGATGTAGTCATGGCAGAGGCGGTCGAGTTCCCCGGTGGTGACGCCCGGCTGCACATGGGGGGCGATCATGTCGAGCACGTCGGCGGTGAGGCGGCCGGCGACGCGCATCCTCGTCTGCTCCTCGGGAGTCTTGATGGTGATGTTCATGGCTCGGTCACGGCCGGCAACGGGGCTTGCCGGCGGCCGTGGCGCGGGCAGGGGCGGGCGCTCCGTTGCTGGGCGTTTCATGGCTCTCCGGGTGTGGCGCGGCCGGGACAGGTCGGCAGGTGGCCCGGGGGCACCGTGCCGGGGCCGTCTGGCGCGTTGTTGCAGGGTGGCGGTTATGGTATAAAGCGCGCGCCTTGCAGGCAACGAAATCCACACATGTGCCGGCACGTACGGCCGGGTGCCCGTCTCGTTCACGAGCGGGTTGCCGCTACGGGGCACATGGAGGCCAAAAACCCGAAAGGAGCTAACGTGGCAGAAGTCAGCATGCGCCAGATGCTGGAGGCGGGTGTTCATTTCGGACACCAGACCCGGTACTGGAACCCCAAGATGGCGCCCTTCATTTTCGGCGCCCGCAACAACATCCACATCATCAATCTCGAGCAGACCGTGCCGCTGCTGCGCAAGGCCAGCGCTTTCGTGCGCAACCTTGCGGCTGATGGCGGCACCATCCTGTTCGTGGGCACCAAGCGGTCAGCCTGTGACTCGGTGAAGGCCCAGGCAGAGCGCTGCGGCATGCCGTTCGTGAGTCACCGCTGGCTCGGCGGCATGCTCACCAACTTCAAGACCATCAAGCAGTCGATCAAGCGGCTGGAGGACCTGCAGCAGATGCAGGCCGACGGCTCGATCGAGCGGCTGACCAAGAAAGAGGCCCTCACGCTGCGGCGCGAGCAGGCCAAGCTCGAGCGCAGCCTCGGCGGCATCAAGTCGCTCTCGGCGCTGCCCGACGCGATCTTCGTCATCGACGTCGGTCACGAGAAGATCGCCGTGCACGAAGCGCGCATCCTCGGCATTCCGGTGGTCGGCGTGGTCGATACCAACTGCTCGCCCGACGAGGTCGACTACGTGATCCCCGGCAACGACGACGCCATGCGTGCCGCCGAGCTCTACGCGATCGGCATGGCTGACGCCGTGCTCGATGGCCGCGCCTCGGCGCCGGCGCTGCCCGCCGGCGAGGACGAATTCGTCGAGCTCGACGCCGAAGGCCGCCCCAAGGCCCAGCCGCAGGCACGGCGCGCAGCGCCGGCGCGTCGCACCGGCCGCGGCGGCAAGGGCGAGGGCGCCAAGCCGGCGGCGCGCCGCCCGCGTACCAGAAGCGCCCGCAGCGAAACGCCGGCGGCCGAACCCGCTGCCGCCGGAACGGCGGCTCCCGAACCGGCCGGCGACGCTGCGGAATGAGGGCCTGCGGGCGTCGACGCACGGTGCGTGGGCGCAGCGCTCCAGCGGAGAACGGTGAATGAACATATCGGCGAGTGTCGTCAAGGAACTGCGCGAGCGCACCGGTGCCGGCATGATGGAATGCAAGAACGCGCTCATCGAGGCCAAGGGCGACATCGAGGCGGCGCTCGAGATCCTGCGTACCCGTGGCCAGGCCAAGGCGGACAAGAAGGCCGGTCGCGTGGCGGCCGAGGGTCGCGTGGAGATCGCAATCGCCGCCGACGGGCGCACCGGCGTCATCGCCGAGATCAACTGCGAGACCGATTTCGTCGCGCGTGACACGAATTTCCTCGGCTTCGCGCGCGAGGCGGCCGCAATCGCGCTGGCGCGGGCGCCCGCCGATGTGAGCGCGCTGATGGCGCTCCCACGCACGCAGGGTGCCGGCACCCTCGAGGACCTGCGCAAGGAGCTGGTAGCCAAGATCGGCGAGAACATCACCGTGCGCCGCTTCGAGCTGCTGCAGGCGACGGGCGCAATCGGCACCTATGTCCACGGCAGTCGCATCGGCGTGATCGTCGATGTCGCCGGCGGCGACGAGGAGCTGCGTCGCGATCTCGCCATGCACGTGGCGGCGAGCCGCCCGCTGCACGTCAGCGCCGAGGAGGTGCCGGCCGACGTCGTGGCGCGCGAGAAGCGGATTCTGTCCGAGCAGGCTGCCCAGGAGGGCAAGCCCCCGGAGATCGTCGCCCGGATGATCGAGGGCCGCCTGCGCAAGTTCCTGAACGAGGTGACGCTGCTCGGCCAGCCGTTCGTGAAGGATCCGGACACGACCGTCGGCAAGCTCGTGCAGGGCCGCCAGGCGACCGTGAAGCGCTTCGTGCGCCTCGAGGTCGGCGAGGGCATCGAGAAGAAGGCAGCGAATTTCGCTGAAGAGGTTCGCGCGCAGCTGCAGGCGCATGCCTAGGCGATGGCGCCTCGAGCGGGCCGGCCAGCGCGCGGCCCTGTGCCGGGGTGACGGGCCCTGCCCGCCGCACCGGCCGCACGACGACCCCGCCTGTGCGGGGTTCTTTTTGACCCGCGGGTCCCGGAGCGCGCCATGACGACGACAGCCAAGCCCTTCGGCCGGATCCTGTTGAAGCTGAGCGGCGAGGCGCTCCTCGGCAGCGAGGATTACGGCATCGACCCGCGCATGCTCAGCCGGATCGCCGCCGAAATCGCCGAGCTCGCCGGCGCCGGTATCCAGCTCGGCGTGGTCATCGGCGGCGGCAACATCTTTCGCGGCGCGGGGCTCGCACGGGCCGGCATGGATCGGGTCACCGGCGACCACATGGGCATGCTGGCGACGGTCATCAACGCGCTGGCGCTGCAGGACGCGCTCGAGCGGGCCGGCGCCTATGCGCGGGTCATGTCGGCGCTGCAGATCCACGAGGTCTGCGAGGATTACATCCGGCGCCGCGCCATCCGCCACCTGGAGAAAAACCGGGTCGTGATCCTGGCGGCGGGCACCGGCAATCCGTTCTTCACCACCGATACCGCTGCCGCGCTGCGGGCGATCGAAGTCGGCGCCGACGTGCTGATCAAGGCGACGAAGGTCGACGGCGTCTACACCGCCGACCCGAAGAAGGACAGCAGCGCCTCGCGCTACGAGCGGCTGTCGTACGATAAGGTCCTGACCGACAAGCTCGGCGTGATGGACGCCACGGCTGTCGTCATGTGCCGCGACAACAATCTGCCGATCCGCATCTTCGACCTCAACCCGCCGGGCGCTCTCGTGCGGGTGGCGCACGGCGAGGCGGTCGGTACACTGGTCGCCGACACCTGAGACGTTCTGCCACCGGGGGGCCGCGATGATCGCCGATCTCAAGAAGGATGCCGAACAGCGCATGGGCAAGGCCGTCGTGGCCTTCCAGCAGGGCCTGAAGAAGATGCGCACCGGGCGCGCCCACACGAGCCTCCTCGAGCACATCCACGTCGACTACTACGGCACCCGCGTCCCGCTGAACCAGACCGCCAATGTTGCGGTCGAAGATGCCCGCACGCTGAGCGTCACCCCGTGGGAGCACAAGATGGTCCAGGTCATCGAGAAGGCCATCATGAGCTCGGACCTCGGCCTGACGCCGGTGACCGCCGGCAGCGTCATCCGCGTGCCGCTGCCGCCGCTCACCGAGGAGCGCCGGCGGGATCTCGCCAGGCACATCAACCGCGAAGCCGAGCAGGCCCGCGTGGCGGTGCGCAACGTGCGCCGCGACGTCATGAACGACCTGAAGGAACTGCTCAAGGAGCGCGAGATCACCGAGGACGACGAGCGCAAGGCGGAGCTGGACGTCCAGGAAATGACCGACCGCTACGTCGGTCAGATCGACCGGATGTCCGAGGATAAACAGAAAGAAATCATGCACGTATGATTTATTTCTGTAAGCTGATCTGAGTTGTCATGGTGCCACGGTCCCGCATCGCCCCGCCGCCCGTCCTGCCGCGCCACGTCGCCATCATCATGGATGGCAACGGGCGCTGGGCGCTCGCCGGCGGCAAGGCACGGCTCGCCGGGCACCGCGCCGGGGTGCGCGCCGCCCGCACGGTGGTGCGCGGTTGCCTGGAAGCCGGCGTCGACGTGCTGACGCTGTTCGCCTTCAGCAGCGAGAACTGGCAGCGACCGGCCGACGAGGTCAATGGCCTGATGCGGCTGTTCGTCGAGGTGCTGCAGCGGGAAATCGACGAGTTGCACGCCAACGGCATCCAGTTGCGGCTGATCGGCGCGCGCGAGCACCTGCCCGAGATCCTGCGCCGGCGCATCGCGGCCGCCGAGACCCGCACGGCTGCCAACACCGGCATGACCCTGGTGCTGGCCGTGGCCTATGGCGGTCGCTGGGACCTCGTGCAGGCGACGCGGCGGCTGGCTGCCAAGGCCCGCACCGGCGACCTCGCGCCGGAGGACATCGACGAGACGGTGCTCGGCCGCCACCTGGCGCTGGCCGGGCTGCCGGCGCCGGACCTGCTGGTCCGCACCGGCGGTGAACGGCGCATCAGCAACTTCCTGCTCTGGGATCTCGCCTATACGGAGCTCTGCTTCACCGACGTGCTGTGGCCCGCCTTCGGCGCCGATGACCTCGCCGCGGCCCTGGAGTTTTTTCGCAGCCGCCAGCGGCGCTTCGGCCGCACGGACGAGCAGGTCGAGGTGGTCGCGGACTAGCTGTCCGGGCCCGCCGCACCGTTGCGAGGAACATGCCGGCGATGTCCCTGAGCCCGCTCGCGCAGCGCATCCTGACGGCCGCGGTGCTGATCGCGGCGCTGCTGCCGGCCTTCCTGCTGCTGCCGAAGGGCTTCGGCCGCGCGCTGATCAGCGTGTTCGTGCTGGGTGCCGCCTGGGAATGGGCGGCGTTCGTCGGCTGGCGGGCGCCGCTGCAGCGGCTGGGGTATGTGGCCACCGTGGCCGCCCTGCTCGTGGCCGTGCGCCTCGTCGTGCCGGCGACCGTACCGGTGGCGGCGGTGGCTGTGGTGGCGCTGGGCTGGTGGACCGTCGCCTTCGTGCTGATCCTGTACTTCCCCGTGGCGATCGGCCGCGCGGCGGCCTGGTTCGCCGGCCTGCTGGTGATGATCCCCGCCTGGGCCAGCCTGGTGGCCGTGCTCGACACGCCGGTCCATGGGCGCAAGCTCCTGCTGGTGTTGCTGGCCATCGTGTGGGCCGCCGACGTGGGGGCGTACTTCGCCGGGCGCCGCTTCGGCCGCGTCAAGCTCGCGCCACAGGTGAGCCCGGGCAAGACCTGGGAAGGCGTGATCGGCGGGCTGGCGCTCGCCACCGCTGCCGTCATGGCCGGCGCGGCCCAGCTCGGCCAGGCCGTGATGCTGGCCGTTCCCTTGGGCCTGAGTGTGGCAGCCGTGTCGGTCGTTGGTGATCTCACCGTGAGCGTCTTCAAGCGCAACGCGGGCCTGAAGGACAGCGGCAGCATTTTCCCCGGCCACGGCGGCGTGCTCGACCGGGTCGACAGCGTCACGGCCGCCGCGCCGCTCTACCTGCTGGCGGCCGGCTGGCTCGGCTGGCTGGGGAGCTGACCGTGCGCCGGTTGCAAGCAGGCTGCCGCCCTTGCCATCATGGGGTGCCGCGTGCTCGCTGCACGCCGGCATCGGCCGCGGCAACGACTCGTGGCCCCACGACCACGGGTGTGCGCAGGTTCTCATGAGTGTTCTCGTTTCGGCCGTCGCGTTCCTGGTGGCGATCGCCATCCTCGTGGCCGTTCACGAGTATGGCCACTTCGCCGCTGCCCGCCTGGCCGGCGTGCGGGTGCTGCGGTTCTCCATCGGTTTCGGCCGCCCGATCTGGATGTGGCGGGCCGGTCCGGACCGCACCGAGTACTGCATTTCCCAGATTCCCTTCGGCGGCTACGTCAAGCTGCTCGACGAACGCGACTGTCCGGTGGCGCTCGCCGAGCAGCCACGCGCGTTCAACCGCCAGGGCGTGCCGGCGCGGGTCTTCATCCTGGCCGCCGGCCCGGCGCTGAATTTCCTGTTCGCCATCGTCGCCTACTGGGCGATGTTCATGCTCGGCGTGCCGGGCACCCGCCCGCTGATCGGCACGGTCGAGCCGGGTTCGGTGGCCGCAACGGCCGGCCTCGCCGGCGGCGAGCAGATCGTGGCCGTGGGCGGGCGGGCGACGGCGACCTGGGACGGGGCGGTCGTGGCGATGCTCGATCGGCTGCTGGAAGCCGGGCGGATCGACCTGACGGTGCGCGATGCCGACGGACGCGAGCGTGGCGTGACGCTCGATACCGCCGGGCGTGCGGCCGAACTCACCGAGCCTGGCCGCTTGTTCCCGGGCCTGGGGTTCGAACCCTGGACGCCGCCGCTGCCGGCGGTGGTCGGCGAAGTGCTGCCCGGCGGTGCCGCCGAACGTGCCGGACTGCAGCCGCAGGACCGCATCCTCGCGGCCGACGGCGAGCCGGTGACCGACTGGCCGGCCTGGGTCCGGTACGTGCGCGAGCGCCCGGGGGTGACCGTCACCGTGCAGGTCGGGCGCGACGGGCAGGAGCAGGCGCTCACCCTCGAGATCGAGCGCGCCCAAGCCGAGGAGGGCGAGATCGGGCGCATCGGTGCCGCCCCGCAGATCCCGGAGGACCTGTACGAGGGCGTGCGTGCCGTCGAGCGTTACGCGCCGTTGCCGGCGCTCGGGCAGGCGCTGGCGCGGTCCTGGGAGATGGCGAGCCTCACGGTGCGCATGGTGGCGCGGATGGTGACCGGCGAGGTCTCGGTCCGAAACATCAGCGGTCCGATCAACATCGCCCAGTATGCGGGTTACAGCGCGAGCATCGGCGTGGTGCCATTCCTGAGCTTCCTCGCCATCGTCAGCATCAGCCTCGGCATCCTCAACCTGCTGCCGGTGCCGATGCTCGACGGCGGGCAGATCGCCTACCAGCTCATCGAGGCCGCGAAAGGCTCGCCGCTGTCCGAGCGCTCGCAGATCATCGGCCAGCAGGTCGGCATCGCGCTGCTGCTGCTGTTGATGACCTTCGCCTTCTACAACGACCTGTCGCGGCTCCTCGGCTAGTCCCGTGAGCGTTGCAGGCCAGGCTTTCCGACTGCCGCCGCGTGCCCGCGGTCTGCTGCTCGCCGTGCTCCTCGCCGGCACCGCCATGGCGGCCGGGGAGGTGCGCACCGTGCGCGACATCCGCGTCGAGGGCCTGCAGCGCATCTCCGAAGGCACCGTGTTCAACTACCTGCCGGTGAACATCGGCGACCAGATCGACGAGCAGCGCGTGCAGGAGGCGCTGCGCGCGGTCTACGCCACGGGCTTCTTCAAGGACGTCGAGTTCCGCTGGGACGCCGGCACGCTCGTCATCGCCGTGGCTGAGCGCCCGTCCATCGAGAGCTTCACCATCAGCGGCAACAAGGACATCAAGACCGAAGACCTGACCGAGTCGTTGTCCAAGATCGGCCTGAAGGCCGGCAAGATCTTCAACCGCTCCGTCCTCGACGAGGTCGAGCAGTCGCTGACCGACCAGTACTTCAGCCAGGGCAAGTACGCCGCCCGCGTGTCCACCGAGGTCGAGGACCTGCCGGACAACAAGGTCCGCATCGCCATCAACATCGTCGAAGGCGACCGTGCGCGGATCCGCCAGATCAACATCGTCGGCAACCAGAGCTTCTCCGACGAGGAGATCATCGAGGGGTTCCAGCTGAAGATGCCGAACTGGCTATCCTTCATCCGGCAGGACGACCGCTACTCGCGCGAGGCGCTGCAGGGCGATCTCGAGACGCTGCGCTCCCAGTACATGGACCAGGGCTTCGCCGACTTCCGCATCGAGTCCACGCAGGTCGCGCTCTCGCCGGACAAGAAAGACATCTTCGTCACCGTCAACGTGGCCGAGGGCGACCGCTACAAGATCGCCGACGTCAAGCTCGCCGGCGAGCTGATCCTCTCCGAGCAGGAACTCAATCCCTACGTGCTGGTCAAGCCGGGCCAGACCTATTCGCAGCGGGTGATCACCCAGAGCGCCGACCTGATCCGGCTGCGCCTCGGCGAGGACGGCTACGCCTTCGCAACTGTCGAGCCCGTGCCCGATCTCGACCGGACCGCTCGGACCGCGGACATCACGCTGTACGTCGAGCCCAAGAGCCGCGTCTATGTACGCCGCGTGAACTTCAACGGCGCCTCGGGGGTGAACGACGAGGTGTTCCGGCGCGAGGTGCGCCAGTTCGAGGGCGGCTACCTGTCCAACAGCAAGCTCGAGCGCTCCAAGATCCGCATCCAGCGACTGCCCTACATCGAGAAAGTCGAGGTCAACACCAACCCGGTGCCCGGCACGCCGGACCTGGTCGATGTCGACTTCGCCATCGAGGAAGGCCTGCCGGGCCAGTTCGGCGGCGGCATCGGCTACTCCGGCTCGCAGGGCTTCCTGCTGAACGGCAACTTCGTCCATACCAACGTCCTCGGCACCGGCAACCGCGTTGCCGCCGACGTGAGCACGGGCCAGTACCGCACCATCTACAGCCTGTCGCACACGGATCCCTACACCACCATCGACGAGGTGAGCCGTACGGTGAGCCTCGCCTACCGCGACATCACGCAGTACACCTCCGGCGCCTCGGACTTCTCCACCGAGACCTTCACCGCCTCGGTCGAGTACGGCTACCCGATCACCGAGTACCAGCGGCTGATCTTCGGCGTGAGCTGGCAGGAATCCAACCTGCTCGCCGATACCTTCAGCAGCGCCCAGGCGAAGGAGTGGGTGCAGAACAACGGCGACGGCTTCGTCGAGACCCTGCCCGGCGGCGCACAGATCTACGGCACCTACTTCAGCAGCTTCGATCTCGTCGCCGGCTGGATCTACGACAGCCGCAACCGAGCGCTGTTCGCCGATCGCGGTGCACGCCACCGCATCGTGCTGTCGAGCACCGTCCCGGGCGCCGACGTCGAGTACTACACGATCAACTACAGCGGTGCGCAGTACCTGCCGCTCGGCCCCTGGTTCACCCTGGCGGTCAACGTCGACCTCGGCTACGGCGATGCCTTCGGGGACACCACCGCCATCGTGCCCTTCAAGAACCACTTCGCCGGCGGTCCGGACACCGTGCGCGGCTACCGCGAGAACTACCTCGGGCCGCGCGACAGCTTCGGCAACCCCTACGGCGGCAACATGCTGGTGGCCGCGCAGACCGAGCTGATCCTGCCCATCCCGGAAAAGTGGCGCTCGCGCTCGCGCCTGACGCTGTTCTTCGATGTCGGCAACGTGTTCTCCACCGGGGGCGTGGTGTTCACGGCGCCGGCGCCGAACCAGACCGTGCCGATCGATTATGATTTCGACGTGGGTAACCTCAAGCAGTCGGTCGGCATCTCGGCCCAGTGGCTCGCGCCGCTCGGTCTGTTCCGCTTCAGCTACGGCTTCCCGCTCAATGCCGACGACCCGACTGCATTGTCCTACGGCGACGACACCGAGGAGTTCCAGTTCTCCATCGGCGGCGCCTTCTAGCTCTTTGATATACAGAGGAATGTCACGATGACCAAGCCCATGCCCCTGATTGCGCTCCTCGCGGCCCTTGCGCTGCTCGCGCCGGCCGTGGCCGGTGCGCAGGCGGCGCCCGCGCTCAAGATCGGCGTGGTGAATTTCGCCCGCCTCGTCCAGGAGTCGCCGCAGGCGAAGATCACGCTCAAGGCGCTCGAGGACGAGTTCTCGCCGCGCCAGCGCGACCTGGTGGCCAAGCAGAACGAACTGAAGGAGCGCCAGGCCAAGCTGCAGAAGGACCTGCCGGTGATGGGTGCCGAGGAGCGGCGCAACGCCGAGAGCAAGTTCCGCGACGACGAGCGCGACCTCAGCCGCCGCCTGGGCGAGTTCCAGGAAGACTTCAACGTGCGCCGCAACGAGGAGATCGGCAAGCTGCAGCGCGACCTGCTGCGCGAGGTGCACGGCTTCGCCCAGCAGAAAGGCTACGACATCATCGTCGGCGAGGGCGTGCTCTATGCCGCGCAGAACGTCGATGTCACGGCCCAGATCCTCGCCAGCGTGGAGGCGGGCTTCAAGGCCAAGAGCGGCGGCAAGCCCTGACCGCCGTGAGCGGGCGAGCGCGCAGCCGGTGCCGGCCATGGGCGTGACCCTGGCAACGCTCGCCGTGCGTCACAACTGCGAACTGCGGGGCGATCCGGCCGTGGTGATCGACCACGTGGCCACGCTCGCCGCCGCCGGCCCCGGAGCGCTCGCCTTCCTCGCCAACCCGCAGTACCGCTCCCAGCTCGGCGCCACGCGCGCCGCCGCCGTGGTGCTGGCAGGCGCGGATGCCGACGCCTGCCCGGTCGCCTGCCTGGTGAGCACCAATCCTTATCTGAGCTACGCCGAGATGGCCGCCGAGCTGCATCCGCCGGCGCCGCTGCGACCCGGCGTGGCGCCCGGCGCCTGGGTAGCCGCTGACGCCCGGATCGGCGAGGGCACGCAGGTCGATCCCGGTGCCGTGATCGGCGCCGGGGCGCTCGTCGGTGCGCGGGCCTACATCGGTGCCGGGGCGGTGATCGGTGCCGGCTGCGCGGTCGGTGACGACAGCCGGTTGATGGCGCGTGTCACGCTCTACGACGGCGTGCGCGTCGGCCGCCGCTGCCTGGTGCATTCCGGGGCGGTGATCGGCGCCGACGGCTTCGGCATCGCGCGCGACGAGGACGGGCGCTGGACGAAGGTGCCGCAGCTCGGCAGCGTGGTGATCGGCGACGACGTCGAGATCGGCGCCAACACCACCATCGACCGCGGCGCCATCGAGGACACCGTGCTCGGCGATGGCGTCAAGCTCGACAACCAGATCCAGATCGGCCACAACGCGGTGCTCGGCCCGCACACCGTCATGGCGGCCTTTTCCGGCGTGGCCGGCAGCACCCGCGTCGGGGCGCGCTGCATCATCGGTGCCGACGTCGGCATCGGCGGCCACCTCACGATCGCCGACGACGTCGTGATCGGCGGTGGCGCGCACGTCGCCAGCTCGGTGCACGAGCGTGGCGTCTACGGTGGCGTCATCCCGGCCGACGAGGTGCGCCGCTGGCGGCGCAACGCCGCCCGTTTCAGCCAGCTCGACGATCTGGCACGCCGGCTGCAGCGTCTGGAAAAGGCGGCCCGCGAGGCCGACGGGAGCGACACGTGATCCACCCGACAGCCATCGTCTCACCCGACGCCGAGATCGCGAGCGACGTCGAGATCGGCCCGTACTCGGTGATCGGCCCCGGCGTGCGCATCGGGGCGGGCACGCGCATCGCCGCCCACGTCGTCGTGCGCGGCCCGACCACGCTCGGTGCCGGCAACCGCATCTTCCAGTTCGCCTCCATCGGTGAAGACCCGCAGGACAAGAAGTACGGCGGCGAGCCGACACGGCTCGAAATCGGCGACGGCAACACCATCCGCGAGTACTGCACCATCAACCGCGGCACCGTGCAGGACGGCGGCGTCACCCGCGTCGGCAACGGCAACTGGCTGATGTCCTACACCCACATCGCCCACGACTGCCACGTCGGCAACGACGTCATCATGTCGAACAACGCCACGCTCGCCGGCCACGTGCACGTCGAGGATCACGCCATCCTGAGCGGCTTCTGTGCCGTGCACCAGTTCTGCCGCATCGGCGCCCACAGCTTCGTCGGCGGGCTGTGCGGCATCACCCGCGACGTGCTGCCCTACATGATGGTCGCCGGCATCCCGCCCGAGCCGCGCGGCATCAACCAGGAAGGCCTCAAGCGGCGCGGCTTCACGCCCGAGCAGCTGCGCAACCTCAAGGAAGCCTATCGCATCCTCTACCGCTCCAACCTGCGCCTCGTCGAGGCGCGCGAGCAGCTCGCCGCGCTCGGCACGACCCAGCCCGAGGTCGCCGCCATCGTCGAATTCCTCGATCGCTCGGAGCGCAGCATCGTTCGGTAGGGGTATCGGGTGGCGTCGCGAAGGGGACGGATGTGCGACCGCGGGACGCCGGCATGCTGATCGTCATCGCCGCCGGCGAACCCTCCGGCGACCTGCTCGGCGCTGATCTCATCCGCGCGATGCGCGCACTCGACCCGGCAGTCGAATTCGCCGGCATCGCCGGCCCGGCCATGCGCGCCGCCGGCTGCACGGACTGGTTTCGCACCGAAGACCTCTCGGTCATGGGCCTTGCCGAGGTGCTGCGCCACCTGCCGCGGCTGCTCGGGATCCGCCGCCGTTTCGTGCAGCGCGTGCGGCGCGAGCAGCCGGCGGCATTCGTCGGCATCGATGCGCCCGACTTCAACCTGTCGGTGGCAGCAGCGCTGCGAGCGGCCGGCACGCCGACCGTCCAGTACGTGTGTCCGAGCGTGTGGGCCTGGCGGCAGGGGCGGGTGAAGACCTTGCGACGCGCCTGCGATCGCGTGCTCTGCCTGCTGCCGTTCGAACCGGCCTTTCTCGCCAGCGCCGGGGTGCCGGCCACGTTCGTGGGCCATCCGTTCGCCGACCAGATCCATGGCGTGCCATCCACGGCCGAAGCGCGCCAGGCACTCGGCCTGCACGGCGAGCCGGTCATCGGCCTGCTGCCGGGCAGTCGCGCCAGCGAGGTGACGCTTCTCGGTCCGTCGTTCCTCGATGCGGCCCGGCGCCTGCAGCGCAGGCACGCCGGCGCCCGGTTCGTGGCGCCGATGGCCACACCGGCGGTCCGCTCGCTCTTCGAGGCCGAGGTCGCGCGGACAGCACCGACGCTGCCGCTCACGCTCGTCGATGGCCGCGCGCGCGACGTGATGGCGGCGAGCGACGCCATCCTGGTCGCCTCCGGCACCGCCACGCTCGAGGCCATGCTCGTCAACCGGCCGATGGTGGTCGCCTACCGCTTCGCGCCGCTCACCTACCGGCTCGGGCAGGTGCTGCGACTCGCGCCGCCGCCGCACTTCTCGCTGCCGAACCTGCTCGCCGGCGAAACGCTGGTGACGGAACTGCTGCAGGACGAAGTCACCGGCGCGGCACTCGCCGCCGAGGTCGAACGCCTGCTCGATCCGTCCGGACCGCGACAGCACCTGGCGCAACGTTTCGCCGCGCTCGCCGCGGTCCTGCGTCAGGACGCAAGCGCCACGGCTGCCCGTGCCGTGCTCGAAGTCGCCCGCCGCCGCTGACCGTTGCACCATCAGGTGCCGCCAACCGGGTGCCGGGTCGAAGTTTCGAAGTTGTTGGTGCCCGCCAACCCCGCCCTATAATCGCAGCGCCATGCGCGCACCCCCTCCAGCCTGCATTCCCGTTCCGGCCGGCGACCTTGTCGGCGGCGTCGACGAGGCCGGGCGCGGCCCGCTCGCCGGTGCCGTGGTGGCGGCGGTGGTGGTGCTGGCACCGGGGCAGGTGATCGAGGGCGTGCGCGATTCCAAGCTTCTCACGGCGCGTGCGCGCGAAACGGCGGCGGCGCGTATCCGCGAGCAGGCGCTCGCCTGGGCGCTCGGGCGGGCGGAGGCGGCCGAGATCGATGCGCTGAACATCCTGAACGCCACGTTCCTCGCCATGCAGCGGGCGGTGGCGGCGCTCGGGGTCGCGCCGGCGCTGCTGCAGGTCGACGGCAACCGCGCGCCGGCCTTCCCGGGCTTCGTCGGCCCGGTGCAGGCGGTGATCGGCGGCGACCGCTCGTGCCCGGCGATCAGCGCGGCGTCGATCCTCGCCAAGGTGGCGCGCGATGCCGAGATGCTGCGCCTGCATGAGGCCTACCCCGGCTACGGCTTTGCCCGGCACAAGGGCTACCCGACGGCCGATCACCGCGCCGCGCTGGCGCGCTTCGGGCCCTGCGCGGCGCACCGGCGCAGCTTCCGCCCGGTGCGCGAGGCGCTCGGGGCGGCGGCGCCATGAGCGGCACCTTCGTCCACCTGCACGTCCACAGCGAGTACTCGCTGGTGGACAGCGTGGTGCGCATTCCGGAACTCCTCGCGGCGGTGCGTGCGGCGGGGATGCCGGCCGTGGCGCTCACCGACCAGGGCAACCTGTTTGCGCTGGTCATGTTCTACAAGGCGGCGCTCGCGGCGGGCGTGAAGCCGATCGTCGGCGCCGACCTCTGGCTGCGGCTCGCTGACGACGGGCGCCCGCCGGCACGCCTGGTGCTGCTGGCGCGCAATGCCGCGGGCTACGGCAACCTCGCCCGCCTGGTGTCGCGCTCGTACCTCGAGGGCCAGGAAGCCGGGCTGCCCGTGGTGCACCGGCGCTGGCTCGACGACGGTGCCGGCGCCGGCCTGATCGCGCTGTCGGGCGGGCCCGAGGGCGTGCTCGGCGCGCCGCTCGCCGCCGGGCGCACGGAGGAAGCCGAGGCGGTGGTCCACGACCTGCGCCGTGCGTTTCCCGACGGCTTCTACATCGAGCTCGTCGCCACCGGGCGAGCGGGCGAGGAGCAGCACCTCGTGCAGGCGGTGCACCTGGCGGCAGCCACCGGCACGCCGGTGGTGGCGACCAACGACGTGCGCTTCCTCGCCGCGGGCGACTTCGAGGCGCACGAGGCGCGCGTGTGCATCCAGGAAGGCCGCGTGCTGAACGATCCGGCGCGCGTGCGACGCTACAGCGACCAGCAGTACCTGCGCAACCCCGCCGAAATGCGCGCGCTGTTCGCGGCGCTGCCGGAGGCGATCGACAACGCCGTGGAGATCGCCCGCCGCTGCAGCCTGGTGCTCGATCTCGGCGGCGCGCACATGCCGGAGCTGGCGGTGCCCGACGGGCTCAGTGTCAGCGAGTTCCTCCTGCACCAGGCGCGGGCGGGTCTCGCGGCGCGCCTGGCGCAGGCGGGCCCGCCGGATGCGGCGGCGCAGGCGCCCTACCTCGCCCGCCTGGAGGAGGAGCTCACCGTCATCTGCCGCATGGGCTTTGCCGGGTACTTCCTGATCGTCGCCGACTTCATCCAGTGGTCGAAGGCGAACGGGATTCCTGTTGGCCCGGGCCGCGGTTCCGGTGCGGGCTCGCTGGTCGCCTGGGCACTGGGCATCACCGAGCTCGACCCGATCGCCCACAGCCTGCTGTTCGAGCGCTTCCTCAACCCCGAGCGCGTGTCGATGCCGGACTTCGACATCGACTTCTGCATGGAAGGCCGCGATCGCGTCATCGACTACGTGGCATCGCGCTACGGCCGCGACCGTGTCTCGCAGATCATCACCTACGGCACCATGGCGGCGCGGGCCGTGGTGCGCGATGTCGGCCGCGTGCTCGGCCACCCCTACGGCTTCACGGACCGGATCGCCAAGCTCATCCCGCCGGAGCCGAAGATCAAGCTCGCCGATGCGCTGGCGAGCGAGGCCGAACTGCGCACGCTCGACGAGGAAGACGAGGAAGTGCGCGCCGTGATCGATCTCGCGCGTCCGCTCGAGGGCCTGGTGCGCAACGCCGGCAAGCACGCCGGCGGCGTGGTGATCGCCCCGACGCGCATCACCGATTTCGCGCCGCTCTACCGGGTGGAAGGCGAAACCGCCACGGTCACGCAGTTCGACAAGGACGGGCTCGAGGCCGTGGGCCTGGTGAAGTTCGACTTCCTCGGGCTGCGCACGCTCACCATCATCGACCGCGCCGTGAAGACCATCAATGCCGCGCGCGCCGCGGCGGGAGAGCAGCCGATCGACATCGGCACGCTCCCGCTCGAGGATAAGCCGACCTACGAGCTGCTGCGCTCGGGGCGCACCACCGCCGTGTTCCAGCTCGAGTCGCGCGGCATGCGCGACCTCATCAAGCGGCTGAAGCCGGACAGCTTCGACGACCTGGTGGCGCTGGTGGCGCTGTTCCGCCCCGGCCCGCTGCAGTCGGGCATGGTCGATGACTTCATCGCGCGCAAGCAGGGCGGGGCGGGGGCGGCCATCGACTACCTGCACCCGGACCTCGAACCGGTGCTGCGCAGTACCTACGGGGTGATCGTCTACCAGGAACAGGTGATGCAGATCGCCCAGGTGCTCGCCGGCTACACGCTCGGCGGCGCCGACCTGCTGCGCCGGGCGATGGGCAAGAAGAAGCCCGAGGAGATGGCCAAGCAGCGCTCGGTGTTCCTCGAGGGTGCTGCGGCGCGCGGCGTGGCGGCGGGGCTCGCCACGCGCATCTTCGACCTGATGGAGAAGTTCGCCGAGTACGGTTTCAACCGTTCGCACTCGGCGGCCTACGCGCTCCTCGCTTGGCAGACGGCGTGGCTGAAGGCGCGCCACCCGGCGGCCTTCCTGGCGGCCGTGCTCACCTGCGAAATGGACGACACCGACAAGCTCGTGCTGCTGCGTCGTGAGTGCACGGCCATCGGCCTCGAGCTGCTGCCGCCGGACGTCAACCAGTCGGCCTGCGATTTCACGGTGGCCGGGCCTCGGGCGATCCGCTACGGCCTCGGCGCCATCAAGGGGCTGGGCTTCGCGGCGGCCGATCAGATCTGTACTGCCCGCGGCAGCGGTGGCCCCTACGCCGACCTGCACGATTTCTGCGACCGCGCCGGCGGCCAGCGGCTCGGTCGCCGCGCGATCGAGGCGCTGATCAAGGCCGGGGCGCTCGATGGCATCGGCCCGAACCGCGCGAGCCTCATGGCGGCCGTCGGCAGCGCGCTCGGCGGGGCCGAGCAGGCGGCGCGCTCACGCGACTCGGGCCAGGAGGACATGTTCGGCAGCGCCGCCGCCGGGCGGCCCGCCGCAGTCGCGGTGCCGGTGCTCGACGACTGGGGGACCGGCCGGCGCCTCGAGGCCGAGCGCGAGAGCCTCGGCCTGTATCTGAGCGGGCACCCGTTCGACCAGTACCGCATCGATGCCCGCTTCATCGCCTCCGGCAGCATCGCCGACCTGCTCACCGCACGCCCGCCACCGCCCGGCACCGAGTTCCAGGCGACGCGCGATGTGGCCGTGGCCGGGCTCGTGACCAACCTGCGCCGGCGCGCCGGGCGCATCACCGCGGAGATCGACGACGGCACCGGCATCATCGAGATGAGCCTCTTCCCCGAGACCTACGAGCGCTGCCGCAACCACCTCGGCGCCAACGCCATCGTCGTGGTCTCCGGCCAGCTGCGCTGGGACAGCTTCATCGACGGCTGGCGGGTCGCCGCGCGCGAGGTTGCCGACGTGGACCGCGTGATCGAGGGCCGCGCCACGCGGCTGCTGATCCGCTGGGTGAGCGGCCCGGGCTCGCGCGTCGATGCCGGCAAGCTGCGCCGCGTGCTCGAGCCGTTCCGGCCTGGCAGTTGCGGCATCCAGGTCGTGTACCGGCGCGACGATGCCCAGGCGCGCTTCGTGCTTGGGGAGGACTGGACCGTGCGCCCGAGCCGGGAACTGCGCGAGCGGCTCTCGGAACTCGTCGGCGCCGAGGGCTTCCGCTTCGTCTACGACATCGGCCAGGCCGTGCACTGAGCCGACCGGCCGCTTGTCTGGTGGCGCCGGCCGGCTATAGTGTCGCCGTGCGTTGCCCGGGGATCCCGCGCCGATGGACCTGAAGTTCCTCGATTTCGAACAACCGATCGCCGAGCTCGAGGCGAAGATCGACGAGTTGCGCTTCGTCGGTGACGACTCCGAAATCAACATCAGCGACGAGATCGAGCGGCTCAAGGAAAAGAGCGATGAGCTCACGCGCAGCATCTTCTCGAGCCTCACCGCCTGGCAGGTGGCGCAGCTCGCGCGCCACCCGCTGCGTCCCTACACGCTCGATTACCTCGAAGTCATCAGCCCGGATTTCCAGGAGCTGCATGGCGACCGCATGTTCGCCGATGACCCGGCCATCGTCGGCGGCATCGGCCGGCTCGAGGGCAAGCCGGTCATGTTCATCGGTCAGCAGAAGGGGCGCGACACCAAGGCGCGCGTGCGCCGCAACTACGGCATGCCCAAGCCCGAAGGCTATCGCAAGGCACTGCGCCTGATGCGCCTCGCCGAACGCTTCCGCATGCCGGTGGTGACCTTCATCGACACGCCCGGCGCCTACCCCGGGCTCGACGCCGAGGAACGCGGCCAGAGCGAGGCGATCGCGCGCAACCTCTTCGAGATGGCACGGCTGAAGACACCGGTCGTGAGCGTCGTGATCGGCGAGGGCGGCTCGGGCGGTGCGCTCGCCATCGGCGTGGCCGACCGCCTGCTCATGCTCGAGTACAGCGTCTACTCGGTGATCTCCCCGGAAGGCTGCGCCAGCATCCTGTGGAAGAGCGCCGAGAAGGCCGAGGCGGCAGCCGAGGCCATGGGCATCACCGCCGGGCGCCTGAGCGAACTCGGCCTGGTGGACGAGGTCCTGCGGGAACCGCTCGGCGGCGCGCACCGCGAGCCGCGCGCCATGGCCGAGTCGGTCCACACGGCGCTGGTCGGCGCACTGCGCGACCTGGAGATCCTCGATCTTGCCGAACTCCTGCGCCGGCGTCAGGAACGCCTGCAGTCGTTCGGCCGCTACCGCGAGGCCTGAGCGCGGCGCCCGGGTGGGCGAGCGCCGGCCGGTGCCATGCAGCGGGTGACCGGTGCCATCGCCACGGCGCTCGGCGCGGCGCTGGCGCCGGACGGGCCGCGGTTCTGCGTCGCCGTCAGCGGCGGACTCGACTCCTCGGTGCTGGTGCACGCCATGGCCGGGCTGGCGCCCGGACGCGTACGGGCCATCTATGTGGATCATGGCCTGCACCCGGATGCGCCGGCCTGGGGCGGTGAGGCGGGGCAGCTCTGCACCGGGCTCGGCGTGCCGTTCTCCACGATGGCCGTGGCGGTCGCGACCGACGCCGGCCAGGGGCTGGAGGCCGCTGCCCGGCACGCGCGCTATCGTGCGCTCGCCGCGGCGCTCGCCCCGGGTGAATGGCTCCTCACCGCGCACCACCGCGACGACCAGGCCGAGACGCTGCTCCTCAACCTGCTGCGCGGGGCGGGGCCTGCGGGGCTTGCGGGCATCCCCGCGCGCACCACGCTCGGGGCAGGCACGCTGTGCCGGCCGCTGCTCGATGTGCCGCGCCGCGTGCTCCTCGACTACGCCCGCGCTGCCGGGCTCGCCTGGGTCGAGGATCCGGCCAACACCGACACGCGCCTCGACCGCAACCTCCTGCGTCACCGCCTCCTGCCGCTCCTCGCCGAACGCTGGCCGGCGGCGGCCGCCAGCATCGCGCGCAGTGCGCGCCTGAGCGGCGAGGCCGCCGTGATGCTCGAGGCGCTCGCCGAGGCCGATGCCCGGCGCGTCACGCGCCGCGGCCGCGTGATGATCGAGCCGCTGCGCGCGCTTCCCGAACCGCGGCAGCGCAACCTGCTGCGCTTCCTCTGCCGGCGCGATCCCGGCGCGGTCCCGCCCGAGGCGCGCCTGCGCGAGGGGCTCGCCCAGATGCTCGGTGCCGGTGACGACCGCCTGCCGCTCGTCGCCTGGCCCGGCGGCGAGATGCGCCGCTATCGCGGTGTCCTGTACCTGCTGGCGCCGGTCGCACCGTTGCCCGCCACGGTGCCCGACCTGCCGGTTCGCGCCGGGGCCCGGCTCGATCTCGGCGCACTGGGCCGCCTGCGGTTGCTGCGCGCGCAGGGGCGCGGGCTTGCCAGCGGACGGCTGGCCGGCACGCTCACCGTGCGCTGGCGCCAGGGCGGGGAGCGCCTGCGCCCGGCGGGCAGCACGCACGCGCGCGAACTGAAGAAACTCCTGCAGGACCGCGGCATCGTGCCCTGGATGCGCGACCGCATTCCGCTGCTTTATTCGGACGACAGGCTGGTGGCGGTCGCCGGGCTGTGGGTGGCGGACGAGGTGGCGGCGCGGGGCAGCGAGCCGGCCCTGCGCGTGAGCTGGGATCGTCATCCCGCGCTCGAGTGAGGCGGCGCGCGTCTGGCCAGCGTTTCGCGATTGTCGGCACCGGGCCTATCTGGTAACTTGCTTCTCCCATCTGAATTCTCCGTTGCCGTGGCCCGGCGCGCGTTGCCGGGCACCATGGCTGCGGTGCATTGTCGGGCCGGTCGTGCTCCCGGTACGGTGTGGGGAGCGGGCCGGTATCCTGGCTGTCGCGTGTTTGGGCGTTTTGACCGGGTGAGTCGATGCCGCGCTTCGTTTTCGTGACCGGTGGGGTCGTCTCGTCGCTCGGCAAGGGCATCACCTCGGCCTCGCTCGGCGCCATCCTCGAGGCGCGCGGGCTCAAGGTCAGCATGGTCAAGCTCGACCCGTATCTCAACGTGGATCCGGGCACCATGAGCCCGTTCCAGCACGGTGAGGTGTTCGTCACCGAGGACGGCACGGAAACCGATCTCGATCTCGGCCACTACGAGCGCTTCGTGCGCACCACGACCGGCCGGCACAGCAATTTCACCACCGGGCGCATCTACGGCAGCGTCATCGCCAAGGAGCGGCGCGGGGACTACCTCGGCGCCACCGTGCAGGTGATCCCGCACGTCACCGACGAGATCAGGCGCAGCATCGTGCTCGGTGCCGGCGATGCCGACGTGTGCATCGTGGAGATCGGCGGCACGGTCGGCGACATCGAGTCGCTGCCCTTCCTGGAGGCGATCCGCCAGGTCGGCGTGGACCTGGGCCCGACGCAGGTCGCCTACGTGCACCTGACGCTGGTGCCCTACATCGCCACCTCCGCCGAGATCAAGACCAAGCCTACCCAGCACTCGGTGAAGGAGCTGCGCTCCATCGGCATCCAGCCCGATATCCTGGTGTGCCGCTCGGAACACGCGCTGCCTCCCGAGCAGCGGCGGAAGATCGCGCTGTTCACCAACGTGCAGGAACGCGCCGTCATCTCCGCCGTGGATGTCGACGACATCTACCGGCTGCCGATGGTGTTCCGCGAGCAGGGCTTCGACCAGATCATCGTCGAGCGCTTCGGGCTCGACCTGCCGCCGGCCGACCTTGCCGAGTGGGAAGCCGTGGTCGCGGCACGCCGCCAGCCGGTGGCGGCCGTCACCGTGGCGATGGTCGGCAAATACGTCGACTTCCGCGACTCCTACCTCTCGCTCAGCGAAGCCCTGCAGCACGCCGGCATCCGCACCCGCACGCGCGTGACGGTGCGCTACATCGAGGCGCGCGAGATCGAGACCAGCGGCACCGGCTGCCTGGAGCAGGCCGACGCCATCCTTGTTCCCGGCGGTTTCGGTGATCGCGGCATCCAGGGCAAGATCGAGGCGGCGCGCTTCGCGCGCGAGCGCGGCGTGCCCTACCTCGGCATCTGTCTCGGCCTGCAGGTGGCGGTGATCGAGTTCGCCCGCAACGTGGTCGGGCTCGCCAAGGCGCACAGCACCGAGTTCGACCCGGCCACGCCCGACCCGGTCATCGCGCTGATCACCGAGTGGCAGGATCGCGACGGCAGCGTGCAGGAGCGCAGCGGCCAGTCCCAGCTCGGCGGCACCATGCGCCTCGGCGCGCAGGACTGCCAGCTGCAGCCCGGGACGCTGGCGCGCGCGATCTACGGCTGCGACACCATCCGCGAGCGCCACCGCCACCGCTACGAGTTCAACAACCGCTACCTCGAGCGGCTGAGCGCGGCCGGGCTCGGTTTCTCGGGCCGCTCCGTCGACGGGCTGGTGGAGATCATCGAGCTGGCGGATCACCCCTGGTTCGTGGCCTGCCAGTTCCACCCGGAGTTCCGTTCCAATCCCCGCGACGGGCATCCGCTGTTCATCGGTTTCATCCGTGCCGCGCTGGGCGAGCGGGCTCAGGCGCTGCCGGCCGCAGCGCGGGCATGAAACTGCTCGACTTCCAGGTCGGGATCGATCGGCCGTTCTTCCTGATCGCCGGCCCCTGCGTGGTGGAGAGCACCGCGCTGGTGGTGGAAACGGCCACGCGCCTGCGCGACATCACCGCGCGGCTCGGCATCCCCTTCGTGTTCAAGGCGTCGTGGGACAAGGCGAACCGCTCGTCGGGCCGGAGTTTTCGCGGTCCCGGGCTCGAGGCGGGCCTGAAGGCGCTGGCCGAGGTGCGCGCACGGGTCGGCGTGCCGGTGCTGACCGACGTGCACGAGGACACACCGCTCGCCGAAGTCGCCGCGGTGGTCGACATGCTGCAGACACCGGCCTTCCTCTGCCGCCAGACGAACTTCATCCACCGCGTGGCCGCCTGTGGCCGGCCGGTCAACATCAAGAAGGGGCAGTTCCTCTCGCCCTGGGAGATGCGCAACGTCGTCGACAAGGCGCGCGAGGCCGGCAACGCGCAGATCCTGGTGTGCGAGCGCGGCTTCAGCTTCGGCTACCAGAACCTGGTGGTCGACATGCGCTCGCTCGCCGTGCTGCGCGAGACCGGCTGCCCGGTGGTCTTCGATGCGACGCACTCGGTGCAGTTGCCGGGCGGTCGCGGCCACGCCTCGGGCGGTCAGCGCGAGTTCGTGCCACCGCTGGCGCGTGCGGCGCTCGGCGCCGGCGTGGCCGGGCTGTTCATGGAGACGCACCCGGACCCCGATGCGGCGCTGAGCGACGGGCCGAACGCCTGGCCGCTCGACCGCATGGAGGCGCTGCTCGCGCATTGCCTGGCCATCGACCGGGCGACCAAGGGCGCGGCGCTGGAGGAAATGGAGTGGCTGGCCGGCGGCTGAGGCCGGCCATTGTCGAGAGCGACTGTCGAGGAGAGGCGAGTCAGACCATGAGCAGGATCACCCACATTCGCGGACGCGAGATCATCGATTCCCGCGGCAACCCGACCGTCGAGGCCGACGTCGAACTCGAGAGCGGCGCCACCGGCCGTGCCGCCGTGCCCTCCGGCGCCTCCACCGGCAGCCGCGAGGCGATGGAACTGCGCGACGGCGACGGCCGGCGCTACCTCGGCAAGGGCGTGCTGAAAGCCGTCGCCAACGTCAACGGCGAGATCCGCGCGGCCCTGGCCGGCCAGGAGGCCGCCGACCAGCGCGGCATCGACGCCCGCCTGCGCGCCCTCGACGGCACCGACAACAAGTCGCGCCTCGGCGCCAATGCGCTGCTCGCCGTTTCGCTCGCCGCCGCGCACGCCAGCGCCCGGGAGCGCGGCATGCCGCTGTTTCGCACGCTGGGCGAGGGCCCCTACACCATGCCGGTGCCGATGATGAACATCATCAACGGCGGGGCCCACGCCGACAACAACGTCGACATCCAGGAGTTCATGATCCTGCCGGTCGGTGCGCCGAGCTTCGCCGAGGCGCTGCGCCAGGGTGCCGAGGTCTTCCATGCCCTGAAGGCCGTGCTGCGCGCAAAGAAACTCAACACCGCGGTCGGCGACGAGGGCGGTTTCGCACCCGACCTGCCGTCGAACGCGGCCGCGCTCGACACCATCCTGGCGGCCATCGACAAGACCGGACTGCGGGCCGGCCGCGACGTCTTTCTCGGCCTCGACGTGGCGAGCAGCGAGTTCTTCAAGGACGGCCGTTATCACCTGGAAGGCGAGGGGCGCAGCTTCAGCGCCGCCGAGTTCGCCGCCTACCTCGGCGGACTCGCCGGCAGCTACCCGATCATCACCATCGAGGACGGCATGGCCGAGGGCGACTGGGAGGGCTGGGCCCTGCTCACGCATGAACTCGGCTCGCGCGTGCAGCTCGTCGGCGACGACCTCTTCGTCACCAACACGGCGATTCTCGCCGAGGGCATCGGCCGGAAGATCGCCAACTCGATCCTGATCAAGCCGAACCAGATCGGCACGCTCACCGAGACGCTGGAGGCAATCGCCATGGCCGCGGCGGCCGGCTATGCGGCCGTGGTCTCGCACCGCTCGGGCGAGACCGAGGACGCCACCATCGCCGACATCGCGGTGGGCACGGCCGCCACGCAGATCAAGACCGGTTCGCTCTGCCGCTCCGACCGCATGGCCAAGTACCACCAGCTGCTGCGGATCGAGGAGCTGCTCGGGCCGGCGGCCCGCTACGCCGGGCGCGCGGCCTACCCGGTGCCGGTCGGAGGCTGAGCCGATGCTGTTGCGCGTGACCACCGCCGTGCTCGTGGTCCTGCTGGTGCTGCTGCAGTGGCGCCTGTGGGGCTCGGAGGACGGTTTTCGCGGGGTGGCGCAACTGCAGGGCCAGGTCGAGCGCCAGCAGCAGGAAAATCGCGAACTCACCGAGCGCAACCGCCGCCTGGAAGCCGAAGTCGCCGACCTGCGCCAGGGCTTCTCGGCGCTCGAGGAGCGCGCGCGCTCCGACCTCGGTCTCATCGGTGCGGACGAGAGCTTCTACATCTTCGCCGGGCCGGCGGCGACGACCGCCACGCCGGCTGCACCGGCACGCTAGGAGGCCAGGTTCATGCTCTCGGTCTCGGCCAGCGACGGCATCGTCGAACTGACGCTCGACCGCCCGCCGGCGAATGCCCTCGACACCGCCAGTGTCACCGCGCTGCGCGCGGCGCACCACCAGGCCTGCACCGACGGGGCGCGCGCCGTCATCCTGACCGGCCGGCCGGGCATGTTCAGCGGCGGGCTCGATGTGCCGGCGCTGCTGCCGTTGCCGCGTGAGGCCATCCAGGGGTTCTGGCAGGCTTTCTTCGAACTGACCCGCGCGCTGGCGACGAGCCCGGTGCCGGTGGTCGCGGCGATCAGCGGGCATGCGCCGGCCGGCGGTGCCGTGCTCGCCATCCACTGCGACTACCGCATCGCTGCCCGCGGTGCCTTCCGGATCGGCCTGAACGAAGTCTCGGTGGGCCTGCCGGTGCCCGACTGCATCATGCTCGCCTTCGAGCAGGTAGTGGGACGACGCCAGGCGCAGCGCCTGGCGATGACCGCGCAGCTCGTGTCGCCGGAGGAGGCCCTCGGGCTCGGGCTCGTCGACGAGCTGGCGGACCCGGAGAAGCTGATGCCAGCGGCGCGCGAGTGGACGCAGCGCCTGCTGGCGTTGCCACCGGCGGCGATGAACCGGACGCGGACGCTGGCACGGGCAGGACTGGCCGCCCAGCTGCAACCGGCGGCCGATGCGCGCCTCGCCACGGATCTCTGGTTCAGCGCGGAGACCCAGGCGGGCCTGCGCGCCCTGGTGGCGCGGCTGGCAGCGAAGAAATAGCGCGGCTCGCCGGTCGGGCGCCTCAGCGACGCAGCAGCACGTAGACCGCACCCGTGCCGCCGTCGCGGGCCGGCGCCGACATGAACGCCAGGACGTCGTCCCACTGGCGCAGCCAGCGGTTCACGGAGGCCTTGAGCACCGGGCCGCGCGTACCGGAGCGCAGGCCCTTGCCATGGATGATGCGCACGCACTGGATGTCGGCGGCAACGCTCTCGGCCAGGAAGCGGCGCAGTTCCCCCCGCGCCTCCAGGCTCGTCATGCCATGCAGGTCGAGTTCGGCCTTGATGGCATAGCGGCCGCGGCGCAGGCGGCGGAACACCTCGGCCGGCACACCGGAGCGGCGGAACAGCAGTTCCTCGCCGGTCTCCAGCTCGAGTGCTTCGGGCGCCTGCTGCAGGGATTCCTCCAGCACGCGCCGTTCGTCGCGCCGGCGAAACGCCGCGCGTGCCGGCGGCGGTGGCTGGCGCAGGTCTGCCCGTCGGGTGGCGACCGGGCGTGCGCCGGCTGCGGCTTCCCGGAACAGCGCCGCGTCGTCCGAGTTGATATTCTTAGGCGGCTTTCCGGCCATGAGTCCGTCGCGACCCGCCCGATGCGGGCCGCGGTCCTCCTGTCAGGTGGTCCAGGCGCTTGAAGATACTGCTCAGCAATGACGACGGCTACCAGGCCGAGGGGCTGGCGACGCTCGCCCTCGCGCTCTCCGACCTCGCCGAGCTGACCATCGTCGCCCCGGACCGCAACCAGAGCGGGGCCAGCCATTCGCTGACGCTGGAGGCGCCGTTGCGCGTCGCGCGCACGCGCGAAGGCATCTACTACGTCAACGGCACGCCGACCGACTGCGTGCACCTGGCCATCACCGGGCTGCTCGAGCACGAGCCCGACATGGTGATCGCCGGCATCAACCACGGCGCCAATCTCGGCGACGACGTGCTGTACTCCGGGACCGTGGCAGCCGCCGTGGAGGGCCGCTTCCTGGGCCTGCCGGCGATCGCCGTGTCGCTCGCCGGTACGGCGCCGCGCCACTTCGACAGCGCAGGCCAGGCGATCCGCCTGCTGCTGCAGCAACTGCAATCCACCCCGCTGCCGTCCGACACCATCCTCAACATCAACGTGCCGGACCTGCCATACGGGGAGATCGCCGGTTTCGCCGCGACCCGCCTCGGCTACCGGCACCGTTCCGAGCCGGTGATCGAGACCAGGGACCCGAAGGGGCGGCCGGTGTTCTGGGTCGGTGCGGCCGGCGCTGGCCAGGATGCCGGACCGGGCACCGATTTCCACGCCATCGAGCACGGGCGCGTGTCGGTGACGCCGCTGCAGTTCGACCTGACGCGCCACACGGCGCTCGACGCGCTCGCGCGCTGGCTGCCATGAACGTCGACGAACCGGGCAGGGGCGGTGCGCAGGGCATCGGCATGACCTCAGCGCGCACGCGCGAGCGGCTGGTGCAGCGCCTGGCCGCGAGCGGCATTGGCAACGAGGCCGTGCTCGAGCGCATCCGTTCGGTGCCGCGTCACCTGTTCATCGACGAGGCCCTGGCGAGTCGCGCCTACGAGGACAGTGCGCTGCCGATCGGGCAGGGGCAGACCATCTCCCAGCCCTACATCGTCGCCCTGATGACGCAGGCTCTGCTCGTCAACGGCGTCACCCGCCGGCTCGGGAAGGTCCTGGAGGTCGGCACGGGCTGCGGCTACCAGACGGCCGTGCTCGCGCCGCTGGTGGGACAGCTCTACACCATCGAGCGCATCGCCGGCTTGCAGCGCGCGGCGCGCCAGCGGCTGCAGGCGCTCGGCTTCGGCAACATCCGCTTCCGCCACGGCGACGGCTTCGAGGGCTGGCCGGGCCGGGCGCCGTTCGACGGCATCCTGGTGGCCGCGGCGCCGGCCGAGGTGCCATCCGCATTGCTCGACCAGCTGGCGCCCGAGGGCCGACTCGTGATGCCGGTCGGGCCGGCCGGCGGCCAGGAACTGCTGCGCATCACCCGTACGGCCACGGGTTTCGACCGCGAGCGCCTCTGCTCGGTCACGTTCGTGCCGCTGGTGGAGGGCAAGGGCTGAAGCCGGCGCATTCAGGACTCCGCAGCAGGACGGGGTGCCTGCTCGCCCTGTGGTTCGCGCTGGCGACGCTCGCCGGCTGCGCCGGTCCGGAGCCGGCCCGGCGTGCGACGCCGCCACCGTCGCAACCGGCACCGGCCACCTACGTGGTGCGCGAGGGGGACACGCTCTTCGGCATCGCGCGCCGCTTCGGCCTCGATCATCGCGACATCGCCCGCCGGAACCGTCTCGGTGACGGCACGCTGATTTATCCGGGACAACGCCTGCAACTGCGCCCGGGTGCGGCGCCGGCACCGGTCGGCCGCGTGGCGACGGCGCCGCCGGCCTGGCGATGGCCGACGCGCGGCCGTCTCGTCGAGGGTTTCGGCGCCTCGCCGCGCACGGCCTCCGGGGTGCTGATCGCCGGGCGCCCCGGACAGGACATCGTCGCGGCTGCCGGCGGGGAGGTCGTCTACGCCGGCAGCGGGCTCGTGGGCTACGGCCAGCTCGTGATCATCCGCCACGATGCCGCCTGGCTCACGGCCTACGGACACAACCGCGAGCTGCTCGTGGGAGAGGGCGATCGCGTCGGCGCCGGCCAGCGCATCGCCACGATGGGCGAGGGCGCCGGGCGCGAGGCCGTCCTGCACTTCGAGATCCGCCGCGACGGTGCGCCGGTGGACCCGCTGCACGAGCTGCCACCGGCCAGCCCCTGAGCGGCCCGGGCCGTGATCGTCAGGGCAGGATGAGTGCCGCCACCACGCGACGCGATTCGCTCGCGAGCACGTTGTACGTGCGGCAGGCCGCCGCCGTCGTCATGGTCTCCAGGCCGATCCCCCGGCGCAGGACGGCGGCGACGACGGCCACGGGGGCGAAGCCCTGGTGCGCGCCGGTGCCGAGCAGGATCACCTCGGGGTCGAGGTCGAGCGCAGGCTGCAGGTCGGCCAGCGTGAGCGCGGCGGGTGCCGGGGGTGACCAGTCGGCTATGATCCGGTCGATCGCGATGATCACCGGCCTGGAGTACTGCGCGTTGCCCACCTGCACCTGCCCGCCCGCGCAGCCGCGGATGACATTGCCCGTGAGCGGTTCGCGGTCGAGTTTCATGAGGGATGTCCGGGTGGCGCGGGGTGGCGGCGGCCGGCGCCGCCCGGCTCGAGGATAGACGTGGCGGTTCGGGCTGTCACGCCACGGCTGCAGCGGCGCGACGTGCCGCCGGCGCTCTATGCGGCACTGCCGGCGCATCTCGACCCGGTCCTGCGTCGCGTCTACGCCGCGCGCGGCGTCGGCCCGGCCGAGGTGGAGCCGGCGCTCAGCGCACTGCTCCCCGTCGGTTCGCTCGGCGGCGTGACGGAGGCTGCGGCGGTGCTCGCGCAAGCGCGCCGCGAGCAGGCCGGCATCGTGGTGGTTGGCGATTTCGATGCCGACGGCGCGACCGCGACGGCGCTGGTGGTGGCCACGCTGCGCGCGATGGGCTTCACCGGCGTGTCCTATGTCGTGCCGAACCGCTTCGAACTCGGCTATGGCCTGTCGCCGGCCGCGGTGGACCTCGCGGCCCGGGCACGGCCGCGGTTCATCGTCACCGTGGACAACGGCATCACCAGCGTCGCCGGCGTGGCGCACGCTGCGGCGCTCGGCATCGACGTCATCGTCACCGACCACCACCTGCCGGGCGCGCAGGTGCCCCCCGCGCGCGCCATCGTCAACCCGAACCTGGCGGGCGAGCCGTTCGCGAGCAAGGCGCTGTGCGGCGTGGGCGTGGCGTTCTACCTCCTGGCGGCGCTGGCGCGCGAGCTCGATCGCCAGGGACTGGCTTCCCAGGAATCATCGCGCCGTGCCGTGCTCGCCGGGCTCGACCTGGTCGCGCTCGGCACGGTGGCCGATCTGGTACGCCTGGATCACAACAATCGCGTGCTGGTGGCCGAAGGGCTGCGACGCATCCGCGCGGGGCAGGCCCGATCCGGCATCCGCGCGCTCTTCGCGGTGGCCGGGCGCGACCCGGCCCAGGCGCGCAGCGCCGACCTCGGCTTCGCGCTCGCGCCGCGCCTGAACGCAGCCGGTCGCCTCACCGACATGGCGCTCGGCATCGACTGCCTGCTCGCCACCGACGAGGGCATCGCCCATGAACTGGCCGTGCGCCTCGACCGGCTCAATGCCGAACGCCAGGAACTGCAGGCGCGCATGCAGGCGGAGGCCGAGCAGCACTGGCTGCGTCGTGCGGGCGAGGTCGCGCAGGAGCGCGAGCCGGTGCTCTGCCTGTACGACCCCGACTGGCACGAGGGCATCGTCGGCCTGGTGGCATCGCGCCTGCGCGAGCGCACGGCGCGTCCGGTGGTGGCCTTCGCGCCGGCGGCGGAGTCCGGCTGGCTGAAGGGTTCGGCGCGGTCGATCGACGGCGTGCACATCCGCGACATGCTGGCCGCTGTCGTCGCTCGCGGTACCGTCCCGGAACTGAGCTTCGGCGGCCATGCCATGGCCGCTGGCCTGCGCCTGCCGCTCGCCGCGTTCGAGCGCTTTCGCGAGGCGCTCGCCATCGAGGTGGGCAGTGCCCTCGGCGGGGTGCCCGACGACTCGGTGCTGTGGACCGACGGACCGCTCGGTCCCGACGAGCTGCAGCTCGACCTCGCCGAGCGCCTGAGGGTGGCCGGCCCGTGGGGCCAGGGATGCCCGGAGCCGCTGTTCGACAACGAGTTCGAGGTGGTGGAGCAGCGCCTGCTGCGCGGCGCGCACCTGCGTCTCGGCCTGCGGCCCGTCACGGGAGGAGCGCCGGTCGAGGCGATCGCGTTTCGCGAGACGCGCACGCTGCCGGCACGGGTGCGCCTCGCCTACCGGCTCGACGTCAACGACTACCGCGGCCGCCGTCGCCCCCAGTTGGTTGTGGAGCACATCCAATCCGACTAGCATGACGCGCTTTGCGGCGCTGCCGCCGCCAGCGAAACCCATGGAAACGAACCCGGTACGTCAGCTCATCCGCGACCTCGGCGCCCGCTCGGCGGCGCTCAGGGGGTATCTTTGACGTCGATCGCAAGCGCGAGCGGCTGATCGAAGTCCAGCAGGCGCTGGAAGAGCCGGGTGTCTGGAGCGATCCGGCCCGTGCCGAGGCCCTCGGCCGCGAACGTGCCCAGCTCGAAGGCGTAGTGCGCCGGATCGAGGGCATCGACCGCAGCCTCGCCGATGCCGCCGACCTGCTCGAACTCGCCGAGGCAGAGGGCGACGAGCCGACCTTCGCCGGGATCAGCCGCGACGTCGATGCCGTGCGGCTCGATGTCGAGCGGCTCGAGTTCGAGCGCATGTTCAGCGGCAGCCACGATGCGGCCAACGCCTTCCTCGACATCCAGGCCGGTGCCGGCGGCACCGAGGCCCAGGACTGGGCCGAGATGCTGCTGCGCATGTATCTCAAGTACTGCGAGTCGAAGGGCTTCGCCACCGAGTTGCTCGAAGCCTCCGCCGGCGAAGTCGCCGGCATCAAGAGCGCCACCATCCGCGTGGCCGGCGAGTACGCCTACGGGTGGCTGCGCACGGAGACCGGCGTGCACCGGCTGGTGCGCAAGTCGCCGTTCGATTCCGGCAACCGCCGTCACACTTCGTTCGCCGCCGTGTTCGTCTCGCCCGAGATCGAGGACGACATCGAGATCGAGGTGAACCCGGCCGACCTGCGCGTGGACGTCTACCGGGCGAGCGGTGCCGGCGGCCAGCACGTCAACCGGACCGAATCGGCGGTGCGCATCACGCACCTGCCGAGCGGCGTGGTCGTGCAGTGCCAGAACGAGCGCTCCCAGCACAAGAACCGGGCGACAGCGATGAAGCAGCTGAAGGCCAAGCTCTACCAGCTCGAGGAACAGAAGCGCCGCGCCGCGACCCAGGTGCTGGAGGACAACAAGGCGGACGTCGGCTGGGGCAGCCAGATCCGTTCCTATGTCCTCGACCAGTCGCGCATCAAGGACCTGCGCACGCAGGTGGAGACCGGCAATCCGGGTGACGTCCTCGACGGCGACCTCGACCGGTTCATCGAAGCGAGCCTCAAGCAGGGGCTGTAGAATTTCCGCCGGACACACCCGCATGACCAGCGACAAGGACACCCCGCAACCACCCGCCGAAGCCGGCAGCACCGGCGAACGGCTCGTCGCCGAACGCCGGCGCAAGCTCGGCGAGCTGCGCGCCGCCGGGTTCGCCTTTCCGAACCGGCTGCGCCGCACGGCGCTCGCCGGCCAGATCCACACCACCTACGAAGCGCATGGCGTGGAGGCCCTCGAAGCCGAGGGCGTGGAGGTGGCGGTGGGCGGCCGCGTCATGGCGCGCCGCGTGATGGGCAAGACCACGTTCCTGAAGCTGCAGGACCGCAGCGGCCAGATCCAGGTCCTGCTGCAGGTCGGCGCCCTGCCGGAGCCCGACTACCGCGCTTCGAAGGGCTGGGACCTCGGCGACATCGTCTGGGCGCAGGGCCGGCTGTTTCGCACGCGCACCGGGGAGCTCACCGTGCGGGCTGCCCAGGTGACGCTGCTCGTCAAGTCGCTGCGGCCTTTACCCGAGAAGTTCCACGGGCTCACCGACCAGGAGACGCGCTACCGCCAGCGCTACCTCGACCTGATCATGAACGAGGAGTCCCGCGAGGTGTTCCGTCGCCGTTCGCGGGTGGTGCAGTTCCTGCGCAGCTATCTCGATGCCATGGACTTCCTCGAAGTCGAAACGCCGATGATGCAGGCCGTGCCCGGCGGCGCCATGGCGCGTCCCTTCGTGACCCACCACAACGCGCTCGACCGGCAACTGTACCTGCGGGTCGCGCCGGAGCTGTACCTGAAGCGGCTGGTCGTCGGCGGGTTTGAGCGCGTCTACGAGCTCAACCGCAACTTCCGCAACGAGGGCATCTCCACCCAGCACAATCCCGAGTTCACGATGCTCGAGCTCTACATGGCCTATGCCGATCATCAGGTGCTGATGGACATGCTCGAGCAGATGCTGCGCAGCCTGGCCGAGCTGCTGCTCGGCACCGCCACCGTCTCGTACCAGGGCGGCGGCTACGATTTCGCGGCACCGTTCCGCCGCGCCAGCATCGAGGAGCTCGTCGCCGAGCACAACCCGCGACTCGACCGCAGACAGTTGCGCGATGTCGCCGCGCTGCGCGAGCACTGCGCCACGCTCGGCATCGCGGTCCAGCATGCCTGGGGCGCCGGCAAGCTGCTCACCGAGATCTTCGAGAAGACCGCCGAGCATCGGCTGCTCGCGCCGACCTACGTCACCGGTTTCCCGGCCGAGGTCTCGCCGCTCGCCCGGCGCAGCGACGCCGATGCCTTCCTCACGGACCGCTTCGAGCTCTACATCCACGGCCGCGAGATCGCCAACGGCTTCTCGGAGCTCAACGACGCCGAGGACCAGGCCGAGCGTTTCCAGGCGCAGCTGCGCCAGAAGTCGGCCGGCGACGAGGAGGCGATGTCCTACGACGAGGACTACATCGCCGCCCTCGAGCACGGCCTGCCGCCGACGGCGGGGCTCGGCGTCGGTGTGGATCGCCTGGTGATGCTCTTCACCGACAGCGCCTCGATCCGCGATGTGCTCCTGTTCCCGCACCTGCGCGACGCCGGCGGGTGAGGCCCGCCCGGGCGGTCAGGCGAGTTCGGGGATGGCGTAGGGCAGCGGGAGCTGCGTGAGCGGCCAGCGCCGGCCGGCGTCGGCGAATAACGGTCCGGCCAGCGCCTCGAGCTGCGTGACCGCCAGCAGTTCGCAGCCGCGCGGCGCGGCTGCTGCCGTGACCACACGGCCCGCTTCGCCCGCCGCGCCATGGATCGCCGCTCCGGGCGGCGGCGTGGCAGCAGCCTCGCACCCGAAGCGCAGCATGCGCCGCTTGATCCGCCCGAGGTGGCGCGTGCGGTTGATGATCTCCTGGCCGCTGTAGCAGCCCTTGGCGAAGTGCACGCCGCCGAGGAGGTCGAGGTTGACCATCTGCGGCACGAAGGCAGCCTCGTTGGCGGGGTCGATGGCGGGCAGGCCGGCGCGGACGTCGGCAAGCAGCCAGGCGCCGCTGTCGGCCGGCGTCATCGCTGGCCCGGCGGCAAGAGCCGGCGGCTCGCCGAGGACGATGAGGCGTGCGCCGTCGCCGGCGACGCGCAGGACGCACCAGCCGGCGCCGGTGCGGCAGGCGAGGGGCTCGGGTGGCAGGACGTCAGGGGCGTCGATGCCCGCGTCCGCGGCCGCGAGCAGCCCACGCGGCGGCGTCGGGGCGAGGTCCACCGTCACGCGGGCGCGCAGCACGAACTGGCGCAGGCGGCGCGCGAGGGCCTCGGCGCCTGACGCGGGCGCGGTCAACCAGCAAGCATCATCCCAGGCGAACAGTTGCCCGACCAGCAGCAGGCGTCCCTGCGCATTGGTCCAGCCAGATGGCGCGCTGCGGGTCGGCGTGATGGTGCGCAGATCCTGCGTCAGCTGGCCCTGGAGGAAGCTGCCGCGATCGGCGCCGCCCACGCGCAGCAGACGCAGGTGGTCGAGCGGCACGCAGCGCCAGCGTGGGTTGGAACTGTCGATTCCGGGAGGCAGCAGCACGGACCGTGGTGAAAATCCGGCCGCATTCTGGCACACTTTTTTGCATGTCAGCAGCTGGACACCCGCTACCGCAGGATTCGTCCGGGGCGCAGGAGTCCACGCCTGTGGCCAGGCGCACGGCCGCAGTGGGCGAGGCACCCGCTGGTTGCACGGCGCCACAGCCCCGTGAAGTGGGTGGGCCGCAGGGTCCCGAACCGACGCGTTACGGAGACTGGGAACGACGCGGTCGCTGCATCGACTTCTGATGCGGGGTTGCTGCTGACAGGCTGCCTGGTGCTGATCGTCCGGGTATTCGGCGCCGCCTGGGTGCGGCCGGCGCTGCACCCGGGCGTGAGTGTTTGCGCGGTGCGAAGGAATGCAGGAGTGAGCGGGCGATGACCCAACCAGACCGGCCCTTGTCGCCTCATCTCGGCGTGTATCGCTGGCAGGTGAGCAATACCCTGTCCATCGTCCACCGCCTCACCGGCGTGATGCTCTCGGCAGGTGCCGTCGTGTTCACCGCCTGGCTGGTGGCCACGGCCGGCGGTCCGGATGCCTACCTCGGTGTGGTGGGCGTGCTCCGGTCGCCGCCCGGCGTGCTCGCGCTCGTCGGCTGGACCTTCTGTTTCTTCTATCACCTGTGCAACGGCATCCGGCATCTGTGCTGGGATGCCGGCTATGGGTTCGGGATTTCCCAGGCGCGGGCGAGCGGGTTCGCCGTGGTGGCAGCGGCCGTGCTGCTCACGGTCGTGTTCTGGCTGGTCGTGGCGATCGGCAACGGGAGTTGAATCATGGCATTGCGATCACCCCTTGGCCGCGCGCTCGGTCTCGGCTCGGCGAAGTCCGGCTTCGGCCACTGGTGGGGCCAGCGGCTGTCGGCCGGCGCGCTGGTCCTGCTCGGCCTCTGGTTCGCGGTGAGCCTGCTCGGGCTCGCCAGCACGGATTACTGGGCGGTGGCAGCCTGGGTGGGTGAGCCGCGGCATGCGATCCTGCTCATCCTCTTCCTGATCACGCTCCTCTATCACTCCAGCCTCGGGGTGCAGGTGGTCATCGAGGACTACGTCCATGAGGCGCCGGCGAAGGTCAGCGCCCTCGTGGTCAACCGCTTCCTGCACGTGGCGCTCGCCGTGGCGGGCGTCTATTCGGTGGTGACGCTGTCCGTGGGAGGCCAGGCATGAGCGGCGAGTACGCCTTCACCGACCACAGCTACGACGTCGTGGTGGTCGGCGCCGGCGGCGCGGGCCTGCGCGCCACGTTCGGGCTCGTCGAGGCCGGGCTGTCCACGGCCTGCATCACCAAGGTCTTCCCGACCCGCAGCCACACGGTGGCGGCGCAGGGCGGCATCAGCGCGGCACTCGGCAACATGGGCGAGGACGACTGGCGCTGGCACATGTACGACACCGTCAAGGGCTCGGACTGGCTCGGTGACCAGGACGCCATCGAGTACATGTGCAAGGAGGCGCCGCAGGCGGTCATCGAGCTCGAGCACTACGGCGTGCCGTTCTCCCGGACCGAGGACGGGCGCATCTACCAGCGGCCCTTCGGCGGCATGACCACGCAATTCGGCAAGGGCACGGCGCAACGCACCTGCGCGGCGGCCGACCGGACCGGCCACGCGATGCTGCACACGCTGTACCAGCAGTCGCTGAAGCACAACGCGACGTTCTTCGTCGAGTTCTTCGCCATCGACCTGATCATGGAGGATGGCGCGTGTCGGGGCGTGGTCGCGCTCGAGATGGCGACCGGGCGGCTGCACCGCTTTCGCGCGCACCGGGTGATCCTCGCCACCGGTGGCTACGGCCGCGCCTACTTCTCCTGCACCTCGGCGCACACCTGTACCGGCGACGGCAACGCCATGGTGCTGCGCGCCGGGCTGCCGCTGCAGGACATGGAGTTCGTGCAGTTCCACCCGACCGGCATCTATGGCTCCGGCTGCCTCATCACCGAGGGGGCACGCGGCGAGGGTGGCTATCTCACCAACTCCCGCGGCGAGCGCTTCATGGAGCGCTATGCGCCGAACGCCAAGGATCTGGCCTCGCGCGACGTCGTCAGCCGCTCGATGACGGTGGAGATCCGCGAAGGCCGCGGCGTCGGGCCGGAAGCCGATCACATCCACCTGCACCTCGAACACCTCGGCCCGGACGTGATCCACGAGCGGCTGCCCGGCATCGCCGAAACAGCGCGCATCTTCGCCGGCGTGGACGTCACGCGCGAGCCGATTCCGGTGCTGCCGACCGTGCACTACAACATGGGCGGCATCCCGACGAACTACCACGGCGAGGTGCTGACACTCGCCGACGGCAATCCCGACACGGTCGTGCCGGGCCTGATGGCCGTGGGCGAGGCCGCCTGCGTGTCCGTGCATGGCGCCAATCGCCTCGGCTCCAACTCGCTGCTCGACCTCGTGGTGTTCGGTCGCGCCGCGGCACACCGCTGCGCAGAGATGCTGCGCGGCGTGGGCCGGCCGCGGCCGCTGCCGGCGACGGCCGGCGAGGCCGCGGTGGCGCGGCTCGACCGCCTGCGCCGGGCCAGCGGCAGCCGGCCGACGGCCGAGATCCGGCTGGAGATGCAGAAGGTCATGCCGGGCCATGCGGCCGTGTTCCGCACGGGCGAGTCGCTGCGCGAAGGCGTGGAGAAGCTGGCCCGCACCTTCGCTTCATTCGCCGACGTGCGGGTCAGCGACCGCGGGCTGGTGTGGAACACCGACCTGGTGGAGACGCTCGAGCTGGAGAATCTGCTCTGCCAGGCGATGGCCACGATCACCGCGGCGGCCAACCGCGAGGAGAGTCGCGGCGCGCACGCGCGCGAGGACTTTGCCCAGCGCGACGACGTCAACTGGATGAAGCACTCGCTCATCTGGGTTGCCGCCGACGGCCGGGTGCGCATCGACTACCGTCCGGTGCACCTGCAGACCCTGACGCGCGAGGTGGAGCCGGTTCCGCCCAAGGCGCGCGTGTACTGAGAGCAACGACAGGCGAGGTCCCGAGATGGCCGAGTTCAGGCTGCCAGCAAATTCCCGCGTTCAGCCGGGCCGTGAGCACAAGGCACCGGCGGGAGCGACGCGCGTACGCCGCTTCCGGATCTACCGCTACGACCCGGATGGCGGCGGCAATCCGCGCCTGGACACCTACGAGGTCGACCTCGACAGGTGCGGGCCGATGGTCCTCGACGCGCTGATCAAGATCAAGAACGAGGTCGACGCCACGCTCACGTTCCGCCGTTCCTGCCGCGAGGGCATCTGCGGTTCCTGCGCCATGAACATCGATGGTGGCAACACGCTCGCCTGCACGCAGGCCATCGGCGACATCGGCGGCGACGTGCGCATCTACCCGCTGCCGCACATGGCGGTGGTGAAGGACCTGGTGCCCGACCTGACCAATTTCTACGCCCAGTACGCCTCGATCAAACCCTGGCTGCAGACGCGCACGCCGGCGCCGCCGGACCGCGAGCGCCTGCAGTCGAAGGCGGAGCAGGAGCGCATCGACATGCCCTCGGCCTGCATCCTGTGCGCCTGCTGCTCGACGAGCTGTCCGAGCTACTGGTGGAACAGCGATCGCTACCTCGGGCCGGCGACGCTGCTGGCCGCCTATCGCTGGCTGGTCGACAGCCGCGACGAGGCCACCGGCGAACGGCTCGATGATCTCGAGGACCCGTTCCGCCTCTACCGCTGCCACACGATCATGAACTGCACGATGACCTGCCCGAAGGGGCTGAATCCGGCGCGCGCCATCGCCGGCATCAAGCAGATGATCGCCGAGCGCAAGCTCTGAGGCGCGCCACTGCGCATCCTGCCGGTTGCCGGCCATGACGGACGATGCGGACCTGCGCCGGCTGCGCTGGCGTTGCCGGCGCGGGATGCGCGAACTCGACGCGCTGCTGATGCGTTTCGTCGACGAGGACTACGCGCGGCTCACGCCGGGCGAGCGTGCGGCCTTCGAGAACCTGCTCGGCCTGCCCGATCCCGAGATTCTCGCCTTGCTCACGGGGCAGGGGCGCAGCGATGATCCCGTCATGGACGCGATCGTGAGCAGGATTCTTGCGCGGACGGCAGGCTGAACCGGTCGAGTTCGGGATCGGCTACAGCCCCTGGCCGGCCATCTGGGCCGGGCTGCTCGGTGTACTGGCCGGCACCGTCCTCGCTGCCACGGCGTTGCCGCCGCTCGCACGCGTGTTGCTCGTGCTCGGCGTGGTGGCGCGACTCGCGCTCGGGCTGCACCGGATCGGTGCGCCCACCGGCAGCCGGGTGCGGCGGGCCGTGTGGATGCCGGGCGGAGACTGGCAGCTCGAACTCGCCGACGATCGCCGGCACGCGGCGCAGCTGCGCCATGTCTGGGGCCTGGCCCACGGGCCGGTGATGGCGTTCGAATGGCGCTGCGGGGATGGGAGATGTCGCCGCGCCTGGGTGGGTGCGAGGACCCTCGACCCCGTCACGGTGCGCCGCCTGCGGACCCGGCTGGCGTTGGCGTAGAATGTGCGCCAGGCGCTGCGCCGCACCAGCGGCGTGAGTGCCCGACCGGGGAGCCGTGACGGATTTCCAGAACTTTCGATGCGGGACGCAGTCTACCGCCGTGATGCGACCCGCAGGCTCGACGGGGCCAGGGACGCATGGCTGAGCAGACCAGTGATCAGGCGCTCGTCGAGCGCGTTCAGCAGGGCAGTCGGCATGCGTACGATCTGCTGGTCCTGCGCTACCAGCAGCGGATACTCAAGCTGATCATGCGCTACGTGCACGACCCCGCAGAAGCCCAGGATGTCGCCCAGGAAGCCTTCATCAAGGCGTACCGGGCATTGCCGTCGTTTCGCGGCGACAGTGCCTTCTATACCTGGCTCTATCGGATCGCCATCAACACGGCCAAGAACCACCTCGTGACCCTGCAGCGCCGGCCGGTCAGCATCGACCAGGACCCGGAAGCCGGGGAGCATTATGACATCAGCGCCCGGTTGCGCGACGAGGAGTCGCCCGAGGGCCTCGTCCTGCAGGACGAGCTCGCCCGGACGGTGATCGCGGCGATGGCCGCTTTGCCGGAGGAGCTGCGCGGCGCCATCATGTTGCGCGAGATCGACGGCCTGAGTTACGAGGAAATCGCCCAGGCGATGGATTGCCCGGTCGGCACCGTGCGTTCGCGGATCTTCCGCGCCCGCGAGGCGATCGACCGCAGCATCGCGGCACTTTCCGGTCCCGGAAGCGTGAGCAAGCCATGACACACAGCATCGAAGAGCAGTTGTCCGCGTTCCTGGACGGCGAGTTGCCGGAGGCCGAACTCGAGCTCCTGCTGCGCCGCCTCGACCGGGAGCCCGCACGCCGCCACCTGCTGGCGCGCTATGCCCTGATCGGCGAGTGCCTGCGCAGCGGCCGGGCCGATCCCGGAGCGCTCAGCCTGGCCGAGCGGGTGCGATCGAGGCTGGCCGACCAGGCCACGTCCGCACCGGTGCCGCCGGCGGTCGCAACGCAGGGCCCGGTGCCGTCGCGCCGTGGCTGGATGATGGGCGGCATGGCGGCTGCCGCCGCGCTCGCCGCGCTGCTGGTGGGCGGGCCGGACATCTGGCGGGATGACCCGGTTCCCGAGGCGCCTGCGCCCTACGTCGCCGGCCTGCCCGGCATCGGCGTGGAACCCGTGCGGTTCACGGCCAGTCATCGTGTCGATCCGCGGGCCGCTGCCCGCCTCACCGGCTACCTCGTGATGCACGGTGAATACGCGAACCAGCTCTCGCGGGCGAGCCTGGACTCGCACCTGGTGTCGGCCCGCGCCGAGCGCGCAGCCTGGCGGCAACCGGTCAGTGCTCCGGATGGTCGCTGACAGGGTGCCGGCCCGGCATTGGGGCCCGGCGGCGACCGCGCTCGTTGCGGCGTTCACCTGCCTGCCTGCCCACGCCGCCAGCGATCCGCGGGCGTGGCTCGAGCGAATGACCGAGGCGGTCGACACCCTCAACTACGAAGGCGAGCTGGTCCACGTCTTCGGCGGCGACACCAGTGTCCTCACGATCGTCCACCGGGTCGAGAATGGCCAGCAGACCGAGCGCGTCACCGCCGACGACGGCAGCTGCGAGATCATCCGCAATGCCGACGAGGTGACCTACATCCTCCCCGATCAGCGCACGGTGCTGGTCGAAAAGCGCGATCCGGCCGCCGCCAGCGAAAGCCCCCTGCGTGGGCACCTGCCGGGCCCGGCCGGGGTCGATGCGACGCTCTACCACGTGGCGTTCGGCGAGCGTGACCGGATTGCCGGGCGCGACGCGCTCGGCGTCGCCATCCGGCCCAAGGATGGCTACCGCTATGGCTACCGGCTGTGGCTCGACCGGGTGACGGCGATGCCGCTGAAGACGCAGCTCGTCGACGAGCAGGGCACCGTGCTCGAGCAGGTGCTGTTCACGCAGATCACGCTGCCGGCGCACCTGTCGCGCGCGCTGGTGCGCCCGACCATTGCTGCCGACAGCTTTGCCGTGCGCCGGCCGGCAGCAGCCCCGCCCGGTGCTGCGGCCACTGCGCCCGAGGGCTGGGCCTCGCGCGAGGTACCACCCGGCTTCCGGCTGACCGTGCGCCAGGCGCGTTCCGGTCCCGACGGCGTGGGGGCGCTGCGCCACATGGTTTATACGGACGGGCTGGCGACAGTCTCGCTGTTCGTGGAGCCGGCGGTGGCGGCTTCGGAACAGGCCGAAGGGCTGTCGCAGATCGGGTCGGCCAATGCCTTCACGGCGATCGTCGAGGGTCGCATGGTGACCGCCATCGGTACCGTGCCGGCACGTACCGTGGAAATCATCGCCCAGTCGGCCCGGCCGGCAGCCCGCTGAGCGGCAACAGGCGGCCGGATCGCCCATGAAGGAACTCGTGCTGCTCGGCCGTCCGGATTGCCATCTCTGTGACCGGCTGCTTGCCGACATCGAGCCCCTGTGTCGCGCGGCCGGAGCGACCCTGCGCGTGCATGATGTCGACTCCCGTCCGGACTGGCGTGCAGCCTATGGCCTGCGCATCCCGGTAGTGCTGGGCGACGGGCAGATGATCGGCGCCTGGCCCGTCGACCTCGAAGCCATCGCCCGCTGGCTGCGTGTGCCGGGCTAGCCGGGCCGCCGTCGTTGGCGGGGGTCACCCGGACATTCCGGGTATAATTCAACGCTTTTTCACGACCCGGTCCGCGCCATGAGCGAGCGCCTCGCCCACATCCGCAATTTCGCCATCATCGCGCACATCGACCATGGCAAGTCGACGCTGGCCGACCGCTTCATCGAGATGTGTGGCGGTCTGGAGGCGCGCGAGATGGGCAACCAGGTGCTCGACTCCATGGACATCGAGCGCGAGCGTGGCATCACCATCAAGGCCCAGACCGTGTCGCTGCCGTTCCAGGCGGCCGACGGCCGGCGCTACCAGTTGAACCTGATCGACACGCCCGGCCACGTGGACTTCTCCTACGAGGTATCGCGCTCGCTCGCCGCCTGCGAGGGCGCGCTGCTGCTGGTCGATGCCGCCCAGGGTGTCGAAGCGCAGAGCGTGGCCAACTGCTACTCGGCGATCGAGGCGGGACTCGAGGTCCTGCCGGTCATCAACAAGATCGACCTGCCGAGCGCCGATCCGCCGAAGGTGCGCCGCGAGATCGAGGAGATCATCGGCATCGACACCGAGGGCTGTGCGCTGGTGAGCGCGAAAACCGGCCTCGGCGTGCGCGAACTGATGGATCTCGTCGTGCGCCGCATCCCGCCGCCCCAAGGCGACCCGGACGGGGCGCTGCAGGCGCTGATCATCGATTCCTGGTTCGACAACTACGTCGGCGTGGTCTCGCTGGTGCGCGTCATGAACGGCCGGTTGCCGAAGGGTGCGAAGATCCGCATCTGGTCGACCGGGCGCACCCACCCGGTTTCCGAGGTGGGCGGCTTCACGCCCAAGGCGCAGCCGCGCGAGTCCTTGGAGGCCGGCGAGGTCGGTTACGTCATCGCCGGCATCAAGGACGTGCACGGGGCGCCGGTCGGCGACACCATCACGCTCGAGGCGCAACCCTGCACGGCACCCCTGCCGGGTTTCCGCCAGATCAAGCCGCGGGTGTTCGCCGGGCTGTTCCCGGTGCAGGCCGACGACTTCGAGGCCCTGCGGGTGGCGCTCGACAAGCTGCGCCTCAACGATGCGGCGCTGCGCTTCGAGGTGGAGTCCTCCGCGGCGCTCGGGTTCGGTTTTCGCTGCGGCTTCCTCGGCCTGCTGCACATGGAGATCGTGCAGGAGCGCCTGGAGCGCGAGTACGGGCTGAACCTCATCTCCACCGCCCCGACCGTGGTGTTCGAGATCGTCACCACGGATGGCGAGACGCGCATGATCGAGAACCCCGCCTCGTTGCCGCCGCCGAACGAGATCGCCGAGGTGCGTGAGCCCTACATCAGCGCCAGCATCCTGGTGCCGCACGAGTTCGTCGGGCCCGTCATGCAGTTGTGCGTCGGCAAGCGCGGCGTGCAGAAGCGCATCGAGTATCTCGCCAACCAGGTGGCGATGGACTACGACATCCCGATGGCCGAGGTGGTGTTCGACTTCTTCGACCGCCTGAAGTCGATCAGCAGAGGCTATGCCTCCTTCGACTATCAGTTCTCGCGCTTCGTGCCCGGCGACCTGGTGAAGCTCGACATCCTCATCAACAAGGAGCGGGTGGATGCCCTGTCGCTGATCGTGCACCGGGAGTCGGCCCAGCGGCGCGGCCGGGAGATCGTCGAACGCCTGGAGAAGGTCATCCCGCGGCAGATGTTCGAGGTCGCGCTGCAGGCGGCGATCGGCTCGCACATCATTGCGCGTGCGACGGTCAAGGCGATGCGCAAGAACGTGCTCGCCAAGTGCTACGGTGGCGACATCACGCGCAAGCGCAAGCTGCTCGAGAAACAGAAGGCGGGCAAGAAGCGCATGAAACAGTTCGGCTCGGTCGAGATCCCGCAGGAGGCCTTCCTGGCGGTGCTCAACTCCGGGCACGGATCCTCGGAAAGCTGACCGGCCGGCATGGTAGATTGCGCCCCGGTCCTGCGCTCAAAGCGGAGTACGACGTGGATTTCTCGCTGATTCTAGTGCTGGCCACCGCGCTGGCGGGCATCGTCTGGGCGGCTGACGCCGTGCTGCTGCGCCGGAACCGGCCCGAGGCCGCGCCCGAGCCGACGGTGGTCGAGTATGCGCGCTCGTTCTTTCCGGTGCTGCTCGTCGTGCTGGTGGTGCGCTCCTTCCTGTACGAGCCGTTCCGGATCCCGTCCAGTTCGATGATGCCGACGCTGCTCACGGGCGATTTCATCTTTGTCAACAAGTACACCTACGGGCTGCGCCTGCCGGTGATCAATACGAAGGTCGTCGACATCGGCGAACCGCAACGCGGCGACGTGATCGTCTTCCGGCTGCCCTCCGACCCGAGCACCAACTACATCAAGCGGCTCGTTGGTCTTCCCGGCGACACCATTCGCTACCTCAACAAGAAGATCTACGTGAACGATCAGCCGGTGAGCGTCGTTCCGGCCGGCATCTACGATGGCGAGGACCAGCCGGGCTCGCTGCTGCTGCGCGAACATCTCGGCGACGTCGATCACGAGATCCTGCAGCGGCCGGGCGAGAGGAGCCTTGAGGGTACGTTCGTCGTGCCTCCCGGGCATTACTTCATGATGGGCGACAACCGCGACAACAGCCGCGACAGCCGCTATGACGGCGTCGGCTTCATCCCGGAGGCGAACGTCGTCGGGCGCGCGGTGCGCATCTGGATGAGCTGGAGCTTCCCGGGCCTGCCGAAGTGGGGCAGGATCGGCACGGAAGTCCGCTGAGCGATCGCCAGCTGGTATCCTGAACGACGGGGGGACGGCGTCATGGTGCTGCCAAACGGGAGTCGGCGTATGCAAAGCAGGCAACGGGGAATGACCTTGATCGGTGTGCTGGTGATCGCCGCCATGGTGGGGCTGATCGGCTTCGCCGGTCTCAAGCTCTCGCCAGCCTACCTCGAGAACATGAAGATCAAGCGCATACTGAAGGACGTCCAGGAGGAGCTCGACGGTCGCGGGCCGACGCCCCAGCTGATCCGCCGCTCCATCGATCGGCGCCTCAACATCGAGATGGTCTACAACCTCAAGGGACGGGACTTCGAGGTCGAGAAGTCCGACAGCGGCTACCTGGTGGCGGCGCGCTACGAGTACCCGGTGCCGTTCATCGCCAATGTATCGCTGGTGGTCAATTTCGACGACGAGGTCGAGATCCGGCAGTGAGTGCGGCCCGCGCATGGGCTGAGCAGCGCCTGGGATACGTCTTCGCCGACGCGCAGCTGCTCGATCTGGCGCTCACCCACCGCAGCGCTTCGGCGCGCAACAACGAGCGGCTCGAGTTCCTGGGCGATGCCGTGCTCGGCGCCGTGATCGCGCGGGCCATCTACGAACGCCGCCCGGATGCCGGGGAGGGGCTGCTGAGCCGCATCCGCTCGCGACTGGTGCGGGGCGAGACACTGGCCGAGATCGCCGCCGAAACCGGCCTCGGCACGCTGGTCCGGCTCGGCAGCGGTGAGGCGCGAACCGGCGGTCACCAGCGCACCTCGATCCTCTCCAACGCGCTCGAAGCCGTGCTCGGGGCGGTCTGGCTCGACGGTGGCTCGGCCGCGGCCGAGCGGGTGATCCTCGCGCTGTACGCCGCGCGTCTGGCAGTGCTTCCCACGGACGACGAACTGACGGACCCGAAGACCCGCCTGCAGGAATGGCTGCAGGGCCAGGGACTCGCGCCGCCGGCCTACGCGGTCAGCGCCGTCGCCGGCGCCGCCCATGCCCAGACTTTCGAGGTGTCCTGCACGATCACGGCGCTGGGGCTCGCCTTCGGCGGGCATGGTGCAAGCCGGCGCCTGGCCGAGCAGGACGCTGCCGCCCGGGCACTCGCGCAACTGCTCGGCGCATCGCCATGAGCGGGATGCGCTGCGGCTTCGTCGCCGTGGTCGGGCGGCCGAATACCGGCAAGTCGACGCTGGTCAACGCGCTGGTGGGCGAGAAGGTCAGCATCGTCACGCCGCGACCGCAGACCACGCGGCACCGCGTCCTCGGCATCCGCACGCGCGCTGACAGCCAGGTCGTCTTCGTCGATACACCTGGTCTGCAGGCGCGGGCTGGCAAGCTGATCAACCGCACGATGAACCGGGCTGCGGCCGGCTCGGTCACGGATGCAGACGTCGTGCTGTTCGTCGTCGAGGCCACGGGCTGGCGACCCGGCGACGAGCATGTGCTCGGGCGCCTCGCCAGTTGCCGCTCACCCGTGATCCTGGTGGTCAACAAGGCCGATCTGGTGCGGCCGAAGTCGAAGCTCCTGCCGTTGCTCGTGCGGCTCGAGGGCAGGCGCGAGTTTGCCGCCATCGTGCCGGTCTCCGCGCTCGGTGCCGACAACCTCGAGTCGCTGGTCGCGACCGTGCTGCGCCACCTGCCCGAGGGCGAGCCGTTCTTTCCCGGTGACGTGACGACCGATCGGGGCCGGGAGTTCCGTATCGGCGAGCTGCTGCGCGAGCAGCTGATGGCGACCCTGAAGAGCGAGGTTCCCTACGGCGTGGCCGTGGAGATCACGGCGGTCGACGATGCCGGTGCGACGGTGAACGTGGACGCGCTGATCTGGGTCGCCAAGGACTCGCAGCGGCCGATCGTCATCGGGCGCGGCGGTGCCACGCTGAAGGCCATCGGCAGCGGTGCGCGCCTGGAGATCGAGAAGCTGCTCGGCCGCCGCGTCTTCCTGCAGACGCATGTCAAGGTGCGTCGCAACTGGGCCGACGACGCCCGCGCGCTGCGCCAGCTCGGCCACGACATCGAGGGCTGAGCGTGATCGAACGGGTCACGCTCGAGCCGGCATTCGTGCTGCACGGCCGGGCCTACCGTGAGAGCAGCGAGATCCTGGACCTGGTCACGCGCGAACACGGCCGCGTCAGCCTGGTCGCGCGCGGCCTGCGCCGGGGGAAAACGGGGCTGCGCGCCCTGCTGCAGCCGTTTCGCCCGCTCATGGTGTCGTGGAGCGGGCGGGGCGAAGGCCTGATGACCCTCAGGGCGGCCGAGCCCGCCGGCAGTCCGGCCGACCTGCACGGTACGGCGTTGATGTCGGCCTTCTACGCCAACGAGCTCGTGCTGCGGTTCCTGCACCGGGGCGATCCGCATCCGCCCCTGTTCGATGCCTATGCGACGCTGATCGCGAGCCTCGGCGCCGGGTCCGCTGTCGAACCGCTGCTGCGCGCCTTCGAGATCCGGCTGCTCGCGGAGACCGGCTACGGGCTGATCCTCGATCATGACGCGGCGAGCGGTACCGTGCTCGATCCGGCCGGCTGCTACGCCTACGTGGTGGAGCGGGGTCCGGTGCCGGCGGTTGCCGGCATGCCGCCCGATGTCGTCTACAGCGGTGCCCAGCTGCTGGCCATCGGTGCCGGGCGGTTCACCGAGACCGCCTGCCTCGCCGATGCGCGCCGCCTGCTGCGCGCCGTCCTCGATCATCACCTGGGCGGCCGGCCGCTGCGTACGCGCCAGGTGTTCGCAGCCATGAAGCGCTGAACGGGCGACTCCTCCACGTTGCGCGCGCGCCGTGCCCGATGCCATCATGCGCAACCGGGCCCGCCGCGTCGCGAGCCGCAGAACGGCCGCCGTCCTTCCATGTCAGCCAGCATCCAACTCGGCGTCAACGTCGACCACGTCGCCACCCTGCGCCAGGCACGCGGCACGCGCTATCCGGATCCGGTGATGGCCGCCTGGCTGGCCGAGCAGGCGGGTGCCGACAGCATCACGGTGCACCTGCGCGAGGACCGCCGCCACATCCAGGAGCGCGACCTCGAGGTACTGGTGCGTACCCTGCAGACGCGCATGAACCTGGAGATGGCCGTGGCCGAACCGGTGCTCGCGATCGCCGAGCGGTTGCGCCCGGCCGATGCCTGTCTCGTCCCGGAGCGGCGCGAGGAGCTGACCACGGAGGGCGGGCTCGATGTCGCCGGTGACGGCCATCGCATCCGCTCCGCCTGCGACCGGCTCGGTGCGCTCGGCATCCGGGTCGCCCCCTTCATCGATCCCGACGAGCGGCAGATCGATGCCTGCCGGGCGGCCGGGGCGCGCGTCGTCGAGCTGCACACCGGCCGCTATGCCGATGCCACGGACGGTGCGGTCCGCGCCCGCGAACTCGACCGCATCCGGCGCGCAGCCTGCCACGCGCACGCCCTCGGCCTGGAAGTCCACGCCGGGCACGGCCTGAACTACCACAACGTGCAGCCGGTGGCGGCGCTGCCCGAGATCTGCGAACTGAACATCGGCCATGCCATCGTCGCCCGCGCCCTGTTCGATGGCATCGCCGCGGCGGTGAGCGGGATGAAGCGGCTGATGCTCGCGGCGCGGGGCGCATGATCTTCGGCATCGGTACCGATATCCTCGAGGTCGCGCGTGTGGCCAGGGCCTACGAGCGCTTCGGCACGCGTTTCGTCGAGCGCCTGCTGATGCCGCAGGAGCTGGCGCTGTTCGCCGGCACACAGCGGCCGGTGCGGTTCCTCGCCATGCGCTTCGCCGCCAAGGAGGCCGTCGTCAAGGCCATGGGCACGGGCTTCGCGCACGGCATGTGGATCCGTGATGCTGGCGTGGTGCCGGACCCGCGCGGCAAGCCGCAGATCGTCTTCTCCGACCGCGGGCAGCGGGTGTGTGCCGAACTCGGCATCGGATCCGGCCACCTGACGCTGTCCGACGAGGCCGGCCTCGTGGTGGCGGTGGTGGTGCTGATGCGCAGCGCCGGGGCAGGATCATGACGACGACGCTGGCATTCGACATCGAGACCGTCCCCGACGTGGCACTGGGGCGGCGGCTCTACGGCCTGCAGGGCATCGAGGACGAGGACGTCGCCCGCGCCATGGCTTTCCACCAGATGCAGGCCGCGGGCACCGAGTTCCTGCCGCTGTATCAGCATCGCATCGTGGCGATCTCCGTGGTCCTGCGCCGGGCCGACGAGCTGCGCGTGTGGAGTCTCGGCAACGCCGACAGCGACGAACCGGAACTGGTGAAGCGCTTCTTCGACGGCATCGATCGCTACACCCCGCAGCTCGTGTCCTGGAACGGCGGTGGTTTCGACCTGCCCGTGCTGCACTACCGGGCCCTGTTGCACGGCGTGGTCTCGCACCGCTACTGGGACGTGGGCGACGAGGACCGCGAGTTCCGCTTCAACAACTACCTCAGCCGCTACCACTGGCGCCACGTCGATCTCATGGACGTGATCGCGGGTTTCCAGAATCGCGGCCGCGCGGGACTCGACGACATCGCGGTGATGCTCGGCTTTCCGGGCAAGATGGGCATGGAGGGCAGCAAGGTCTGGGATGCCTACCGCGCCGGGGGCATCGGCCAGATCCGTGACTACTGCGAGACCGATGCGCTGAACACCTGGCTGGTTCACCTGCGGTTCCAGTACATCCGCGGCGTGCTCGATGCCACGGGACTGCAGCGTGAACTCGAACGCGTGCGAACGTTCCTCGCCGCATCGGAGCAGGCACACCTGCAGGCATTTCTCGCTGCCTGGAATGCGGCCGCCTAGGCTGGCATGGGCGGACGGCGTGCGATCAGGCGGCTGCGGGAGATGCTCCCGGAGACCGCCGTGGTGCAGGACATGACGCCGGAGGGGCAGGGGCTCGTCACGCTCGGCGGCAAGCGGGTGTTCGTCGATGGCGCGCTGACCGGCGAGACGGTCAGCCTGCGCCGGGTGCGCTCGCGGCGCAACTACGATGAGGCCGACCTGCTGGCGGTGATCGAGGCCTCGGCGGAGCGCGTCGCGCCGCGTTGCGCCTGGTTCGGCACCTGCGGCGGCTGCACCCTGCAGCACCTGTCGCGATCGGCGCAGCTGACCTTGAAGCAGTCCGTGCTGGAAGGGAATCTGCTGCGCATCGGGCGCGTCACGCCGCAGCGCTGGCTCGAGCCGGTCACGGGCGAGTCCTGGGGCTACCGGCGCCGGGCGCGGCTGTCGGTGCGCCACGTCGAGGCCAAGGGGCGTGTGCTGGTCGGATTCTCCGAGCGGGGCAGCCCCTACGTCACCGACATGCTCGGCTGCGAGACGCTGCATCCGGCCGCGGCGGCACTGATCGAACCGCTGAGCGCGCTGATCGGCATGTTGAGCCTGCGCCAGCGCATCCCGCAGGTAGAGGTCGCCGTGGCCGACACCGCCGTCGCGCTGGTGCTGCGGGTCCTCGAGACACCGACGGCCATGGACCTCGACCACCTGCGCGCTTTCCGCGACCGGCACGGGCTGCGGCTCTGGCTGCAGCATTCCGGCAGCGCCGGGCTCGCCCCGCTCGATGCCGGCCGCGACGACGGGCCGCTGAGTTACCGGCTCGACGGCGGCGCCCTCACGCTCGGCTTCGGACCGACCGATTTCATCCAGGTGAACGCCGGTGTCAACGAGCGCCTGCTCGCGCTGGCCATCGACCTGCTGGCTCCGGAACCGGGGCAGCACCTGCTCGACCTGTACTGCGGCATCGGCAACTTCACGCTGCCGTTCGCGCGCCGGGCCGGCAGCGTGCTCGGCATCGAGGGCGGGGCTGCGGCCGTCGCGCGCGCCAGGAGCAACGCCGCCGCCAATGGCATCGCCAACGCCGAATTCCGCTGTGCCGACCTCGCCACCGCCCAGGCCGGCGATGCCTGGGGCGGGGCGCGATTCGACGCCGTGCTGCTCGACCCGCCGCGCGCCGGTGCCGCTGCCGTGCTGGACAGGGTGGTCGCCTGCGGCGCAGCGCGCATCCTCTACGTGTCCTGCCATCCCGGCACGCTGGCCCGCGACGCCGGCGTGCTGGTGCACGACCACGGCCTGCACCTTGCGGCTGCCGGGATTCTTGATATGTTTCCGGCCACCAGTCACGTCGAGTCGGTGGCGCTCTTCGAGCGCCGGTGAGGCATGGAAGGGGCCGAGCTGCGCATCAGCCTGACGGAGCAGCGCCTCGTGCTGCTCCAGGATGGGCGCGAGAGCGGGCAGTTCCCGGTATCCACGTCCCGCTACGGCCCTGGCGAGCGCATCGGCAGCGGTTGCACGCCGCGCGGGCGTCACGTGGTGCGGGCACGGATCGGCGCCGGGCTGGCGCCCCAGGCCGTGCTGCGCGGCCGGCGGCCGACGGGTGAGATCTGGTCGGACGAGCTCGCTGCAGCCGCGCCGGGACGCGACTGGATCCTCGGGCGCATCCTGTGGCTGTCGGGGCTGGAACCGGGGCGCAACCGTCTGGGCCAGGTGGATACCATGCGTCGCTACATCTACATCCACGGCACGCCGGATACCGAGCCGATGGGCGTGCCGTTCTCCCACGGCTGCATCCGCATGCGCTGCGCCGACGTGGTGCGCCTGTTCGACCTCGTTGCCACCGGCACGCCGGTGGACATCGTGCCATGACCCTCGGACCGCTGATGATCGACGTGCAGGGCCTGCGGCTCGAGCCGGAGGAGGCCGAGCGCCTGCGTCACCCGGCTGCCGGTGGCGTCATCCTGTTCAGCCGCAACTTCGCCGACCGCGAACAACTGGCCGCGCTGGTGGCAGCCATCCGCGCCGTGCGCAGCCCGCCGCTGCTGGTGGCGGTGGACCAGGAGGGTGGCCGCGTGCAGCGCTTTCGCACGGGTTTCACGGCGCTGCCGCCGTTGCGCTGGTTCGGGCACCAGTACGACCAGGATCCCGACCAGGCGCGTCACCTCGCCTTCGACTGCGGCTGGATCATGGCGCGCGAACTCGCCGAGGTGGGCATCGACCTGAGCTTCGCCCCCTGCGTCGACCTCGACTGGGGCGTGAGCGAGGTGATCGGCGATCGCGCCTTTCACCGCGAACCCGAGGCGGTGGCCGCGCTGGCGCTGGCGTACATGCAGGGCATGCGCAAGGCCGGCCTTTCGGCCGTCGCCAAGCACTTCCCGGGCCACGGCGCCGTGGTGGCCGACTCGCACCGCGAATTGCCGGAGGACCGGCGCAGCTACACCGAGATCGCCGAGGATCTCGAACCCTACCGGCGCCTGATCGATCACGGTCTCGCCGGCATCATGGTGGCGCATGTGCGCTACCCGCGCGTCGATCCCCGGATCGCCAGCCTGTCGCCGCGCTGGCTCACGCAGGAGCTGCGTGGCCGGCTGGGTTTCGCGGGCGCGATCTTCTCCGACGACCTGAGCATGGCCGGTGCGGCCGTCGCCGGGCCCGTGCCCGAGCGCGTACGCCAGGCGCTCGACGCTGGCGCCGACATGGCACTGGTGTGCAACGATCCGGCGGGTGCTGCCGCGGCGCTCGATGCGCTCGGCGCCCTGCACAACCCGCCCGGCCACGCGCGTCTCGTGGCGATGCGCGCCCACGCCCCCGGCGGCCCGGGCGTGGCGCTCGCCGAGGATCCGCAGTGGCAGCGCGCCACCGCCACCCTCGCCACGGCGCTCGGCCGCCCGCCGCTCGAGTTGCGTGGCTGAGCCGCCGGTTGCCGGGGCGCGGGTCGTGGGGGGGGGGGGGG
>JADZBS010000064.1 GCA_020851975.1 Gammaproteobacteria bacterium | reverse complement strand
TAACTCTATAGAGTTACCGAAACCGTAACACCGGCACCTGTTCCCGAAACCGTAACACCGGCACCTGTTCCCGTCCGACACGAGGCGTGCCGCCGGGCCAGCGAGCGCAGCCCCAGGTAGAGCAGCAGCCGGACGCGCGAGCCCGCCGCGATCGTGACCAGGCCGAACAGCACTGCGATGGCCGCCATCACGCGTTGCTTCGTCATGATGGGTGCGAGCCCTGCACGCGGTGCTCCAGGCGCGTCGCGTCGATGGCGCCCACCGAGGTCGTGCCTGCGAACTGCATGATGCGCTTCAGCTCGTCGCGCAGGATCGCCAGCACGCGGCTGACGCCATCCTCGCCGAATGCGCCGAGTCCCCAGAGATAGGGCCGGCCGATGCAGATGGCGCTCGCGCCGAGCGCCAGCGCCTTGAAGATGTCGGTGCCGCGCCGGAAGCCGCCGTCGATGAGCACGGGCAGTCGGCCGGCGACGGCCTCGACCACCTCGGGCAGGCAGGTCAGGGTGGCGCGCAGGCTCTCCTCCTGCCGGCCGCCGTGATTGGAGACGATGATGCCGTCCACGCCGCGCGCTGCCGCGAGCGTGGCGTCCTCCCGCGTGACGATGCCCTTCAGCACCAGCTTCATCGACGTGTGCGCGCGGATCCAGTCGATGATGTCCCAGGTCAACGCCATGTCACCGACGCGGGGCGGGCCGTCGTAGCCGGTGAAGTTGCCGAGCGGCAGCGGTGGCTGCCGGCCGGCGGTGGCCCGCGCCCACCAGGCCTCGCCCTCGCGATTGCCCCGCGTATTGGAGTCCACCGTCAGCACCAGCACCCGGCAGCCGGCGGTTTCGGCATCGCGGATCAGTTTCTCCATGAGGCGCCGGTCGGGCGAGGCGTACAACTGGAACCACAGCGGACCGGCGGCTCCGGCGATGGCGCCGACGCTGTGGTTCGAGACGGTCGAGGCGATCATCAGGCTGGCGCTCGCCCTGGCGGCACGGGCGGTGGCGAGTTCGCCGTCGGGATGGATCGACTGCTGGTTGCCGGCCGGCGCCAGGATCACGGGCACCGGCAGGCGTTCGCCGAGCACGGTGACGCCGGCATCCACCTGGCTGACGTCCACGAGGCGTCGCACGCGGATGGCCCAGGCGTCGAAGGCATCGCGGTTGGCCTGCACGGTCTTGCCGTCGTCGGCGCCGTTGGCGATGTAGTGGATGACCGGCAGCCCGAGTTTCTGCCGCGCCAACCGTTCGATCTGGAAGACGTCGAGCGCCTCGCCCGCACTGGCGGGCACGGCGAGTTCAGGTCGTGCCTGGACTGAGGGCGCCACGCCAGCCGCCGCCCAGAGCAACGGCGAGCGCAGGAGGAAGCGCAGCAGGTCGCGCCGTGCCGCCGACCGGGTCTCGTCTGTCGTCATCGTTGCCTCGACTCGCGTCGTTCACGTCGGAGGATAAGTGATCTGCAGGCCCTCCACACGCGCAAATGGCGTCAGTTTGTGCTCCCGGTGGCTGGTCCCGGACAGGATGTCGATGACCGGCCGTCCGCGCACCAGGAGTGCATCGGCCACCAGCGAGCGATGGCAACGCCAGGGCGTCGCCTCCGCGCACATGATCGCGACCCGCTGGCTGGCGCTGAGTTGCAGGAGTTCCTCGAGGGCTGCCAGGAACGCCGCCGTCTGCATGTAGTCGGCATAACCACGGAAGCTCGCATTGCGCCACCCGGTGTTGACCGAGTCCTTGCTCGTACGTCGCAGGCCGCCCAGTCCCTTGATGTGCGTGTAGTCGAGCGGAACCTGGCGCAAGGCCTCGGCCAGGGCGTCGCCGTTGAACTGCGGGTTGTGCCGTGAGCGCGGCACGGTGCGGATGTCCGCCACGCACTCGATGCCGCAGGCCGTGAGCATGGCGATGAACTGCTCGATCGGCCAGGTCGAGTGCCCGATGGTGAAGACGGTGTCGTCAGCGACCTCGTCGGGCTGGGCGTTCACATCAGCGATGTCTCGCGTTTTTCGACGTCACCCTGTGCTGGATCCTGCAGCAGGCACGGGCTTGTCGGCTCTCCGGTTCAGAAGGTGTAGCCCAGACTGGTGACGATGCCGTAGTCGTTCTTCTCGCCTTCCTCCGGCGGGTCACTGTCGTAGGTGTCGTAGAGGCTGAGCTCGATGAACAGGTCCTCGATCAGCTCGTGGCTGATGGAGACGTCTGCATCCGTGCGTACGCGGCCGCTCTCCGTCAGGCTCGGGTACACGGTCAGTGAGGTCTTCAAGCGCGTCTTCGGCGTGTCGTAGGTGAAGAACTCGTACTCGGTGTTCAGCCATGCCTCGAGGTTCGTCTCCGCGTCCTCGCTGCCTGCCCGCTGCTCGTTGACGATGACCAGGCCTGCGGAAGCCGACCAGAGCGTTCTTCCGCTCTGCACCAGGAAGCGGCCATAGCCGGCCCCGGCGAGCGAGCGCAGGTCGATGCCCTGCTCGTCGTTGCGCTCCAGCCTGCCAACGCCGGCCCAGTACCATCGGTTCTCCAGCAGTCCGCGGTACTGGGCGCCCAGGGTGGCCCGGAGCGTGTCTTCGGTCTCGTCCTGGGAGCGCGAGTACAGCGAGCCGTCGAAATCCAGCTGGAAGTCCTGTGCCCGGCGCCGCGCGTCGAAGGTCGCGCTGAGCGAGGTGTCGTCGTTGGCCTTGGTCTTGTCGAATCCCGCGCTGACCGAGCCGTCCCAGCGGCGGATGCGCACTGCGTCGAGCTTCAGTGGGTCGAGCCAGACGATGCTCGTCATTTCGATCCGGCGTGTCTCATCGCCCCTGCTGACCAGCAGTGTGCCGTCATCGAACGGCATGGCGAGCGTGCCCTCCACGCGCTCTCCGTCCTGCATTTCGACGACGTAGTTCTGCCGGCTGACAATCTGGGCGATGTCCTCCCACTCGATGTAGACGGTGCCCATGCCGTCGGTGGAGGCCTTGACCTGACCACGTTCGAGGCGCTTGATCTCGCAGGTGAGGCGGTCGCCGTTGCGCATGTAGATCACGTCGGTCTTCTCGGCGAGCACGCTGCCGCCAGCCGCGTACAGCGCCGTGGCGGCCAGGAGGATTCCGGGCCGTGTGGACCGCAGGATCATGTTCATCGGCTGAACTCCCGCCCGCCGCTACGATGCGCGCGGCGGACCATTATTTCGCTAAGTTAGCACGGCGCCGGCCTGCCGCGAGCACCCGCTGGATCGCCTGCGGATGTTGGCTGAATACTGACAGCTTCGGGCCGTTCCCGGCTACAATCTGCCTGGCGTTCAATGCTGCAACGGGAGTGCTATATTATGAAGCGTATTTTGCAAGCCGCCATGCTCGTGGCTTCGGTGGTGGTCGTGGCGGCCTGCTCGCCGACCGAGTACATCATCAGCACCACGGACGGCACCATGATTACGACCAGCGGCCAGCCGAAGCTCGACGAGGAGACCGGCATGTACAAGTACGAGGATGCGGAAGGCCGCGACGCCACGATCAGGAAGGAAGACGTCAAGCAGATCATGGAGCGCTAGATCAGGATGTCCCTCGACTGGCTGCTCGTCTTCGTGCCCGTCATCCTGGCACCGGAGGCGGGCAACTCGCCGGCGCCGCTGGTGTTCTTCGCCACGGCGCTGGCTGTCGTGCCGGTCACGGGCCCCGATACTCGGCATGCCGCGCGGGGGAGCATGCGCTGGCGCTGACTTGCCCGGCTCAGAACCGCGCGGTTACACCGCCGAACACCTCCCACTGCAGCAGCACGTCACCACTGGCATGAAAGGCGCAGCCGGACCCGGAGGGGCCCGAGGCGCAGAAGATGGCACTGTCGCTGTCGACCACCGATCCCAGCATGCGGCCCTCGAAACGCAGGCCGACACGTCGCTCGGGGAACACCTTCGCGCCGATGCCGATGCCGAAGCCGAACACCGTGTCCGAGTCGTAGCCGGCGGCGTCGGGGCTGAGGTGCGCGGCGCCCAGGCCCGCGGCGAGGAACGGGCGCACGGTATCGCCGCCACCGACGTAGGTGCCGCCGATGAGATAGTGCGTGATGTCGATTTCCAGGTCCGGGTCCACGCCAGCCGGTGCGCTGTCGATGCCGACCGACTGGCGCGCGACGTAGATCTCCCACTCGGTGTAGGCGTCGCCGTCCAGCGTGTCGAAGGGCGCGTTGAGGATGAAGCCGACCATCGAGTCGTCGTCGAGGCTGACCTCTTCGCCGGTGTCCTCGCCCTCGTCGTCCTCGCCGTCGAAGTCGCCGCCCATCCGGTAACCGACGACCGGCGTCACCGAGAACCGGTAATCGCCCGTCTCGGCGGCGCCGGCAGGTGTCCTTGCCCCGAGCAGAAGCAGTGCGACGGCAAGAACGGCGACGATGTTGCGCATGTCCGGTGCTCCGATGTCGACTGGCGGGCAGTATAAGCGCGGCCTGGCCGAAGCCGCTCCTACGGACGACGGTCGGTACGGTTCGCCGGCCCGGGGCGGAACTCGATCCGGTCGATCCGCCAGTTCGCGACGTCCGGGTAGTCGGGGATCATGCGGAAGTCGACGATCTCGCCGCGGTGGCCGCGCAAGGCGATTTCCATGGGCGCATGGCGCACGTGACCGAGCCGGTTGCTGCCCCGGAGCGTCACGATGAAAAGCCCGGGTCCCGGGACCGTGTCGACCCGCCCGGTCAGCCACAGCAGGCGCTCGTTGCCTTCGTAGCTCAGCGTACCCTCGATGCAGGCCACCGGCGGGCTGGAGCAGAGTGTCTCGTCCGCCGCGAGGTAATGGCGCGGGCCGGCAACACCGGGTCGGGCGGCAAGCAGCAGCACGGCGCCGATGGCCAGGACGCGCGTTTGCGATGAGGCTGTCATTCCCTGAACATACAGGCTGGACCCCGGGAAGTCTGCCCGCCAGGCTTGACCATGCGCCCGGCCCGGCGGCCTGTCCCAACCGCCCGTGTCCAAGGTGCCGGTGATCAAGATCACAAGCTGCGACGTGCCGAATCGAGACGTGTGGGTGAACCAAACCCGCGGCGCAGCCGCAACCAGTGGGGAGTAGAGGTCGAGCGGGTGCGCATGGAGAAGGCCATCCTCGGCCAGGAGCACACCGGGTTCACTGCCAGCCGGTTTCTTCGAGGTGCTCGACATCGAGCGCTCGCTGTTCAATGTCGAACTGCCGAAATCGGCGGCCCTGCAGCAGCACCATGTGGCGCTGGTGCAGCTCCACAAGGTGATCGGGGGCGGCTGGCCGGGTTCGCCCCTCCTGCAGGCAGACGAGGGCAGGGCGGTGAGCCGCGGCGGCAGCGCCGGAAGCGTATGATGGCGGCTGCCGACACGGGGAGGCTTGAGCATGTTCCACACCGCATTGTCGATTCCCCGTCCACGGCAGCGCTTTCTGCTGCTGCTGCTGGGTGCGGCCCTGGCCACGGCGTGCACGCGGCCGACGAAGGTCGACGGCGAGTGGGCGCCGGGCGCTGCGCGTGACCAGTCCTTCCATCGCTACCTGGTGATCGGCGTCAGCCCGGCGTACACCGTCCGCTGCCGCTTCGAGCGCATGATGCGCAATTCCCTGCAGGAGATCGGCGTCGAGGCGGTCGCCAGTTGCGAGCACATGACCTCGAAGGATCCGCTGTCGCGCGATGCGGTGGTGGCACTGGTAGGTAGGACCGGTGTGGACGCGGTGCTCGCCACACGCCTGGTGGACGCGCAGGCCGGCCTCGAGCAGGGCGGCACGGACGAGGCGCGCGGCGAGGCCTACGTGAAGCCCGTCGGCTACGGCCACGATTACTGGTATGGGCCCTATGGCGTGCCGGTCACCTACGTCGAGTTCGTGGCCGAGCAGCCGGCGCTGACGCTGAAGCGCTCGGTGGTGATTTCCAGCAACCTCTACGAGACCCGCGGTGCCGCCCTCGTGTATTCGCTCGACACGGTCACCCACGACAAGGATTCGCAGAACGCCGTCATCGACTCGCTGAGCGCGGCCATCGCAGGGCGCCTTCAGCGTGACGGTCTGGTGCGCTGAGCGGCGGTTGCCATGCTCCTGGCGCAGCAAGTTGGCCGGCTCGGCCTGGTTGTGCGATATTTTGATCATGAACCCGACCATTGGGAGAAGACGCCGTGAATCGCAGGTTTCTCCTGGCCGTCATCGGGACTGGAGTCATGACGGGCGTTGCGGCTGCCGGCGACGCGGAGCTTCCGGCAGTGTCCCACGACGGGCTGGAACTGCGTCCAGGTCAGGGCGCCGCCGTGGTGTACGTGCGGCCGGGCGTGGACTTCAGCCGCTACAAGCGCATTGCGATCCTCGAGTGCCCGGTGGCGTTCAGCAAGGACTGGGAGAAGGGGTCCTCCAGGGGCACGCAACGGGTCTCGCCGAAGGACATGGAAAAGATCAAGGGGGCGTTGTCCGCCGAGTTCCTCGAGATCTTCACCGACGAGCTGCAGAACAAGGGGGGCTACGAAATCGTCACGACAGGCGCCGAGGATGTGCTGGTATTGCGGCCGGCCATCATCGACCTCGTGGTTACCGCGCCGGCCAGCATGAACGCCGGACGCAGCTATACGCTGAGCGAATCAGCCGGCGCCATGACGCTCTACCTGGAAGTGTTTGACTCGGTGACCAACCAGCTCCTGGCCCGCGCCATCGACCGCAAGGCCGGGCGCGGCACCGGCACGATCCGCTGGCAGAACAGCGTCACCAACAAGGCCGAGGCGGACCGCGTGTTGCGCCGCTGGGCCGGGGCCTTGCGAGCACGCCTGGACGACGTGCACGGCAGGAAAAAGTGAAGTAGCCGGTGCCGAGCCGAGTCTGGTCAACAGGGCGTTGGACCGGACTTTCGCTTTCGCCAGCGAATCCGGCCGCGTCGTGCATCCGGTGATGTCGGAGGCCGGTGCCACAGCTGCCGAGCGGCCGCCGAACCAGACCGGGATCCTGGATCAGCTGCTGAGCGATCCGGCGCTTCAGCACCTGCACTTCGACATTTCCTGGAGCGAGGTGGCGAAGTACATCATGTCTTCACCGCAGGCGCTGGCCCGCGCGGCAGAGATCGTCAACCGCTTCCCGGACCGATTCCTGTTCGGCACCGATGAGGTGGCGCCGAAGGACCAGGCGATGTACCTGCGGGTCTATCGGCAGTACGATCCGCTGTGGCGGTAGCTGACAGCCGGAGGCGAAGCACAAGGTGCTCAAGGGTAACTACGGGCGTCTGTTCGATGCGGCGCAGGTGAAGGTGCGCCAGTGGGAGGCGGCGAACGTCCGTGTTCGATGACAGAACGACAGGGCGCCATCGCGGTGCCAGTCAATGCAATGGTTGATTGACTCCCTTCGCGCGCACCCCGAGCCGGCACTCTGGATGTTCGTTTCCTTCGGGTTGACAGGCTTCCTCGCGCTGGTCGGCATCGAGGCTGGGCCAGACTTCATCCGGGGCATCACGGAGGCAGGACCGGCGCTGGTTGCGGCGGCCGTCATCGTCACTACCGTGCCGCATGTGGTGACGTTGCTGGTGGGGCATTACATCGTGAGACTGCACCCCGGCATTCTCATCGGTGTCTGTTGCGGTGCCGGTACCTCGGCGTCGGCACTGGCGGCCGTACAGGAAGTGGCCGACAGCAGGATCCCGGCGCTTGGCTACGGCGTGGGTTGTGCGCTGGGCAACGTGCTGCTGGCTTTCTGGGGCGGGCTGATCGTGCTGTTGATGTCCGGCTGAAGCCGGCTGTTGCACGTTCCGGCGCACCTGGCTGACGGTGAGGCATACGCCTTCGGGAGGGGAGCACGATGAGCATGGGAATGAAGTGGGCAGTGCCGAGGGGCGCCGGAGTACCATGGTGGTGCGCGCCAGGAGCATCGCCGAACGCATCAGGGCGGTGGCCGAAGACGAAGCCATCCCCACATCGGCCATCAACGTCGGGCCGGGCGCCGGTTCCGAAGCGCTGCAGGGGCTGTCGGTGTTTGCTGGTCTGCTGATCTCGCTGGGTGCTTCCTCGTCGGTGGCCAACGTCATCGCCGGCTATATCACCACGTTTGGCCGCGTTCTGCGCGTGGGAGACCTGATCTAGGTGGGCGAGGTGCGTGGTTTCGTGACGCAGATACGGCTGCTGACCGTCAGGCTGCGCACCATCCGCAATGAGGAAGTGACGATCCCGAATTCCACGCTCCTCAGTACGAACGTGGTGAATTTCAGCGTGTTGTCGCGTGACAAGGGCCTGATCCTCCAGACCGAGGTCGGCATCGGCTACGGGGTGCCCTGGCGGCAGGTACACGCCATGCTGGTCGAGGCGGCACGGCGCACGCCGGACCTGATGGCCGACCCAGCGCCATTCGTTCTGCAACGCCAGCTAGGTGACTTCGCTGTCACCTATCAGCTCAATGTCCACAAGGTCGAAGCCGAGCGGCTGATCCACGCCTACTCGGCCCTGCACCAGAACATTCTCGACGTCTTCAACGAGTACGGCGTGCAGATCATGACGCCCGCCTACGAAGGAGATCCCGAAACGCCAAAGCTGGTGCCGAGGGAAAGGTGGCACCAGGCACCAGCGCCCCCGCCGGGCAATGGATGAGTGAGGGAAGCGCCACTTTGACGTTCTATCGCGGGGCCGGCAGCGGCTGTGTCGGCGCGGCCTGCGGGATCAGCGGGATGTTCCGCGCGAGCGCGAAGGCGGCAATGGCGTCCAGCTTGTTCTCGATCTGGTAGAAGCGCGCCAGCTTGGTCTCGGGCAGCGCCTTGCGGAACTTCTTCAGGTAGCTCTTGCGCACGGCGAGGGTTTCCTCCTGGAATTTCATGCCGTCGGCAATGAGCTGCCTGGCCGTGGCGTCGGTCAGGTTGTCGTGGTTGGCGGCGTAGTCGGTGATGACCTTGACGCGCAGATCGGTGGCCTTCTTCATGTCTGTCGCGTAGCGATCGTAGACCGGCCAGAAGGCATTGCTCTCCTCGGCCGTCAGTGTCAGCGCCTGGCTCACGATCAGCTTGCGCTCGGTCTGCACGAGTGTGCGCGCCTCTTCCGTGGCCTGGGCCAGGTCGGCGAAGGCCGGGTTGACCTGCGCGGTGGCGGCAAGCGGCAGGGCGAGGGCCGTGAGCGCGAAGGCGAAAACCTTGATGTGCATGACTGCCTTCCTGCTGGTGGGGGAATGATTCGTCGCGCAGTGTAAAGGCTCGTGGAACGCCTTGTCACCCGCGCAACCAGGGCCGCTCAGGCGGCTGTATTCGGTTACCATCTGCCACGTGAGGCTTGCCCGATGACGGCGACGACGACCGAACGCACCCGCACCGCGCGAGGGGCGCCGGTTGTCGTTGGATTCCTTGGCGTCACGCTTTGGACCCTGCTGCTGCCGACCATGACGGCGGTGGCACAGGGCGGACAGGCGGCTCCTGCCGGGACGCCACAGCGCCCACGCGTCGGGCTTGTCCTCGGCGGTGGCGGCGCCAAGGGAGCGGCGCACATCGGTGTGTTGCGCGTGCTCGACGAGCTGCGGGTGCCGGTCGACTGCATTGCCGGCACCAGCATGGGGGCGCTCATTGGCGGTACCTTCGCTTCCGGCATGCCAGCGGAGGACATCGAGCGTGCCGTGCTCGGCATCAACTGGTCGAGGACCGTCGGCACCGAGGGATTGCGTGATCGCACGCCAATCGAGCGAAAGCTCGCCGGTATCACCTATACGAACGGCATCGAGTTCGGTATCAAGGGGGGCAGCCTCACAGCGCCTGGCGGCCTGCTCAAGACCCAGGACATCGAGGACGTGATCCGCGGTCTCGTCTCCGACGCCCGCTTCACCCGCGACTTCAACGACCTGCCGATCCCTTTCCGTGCCGTCGCCACCGACATGCTGGCCGGCGAGATGGTGGTGCTCGATCGTGGCGATCTCTCGGTCGCCATGCGCGCCAGCATGGCCGTGCCTGGGGCGTTTTCCCCGGTGGTCGTCGAGGGCAAGGTGCTTTCCGATGGCGGCATGATGCGCAACCTGCCGGTGGACATCGCCCGGGGCCTGTGCGCCGACGTGGTGATCGCCGTGTGGCTGGCGTCACCGCCGCCGCAGGCCGGGGACCTCGAATCGGCGGTGGCACTCGCCACCCGCTCGCTCGACGTCATGATCGACGCCAACCAGAAGGCGCAGATCGCCACGCTCGGCGAGCGAGACGTCGGCATCGTCGTGCCCATGGGCGACATCGGCTCGGCGGACTTCGACAAGGTACCCAAGGCGATCCCGCTCGGTCGCGCCGCAGCCGAGGGCGTGCGCGAGCAGCTTGCACGCTATTCGCTGCCGGAGGCCGATTATCTCGCCTGGCGTTCGGCCGTCACGCAGCAGGATGGCGCCATCGTGAGGGTCGCCGAGGTACGGATCGAGGGGCTGCGGCGCGTGAATCCCGAGTTCGTGCGCGCGAATCTGCGCAATGCCCGGCCGGGCGCCGAACTGACCACGAAGCAGGTCGTCGAGGATACCGGGCGCATCTTCGCGCTGGGTGACTTCGAACGGGTGGAGTACGGTTATTCCGGACCGCGGGAGTCGGGTACGCTGCACATAAGCGCGGTGGAAAAGTCCTGGGGTCCGGATTTCGTGCGCTTCGACCTGGGCCTGGCGGGAGCGGGCAACGGCACCCTGCAGTCCATCCTGCGCGCTGACCATGAGCGCACCTGGGTCGACAGCTACGGCGCCCAATGGCGCAATACGCTGCAGCTTGGCCAGCAGACGCTGTTGAAGACGACGTTCTACCAGCCGCTGGATATTCGCCAGCGCTTTTTCGTCGAACCGCTGGCCGCATTCGAGCGCAACCTCGAAGACATCTACGTGGACGGCGAGCGCATCGCTCGCTACGAACTGCGCGAGATCTTTGGCCAGGTCGATTTCGGCATCAACATAGGCACGCGCGCGCAGCTCAGGACCGGCGTGCGAAGCGGCTGGGTGAGCGCTGATATCGACACCGGACCACGCATCTTTCCGGAGAGCGACCGCGAGGGAGATACCGCCTACGTCGCCCGCCTGGTGTACGACACCCGCGATGCGGTCGGACTGCAGACCCGCGGTACCCTGATCAACATGCGCTATGCCAACTCGGATTCATGGCTCGGTGGTGAGCAGGAGTACAGCCTCGCCGAGGGCGTCATCGTGACGGCGCTGTCGTTCAGGGGCGATGCGATGACGCTGGCTCTCGGCGGGGGCAAGGAGCTCAGCGGCGACCTGTCGATCACCGAGGAGTTCCAGCTCGGCGGCGTGCGCTCGTTTCCCGGCCTGCAGCGTGCCGAACTGCGCGGTGACAGCTACTGGTACGGAACAACGCAATACTGGTGGAAGCTCGGCGACATCCAGTCGTTGTTCGGTCAGGCGCTGTACGCAGGCCTGCGACTCCAGGCTGGTCGCATGGGAGGGCGCGTCGATTCCTTCGCGGAGGATGACGGTACGCTTTACGGCGCCGCGATCTCCCTCGGCGGGCGTACGCCGATCGGTCCGTTCATCCTTTCGATAGGCGTGGTGGACAACAGCGCCTGGCAGGTGCAGTTCGGCGTCGGCCGGCCGATTCCGGAAGGCTCCATCCTCGACGAGATCCGCTAGCAAACGTCAGGCACCGACGACCTGACCGCCGGGAAAAAAGCTGGTATTTGGCGCGTACCTGTGCAGAATCGACCCATCGTTCGTCCTGTCAGGAGAACCGCAATGCGTACCGTTGGACATTGGATCATCGCCCTCGTGATCGGCTGCTGGGCCAATGGCGCCGCCGCGCAGGCCCTGCCTTTCGACCAGAGCTTCCTCACCGACCCTGCCAGGCTGCAGGCGCGCCACTCGGGTGCGTTCACGGACTACGTCTACGCGGTACCCGACTACCAATCCCGCCTCGGCAAGTTTCCCAATGGCTTCTTCGTCGATGCGCCTGAAGTTCTGGTCAGTCCGGACTCCGATTACAAGGGCGGCAAGCCCGAGGACCTGGCCCAGGTGGCGAAGATGATGCAGGACTCGCTGACGCAGAAACTCGCCTCCGCAGGCTACAGGATCGCCAGCCAGCCCGGTCCCGGAGTGCTGGTCTTCCGGATGGGCCTGACCGATCTCAAGATGAAGAAGAAGCGCGGTGTGCTGGCCTACACGCCCATCGGCGCAGTCGTCAAGGCCGGCACCGACGCCGTGAAGGAGATGATGGACAAGGTCGACCTCACGGGATTTGCCCTGCAGGCCGAACTCCTCGATGGCGTGAGCAACGAGGTCGTCGTGGCGCTGGTCATCCCCGGCGATCCGTCCGGGGATCGCATGGAGTTCGACGAGCTCAGTGCCCTGGTCGCCGAATATGGCGCCCGCACCACCTGCCGGGTGGACAATGCCCGACGGCCGGCCGGCCAGCAGGTCGACTGCATCGACCCGAAGGCCCGGGCTGCAAGCACGCCGCTGCCGGCGCCCTGATGTCGTTCCCCAGCCATGCTGTATTCCGAGGTGACACGATGACTCACGTCGATTGGCGGAAGCGTGCCGTTTGCGGCATTGCCGTAGCGGTGTTCGCGGGTGGCGCGCCGGCATGGGCGCAGTTCGGCGCGCCTGCACCCGATCGTAGCGTGCTGCCGGTCGCCGAGCCGGCGCGGCCGACCTACACGGACCTCGACGTGCGCAACGTCAAGGCGCCGCCGCATTTCGAGGTCAAGGCCCCGGCCGGGGCGCCCAACGTCGTCATCGTCCTCATCGACGATCTCGGCTTCGGCGCGACCAGCCCCTTTGGCGGCCCGATTGCCGTCCCGACCCTGGAGCGCCTGGCACAGAACGGCCTGCGCTACAACAACTTCCACACCACGGCGTTGTGCTCGCCGACGCGCGCGGCACTCAAGTCCGGCCGCAATCACCACACCGTCAACATGGGCTTCATCACCGAAATGGCCACCGGCATGCCGGGCAACACCGGCCAGATTCCCAACGCCACGGCGCCATTGGCCGAGATCCTGCGCCTGAACGGCTACAGCACGGCGGCCTTCGGCAAGTGGCACGAGACCGCGGCCTGGGAGACGAGCGTCTCCGGGCCTTTCGACCGCTGGCCCACCCACCAGGGCTTCGACAAGTTCTACGGCTTCATCGGCGGTGAGACCAACCAGTGGGCGCCGTACCTCTTCGATGGCGTGACGCCGGTGGACCTGCCGGAGGACCCGGACTACCACTTCATGACCGACATGACCGACAAGGCGGTGGCCTGGATCGAGTACCAGAAGGCCATCACGCCCGACAAGCCGTTCTTCGTCTACTTCGCGCCCGGCGCGACCCATGCCCCGCACCACGTGCCGAAAGAGTGGATCGCGAAATGGAAGGGCAGGTTCGACCAGGGCTGGGACCAGTTGCGTGAGCAGACGCTGGCTCGTCAGGTGAAGATGGGTGTGGTGCCGAAGGGAACGAAGCTCGCGCCGAAGCCCGCGGCGATCAAGGACTGGGACAAGCTCTCCGCTGACGAGAAGCGGCTGTTCGCGCACCAGGCCGAGGTCTTCGCCGCGTATCTCGATTACACCGACAGCGAGATCGGCCGCATGCTCCAGGCCGTGGAGGATGTGGGCCAGCTCGACAACACGCTCATCTTCTACATCGCCGGCGACAATGGCACCAGCGCCGAAGGCGGTGAGAACGGCCTGTTCAACGAGTACACCTATTTCAACGGTGTGCAAGAAACCGTACCGGACCTGCTGAAGGTGATGGACAAGTGGGGCAGCCCCGAGACCTATCCGCACATGGCCGCCGGCTGGGCGGTGGCGCTCGACGCGCCCTTCGCGTGGACCAAGCAGGTGGCGTCCGACTTCGGCGGTACCCGCAACGGGCTGGTGGTGCACTGGCCAAAGCGCATCAAGGTGAAGAACGGCATCCGCACCCAGTTCAGCCACGTGATCGACGTGGCGCCGACGGTGCTGGAGGCGGCTGGCCTACCCGAGCCGAAGTCGGTGGACGGCGCGCTGCAGATTCCCATGGACGGGGTCAGCATGGCCTATACCTTCGGGGACGCGAAGGCGATGGACCGGCACACGACCCAGTACTTCGAGATCGCCGGCAACCGCGCCATCTACCACGACGGCTGGTTCGCGCGCACCATCCATCGCGCCGCGTGGGAGTACCAGCCCCGTACCACGCTGCAACGGGACACCTGGGAACTCTTCGACGTCCGCGCGGATTTCAGCCTGGCGAAGGACATTGCCGCCCGCAACCCGGGCAAGCTCGCCGAGATGCAGGCGCTGTTCATGGCGGAAGGTGAGAAATACCATGTGCTGCCGATCGATGACCGGGCTCTGGAGCGCAGCAACGCCGCAGCCGTCGGTCGACCGGACCTGATGTCCGGCCGTACGTCGCTGACGCTCGCCGAGGGCATGACCGGCATGCTGGAGAACGTCTTCATCAACGTGAAGAACAAGTCGAAGGCCGTCACCGCCGAAATCGAGGTGCCGGCCGGCGGCGGCAACGGCACGATCATCGCGCAGGGCGGGCGTTTCGGCGGCTGGTCGCTGTACGTGAAGGACGGCGTGCCGGCCTATGACTACAACTACCTCGGGATGCAGCGCGCCTCCGTGAAGGCCGCCACTCCGCTGGCGCCTGGCAAGGCCACCATCCGCTTCGACTTCGCCTATGACGGTGGCGGGCCGGGCAAGGGTGGCGTGGGCACGCTCTACGTCAACGGCAAGAAAGCCGCCGAGGGACGCATCGAGCACACGCAGGCTGCGATATTCTCGGCCGACGAGACCACCGACGTCGGCATCGACCTGGGCACGCCCGTGGTTGAGGCCATCGGCGCGGAAGCGCAGTCGAAGTTCAACGGCAGGATCCCTCGGGTCACTGTCGAGGTGCGAGCGCCCTAGCCCGCTGATGGCGACGACCTTGCAGGGTGCGCCGGCGCCGCGCGCCCGATAAGAAATGGTGGGTGCGCCTTGCGCCCGGAACCGACGAAAGGAGAGCACATGACCCGTTCACGTATCCTATCCGCGGCATTTGTCCTGCTGGTCTCGATGGTCTGCAGCGGGGCAGCCGCGGCCGACGAGAACTGGCAGCACGCCGCGACGTTCTACATGATTGGCGCGTCGATCGACGGCAGGGCGTCCGTTGGCAGCGTCGACGCCGACGTGGACGTCAACTTCGGCGACATCCTCGACAATCTCGAGTTTGGTGCCATGGCATCGTATCGCGGGGAGCGCGGCCGCTGGGCCGTGGTCGCCGACCTCATCTTCATGGCCCTCGAGCAGGAGGACAGTGGGCTCGGGCCGCTGGGCGGAACGTGGATCAAGGTCGAGGGCGACCAGCTCATCACCGAACTGGACCTGTCCTATGCACTGGCCGATCGCCTCGACCTCTATGGTGGCCTGCGTTACTGGGAACTAGACTCCGAGTTGAAGATCGAAGGCGGCGGCCCGCTCGGCCAGACGCTCGAGGCGAGCGAGAACGAGAACTGGATCGACCCGGTCGTCGGCCTGCGCTACGAGTGGCCGCTCGGTGCGAATTGGACGCTGGTGGCACGCGGTGACATCGGGGGATTCGGCATCGGCAGTGACTTCACCTGGCACGCCACGGCGTTTGCCGCGTGGGCCATGACCGAGCACGCCAACCTGCTCATCGGCTACCGCCACCTCGACGTGGACTACGACGACGGCACCGGCTCTGGCCGCTTCCGCTGGGACGTGGCCCAGGGCGGTCCGGCCATGGGATTCGCCTGGCGCTTCTGATCTTGCATCGGGTACGTGAAAGCGATGCCTGATGAGGATGATGCGCTCCGACGCGGTGCGGGCCCGCTGATCGGGCGCCTGCGCGAGGAGTTGCGTGACTACACCATCGTCGTCGCCTATCTCTACGTCTGCCTTGCCGCACTGCTGCTGTACAAGTCGGCCGTGCTGCGCGGGGTGGGTGTGGAGTATCTGCCGGCGGGACTTGCCGCCGTCAAGGCGCTGATTCTCGGCAAGTTCGCGCTGCTCGGCAAAGCGGTGGGTCTGGGTGAGCGCAAGCGATCAGGGACGGTTCTGCAGATCATCGCTCGCAAGGCGCTCCTGTTCCTGATGTTGCTGATCGCCTTGTCGATCGTCGAGGAACTCCTCGTGGGCTGGTGGCACGGCCGGTCGGT
>JADZBS010000063.1 GCA_020851975.1 Gammaproteobacteria bacterium | reverse complement strand
TGCCGGGTCGAAGTTTCGAAGTTTTCAGTGCCGGCGCCTGCTTCTGGGCCGGACTCCGAAAACTTCGAAACTTCGACCCGGCACCGTTATCCGCTACAATCCGCGGCCCACGTTCTAGGGGGCTGCGGCGTGCCAGCCGGGGCCGGGAGCCATGACAACGATCGCGAAGAACGCTGCCGCTCCGGGGCGCCGCGCCCTGGCCAATGCGCTGCGGGCGCTCGCCATGGACGCGGTCCAGCAAGCCAATTCCGGCCATCCCGGCATGCCGATGGGCATGGCCGACATCGCCGAGGTGCTCTGGAACGACTTCCTGCGACATAACCCGGCCAACCCGGCCTGGCCCGACCGCGACCGCTTCGTGCTGTCGAACGGCCACGGCTCCATGTTGCTCTACGCCCTGACCCACCTGACCGGCTACGCGGTGACGATGGACGACCTGCGCCGGTTCCGGCAGCTCGGTTCCCATACGGCCGGGCACCCGGAGCGCGACCTTGCCCGCGGCATTGAGACCACGACGGGTCCTCTCGGCCAGGGGCTCGCCAATGCGGTCGGCATGGCGCTCGCCGAGAAGATGCTGGCCGCGCATTTCAACCGTCCGGGCCTGGCGGTCGTCGACCACCACACCTACGTATTCCTCGGTGACGGCTGCCTCATGGAAGGCATCTCGCACGAGGCCTGCGCGCTCGCCGGCACCTGGCAGCTCGGCAAGCTCATCTGCCTGTACGACGACAACGGCATCTCGATCGACGGCGAGGTCCGCGGCTGGTTCACCGACGACACGCCGGCGCGCTTCCGTGCCTATGGCTGGCAGGTGATCGCCGATGTCGATGGTCACGATCCGCAGTCAGTGCGCTCCGCGCTGCTGGCAGCCCGCCAGAACACGACGCAGCCCACCCTGATCTGCTGTCGTACGGTCATCGGCTTCGGCGCCCCGAACGTGCAGGGCACCGAGGCGACGCATGGCGCCCCGCTCGGCGCCGCCGAAGTGGCCGCCGCGCGCCAGGCACTTGGCTGGAGCGCACCGCCGTTCGTGATCCCGCAGGACATCGCCGCGGCGTGGGATGCCCGTGCCGCCGGTGCCCGGCGCGAAGCCGAGTGGCGCGAACTCTTCGGCGCCTACCGCCGGGAGCACCCCGGGCTTGCCGCCGAGTTCGAGCGGCGCATGCGCGGCGAACTGCCGTCGGACTGGCCGGATGTCGCCGCCGCCGCCGTGGCACGCCTCGCCGGTGACCCGGCTGCCAAGGCGACGCGCAAGGCCTCGCTCGACGTGCTCAATGTCATCGGTGCACGCCTGCCGGAGCTCGTCGGTGGCTCGGCCGACCTGACTGGCTCGAACCTGACGCAGCACGCGGCCTCGGTGCCAGTGACGGCTGCGGGTGCCGGCGGCAACTACCTGCACTACGGCGTGCGCGAGTTCGGCATGAGCGCCATCATGAACGGCCTCGGCCTGCACGGCGGCTTCATTCCCTACGGCGGCACTTTCCTGGTGTTCTCCGACTACGCCCGCAACGCCCTGCGCATGGCCGCCCTGATGCGCGTCGGCACGATCTTCGTGCTGACCCACGACTCCATCGGGCTCGGTGAGGACGGCCCGACGCACCAGCCGGTCGAGCACGTTGCCAGCCTGCAGATCATGCCCAACATGCGCGTCTGGCGGCCCTGCGACGGCGCCGAGACGGCGGTGGCCTGGCGCGACGCACTGGAACGACGCGATGGGCCGAGCAGCCTGGTGCTGAGCCGCCAGAACCTGCCGCCTCAGGCGCGCGACAGCGCCGAACTCGCGGCGGTACGCCGCGGCGGCTATGTGCTCAAGGATTACGGCAGGCCGCAGCTGATCCTGATGGCTTCCGGTTCCGAGGTGAGCCTGGCCATGGCCGCCGCAGCCGAACTCGCGGCCGCTGGACATGGCGTACGCGTCGTGTCGATGCCCTGCATGCAGCTTTTCGCAGCGCAGGACGCCGCCTACCGCGAGGCCGTGCTGCCGCAGGCCGTGACCCGGCGGGTGGCCATCGAAGCCGGCGTGCCCGACCTCTGGCACCGCCACGTCGGTGCGCACGGGCGCGTGATCGGCATCGAGCGCTTTGGCGAGTCGGCACCAGCGAAGGAGCTTTTTCAGCGCTTCGGCTTCACCGTGGACGCCGTGGTGCAGGCGGCGCTCGCCACCGGCTGAACCAGCGCACCGACGACAGCAACCCGCAGGCCGGCGCACGGTTGCGACGGCGATCTTCCCGAAGGAGCAGGAACCATGGCAGTCAAAGTAGCGATCAACGGTTACGGACGCATCGGACGCAACGTGCTGCGCGCGCTGTACGAGGCCGGTCGCAACCGCGAGATCAGCATCGTCGCCGTGAATGACCTCGGTGATGCCAGCACCAACGCCCACCTCACCCGCTACGACACCGCACACGGCAGGTTTCCGGGCACGGTGGCTGTCGACGGCGATCACCTGGTCGTCAATGGCGATCGCATCCGCGTGCTCGCGCTGCGCAATCCGGCCGAACTGCCCTGGAAGGATCTCGGCGTGGACGTGGTGCTCGAGTGCACGGGATTGTTCACCAGCAAGGAGAAGGCCTCGGCGCACCTCAAGGCCGGCGCGCGCAAGGTGATCATCTCTGCGCCGGGCGGCAAGGATGTCGATGCCACCATCGTCTACGGCGTCAACCATCACAAGCTCAAGGCGAGCGACACGGTGATCTCCAACGCCTCCTGCACCACCAATTGCCTGGCGCCGCTGGTCAAGCCGCTGCACGAGAAGCTCGGCCTGGTGCAGGGCCTGATGACCACCATCCACGCCTACACCAACGACCAGGTGCTCACCGATGTCTACCACGAGGATCTGCGCCGGGCCCGCTCGGCGACCCAGTCGATGATCCCCACCAAGACGGGTGCTGCCGCGGCCGTGGGGCTGGTGCTGCCCGAGCTCAACGGCAAGCTCGACGGCTTCGCCGTGCGCGTGCCGACGATCAATGTGTCGGTCGTCGACCTGACCTTCACGGCCGCTCGAGCCACCAGCGTGGAGGAAGTCAATGGCATCCTGAAGGCTGCCGCCGAGGGCGATCTCAAGGGCATCCTCGGCTACAACAAGGAGCCGCTGGTCTCGGTCGACTTCAACCACGACCCGCGCAGCTCGATCTTCGACGCCACGCAGACCCGGGTCATCGGCGGCACGCTGGTGAAGGTGCTCTCCTGGTACGACAACGAGTGGGGCTTCTCCAACCGCATGCTCGATACCACGCTGGCCCTGGCCAACGCCCGCTGACGGAGGCGCACGCCATGCACGTGCTGAAGATGACCGATCAGTCGCTGACCGGCCGGCGCGTGCTGATCCGCGCAGATCTCAACGTGCCGGTGAAGGACGGGCGCGTGACCAGCGATGCGCGCATCGTCGCCACGCTGCCGACCATCACCGAGGCATTGCAGAAGGGCGCGGCGGTGATGCTGCTCTCCCACCTCGGTCGCCCCACCGAAGGGCAGTTCGCGGCCGAGTTCTCGCTCGCCCCCGTGGCCGAGCACCTCGGTCGCCTGCTCGAACAACCCGTGCGACTGGTGCAGGACTGGCTCGACGGCGTCGAGGTGAAGCCGGGCGAGGTCGTCCTCTGCGAGAACGTGCGCTTCAACAAGGGCGAGAAGAAGGACAACGAGGACCTGGCACGGCGCATGGCTGCGTTGTGCGACGTGTTCGTGATGGACGCCTTCGGCACCGCGCACCGCGCCGAGGCGAGCACCCATGGCGTGGCACGATTCGCCAAAGTGGCCTGCGCCGGCCCGCTGCTGGTGGCCGAGCTCGAGGCGCTGGGCCGGGCGCTCGCCAGTCCGCGCCGGCCGGTGGTGGCCATCGTCGGCGGCTCGAAGGTTTCCACCAAGCTCAGTGTGCTCGACAACCTGGTGGCGCGGGTAGACACCCTGATCGTCGGTGGCGGCATCGCGAACACCTTCATCGCCGCGGCGGGACATCCGGTCGGCAAGTCGCTGCACGAACCCGACCTCATCGCGGAGGCACGCCGGCTGATTGCGTCCGGCCAGGGTCGTGCGCACGTACCGCTGCCCGAAGACGTGGTCGTCGCCACCGAGATGACCGAGACGGCGAGGGCGCACACCCGCGCTGTCGGTGCGGTGCGAGACGACGAGATGATTCTCGACATCGGTCCGGCCACCGCGGCCCGTTATGCCGCCATCGTGCAGAATGCCGGCACCATCGTCTGGAACGGCCCGGTCGGCGTGTTCGAGATCGAGCAGTTCGGCGCCGGCACGCGCCGGCTCGCGGAATCCGTGGCGCAGAGCCCGGCCTTCAGCATCGCCGGCGGCGGCGACACGCTCGCCGCACTGGACCGCTACGGCCTCACGGACCGCATCTCCTACGTTTCCACCGGCGGTGGTGCGTTCCTCGAATTCCTCGAGGGCAAGACGCTGCCGGCCGTGGCCGTGCTCGAGGAGCGCGCGCGCGGCACCGCCTGAGGTCAGCCTGCCTCGTCATCGCCTCACGAACAATACGGGACCGCCATGCGCCGCACGAAGATCATCGCCACACTGGGGCCGGCAACGGATGCGCCGGGAGTGCTCGCCGGACTGATCGAGGCCGGCGTCGACGTGGTGCGCATCAACTGCTCCCACGGCAGCTGGGACGACCGCAACCGCCAGGTGCGTGCGCTGCGCGAAGCCTCCGAAGCAGCCGGCAAGCACGTGGCGATCATCGGCGACCTGCAGGGCCCGAAAATCCGCATCAACCGTTTTGCCGCCGGGCCGGTGACGCTGCGCGAGGGGGCGAGCTTCGTGCTCGACACGGCCATGGACCCGAAAGGGGGTACCGCCGAGGCAGTCGGTGTGGCCTACGAGTCGCTGCCACAGGACGTGACGCGCGGGGACTCGCTGCTGCTCGACGATGGCCAGCTCGTACTGGAAGTCATGCGGGTGGAGGGCACGCGCGTGCACTGCCGGGTGGTGATCGGCGGCGAACTGTCCGACAGCAAGGGCATCAACCGCCAGTGCGGCGGTCTCTCGGCCCGTGCCCTGACCCCCAAGGATCGCGACGACATCCGCCATGCCGCCGCTGCCGGGATCGACTGGCTGGCGGTCTCCTTCGTCCGCAATCCCGAGGACATGGCTGAGGCGCGTGAGCTGCTGCGCCAGGCGGGGGGCAGCGCCCACCTGATCGCCAAGATCGAGCGGGCCGAGGCCGTGGCCAGTCTCGAGGGCATCATCGACGCGAGCGACGCGATCATGGTCGCACGTGGAGACCTCGGCGTGGAGATGGGCTATGCGGGCCTCACCGGCCTGCAGAAGAAGATCCTGCGGCTCACCCGTGCGCGTCACAAAGTGGCGATCACCGCCACCCAGATGATGGAGTCGATGGTCCATCACCGCATGCCGACCCGCGCCGAAGTGTCCGATGTCGCCAATGCCGTGATGGACGGCACCGATGCGGTGATGCTCTCGGCGGAGACGGCGGTCGGCGAGTACCCGGTCCAGGCCGTGGCCGCCATGGCCGAAGTCTGCGTCGGCGCCGAGACCTACCAGTTCTCCGCAGGCAGGCCGCGCGACCGCTCGGACGACCAGTTCGAGACCGTCGACGAGGCCGTGGCCATGGCGGTGATGTACACCGCCAATCACCTGCGCCCGCAGGCGATCGTCGCGCTGACCGAGTCCGGCAGCACGCCGCTGTGGATGTCGCGCGTGCGCTCCGACATTCCGATCTTCGCCTTCACGCGCCACGAGGCCACCCGCCGGCGTGTACAGCTGTACCGGGGTGTCTACCCGGTGGCCTATGACATCACCCATACAGACCTGGCGCTGGTGGACCAGGAGCTGCTCGGTGTCATGCACAGCATGGGCCACGTCTCGGCCGGGGATCTGGTAATCATCACCCGCGGTGAGCTCTCCGGCGTATCCGGTGGCACCAATTCGATGAAGATCCTGCGCGTATCCGGCCTGTGAACCGGGGCGGCGGCCGGCGTGAACGCCGGCCGGTGCGCGGATAACCTCCCGCTGGACTGCCGTTTCGGGCCGCGAGGAAACGCCATGACCAGGCATGCCGAGGACGGGGCGCTGGCGCGCTGGCTGATGCGAACCCTGTCGGTGCACCGCGAGGAGCTGCGTGGCCTGCTCGCCGCATTCGCGCTGCTGTTCCTCATCTGGACCGCCTATTCGCTGCTGCGACCCGTGCGCGAGACGATGGGCATCACCTCGGGCGTATCGCGCCTGCCGCTGCTGTTCTGGGCGACATTCCTCTGCACGCTGGCCATCCAGCCGCTGTTCGGCAGTCTCGCGACGCGGCTGCGCCGGGCGGCGCTGCTGCCGGTCCTCTATGGCTTCTTCGCGGCCAACCTGCTCGGTTTCCACGCCTGGTTCCACCTGCAGGCAGACCACACCTGGATCGCGCGGGCCTTCTTCGTCTGGCTGTCGGTCGTGAACCTGTTCTGGCTGTCGGTGTTCTGGAGTTTCATGGCCGACATCTTTTCTCGCGAGCAATCGCACCGGCTCTTCGGCTTCATCGCCGCGGGTACCAGCCTCGGCGGGCTGGCCGGGCCGCTGCTCACCGCCACGCTCGCCGGGGTCCTCGGTACGCTGAACCTGCTGCTGGTGGCAGCGGTGCTGCTGCTCGCCGCAATTCCGCTCGTGCGCCTGCTCGACACATGGACGGCTGGCATGGCGGGTGCGGGCGGTGCCGACGCCCTCGAAGGTCGGCCTCTTGGCGGGAATCCCTTCGCCGGGTTCGCCCAGGTATTCGCCAGCCCCGTGATGGCGGGAATTGCCGTGTTCGTCTTTCTGCTGACCTGGGTGAGTACCCTGCTGTACCTGGAACAGCAGGCACTGGTCGACCGGCTGCTGCCCGACCCCGATGCCCAGACGCAGCTCTTCGGCTGGATCGACTTCGGCGTCCAGGCGGCATCGCTCCTCATCCAGATGATCCTGCTCGGGCAGCTGACGCGACGCTTCCCGCTTGCCGCCCTGATCGTCGTGGTTCCAGCCTTGATGGTGGCCGGCTACCTGTGGCTGGCAACCAACCCCGTGCTGTGGGCGATCGTCGGCACGATGATCGTGCGCCGCGTCGGCGAGTATTCGATCATGCGGCCGTGCCGCGAGATGCTCTTCACCTCGGTGCCACGCGCGATGAAGTACAAGGCCAAGAACGTCATCGACACGCTGGTCTATCGTGCCGGCGACGCGGTGAGCGGCTCGGCGCATGCCGCGCTGGTGGCTGCCGGCATCACGACCTCCGGGATCTTCGTCCTCGCCGCCGGCATCTCGGCGCTCTGGGGCTGGTCGGCGCTGGCAGCGGCGCGGCGTCACGAGTCGGCGCAGTCGATGGCGGGCGTGCCTGCCGGCGCCGACCGCTGATCGCGACGCCCGTCGCAGGCGGAACCCGCGCGTCTTGTGGGTCGGCCGGCCCTGTGCTTATATCCGGCACGCGGCTTTGCAGCGCAAGCGGTGGACGCCAGCCATGCCAAAGGACGGTACCGGGAGTCTCCCAGCGCTGTCGCGGGACCAGCGCATCGGGCTCGTCCTGCCCGGTGGCGGTGCACGGGGTGCCTACCAGGTCGGCGTGCTCAAGGCCATCGCCGAGATCCTGCCACGGCGTGCGGCGAATCCCTTTGCCGTGATCAGTGGCACGTCGGCCGGGGCCATCAGTTCGGTGGTCCTCGCCAGTCAGGCGCGCGTGTTCCGCCATGCGGTCGCCGACCTCGAGCGCGTCTGGGGGCACTTTCGCTCCCACCATGTGTTCCGCGCCGACACCTGGACCATGCTCAGGAGCAGCCTGCACTGGGCGGCGGCCGTGATCTTCGGCGGGCTCGGGGTCGGCAATCCGCGTTCCCTGCTCGACAACGCCCCGCTGCGCGAGATGCTGGGACGCGAGATCAACCTGCACGCCATCCAGGAATCCATCGACCGCGGCTATCTCGACGCCGTGGCCGTGACGGCTGCGGGCTACGGCTCGGCGCGTTCGGTGTGTTTCTACCAGGGCCGCGACAGCCTGCAATCCTGGAACAGGGTGAGGCGGGTCGGCCGGCACGCAGAGCTGACGCTCGATCACCTGATGGCGAGCATCGCCGTGCCCCTGATCTTCCCGCCGGTGATGATCCAGCGCGAGTATTTCGGTGACGGTGCCATGCGCCAGGCCACGCCGCTTGCACCGGCCGTGCACCTTGGTGCCGAACGCCTGCTGGTGATCGGGGTTCGCGACGAGGAACCCGATCCGCCTCCCGGCCCCGACGAGGAAGTGCCGTATCCGAGCATCGGTCGCATCGCCGGCTACGTGCTCGATGCGCTGTTCATGGACGGCCTGTCGCAGGACCTGGAGCGGCTGACGCGCGTGAACCTGATCCTGGAGAATCAGCCGACACGCACGCTGGACGCCGGCGCTGCCCAGCTGCGCTACATCGATGCGCTGATCATGCTTCCCAGCCGGGACATCCGCGAGATTGCCGTTCGCCATGCGCACGAGATGCCGCGGCCAGTGCGGATCCTCATGAGTGGCCTGGGAGCGCTGAACACCGGCGGTCGCCAGCTGGTCAGCTACCTGCTGTTCGAGAAGGGCTACACCCGCGAGCTGATCAAGCTCGGCTACGAGGATGGGCTGGCGCGGCGCGAGCAGATCCAGGCTTTCCTGGAGGGCGCTCCGCTTGGCGTACCCGGCGGGATCGCCGGCTGGCGTGATCTCTCCGAGCACTACTCCCAGCGCGTGCGTGCCCTGCGCCTGCCAGGTGAAGGCTCGCGGGCGTGAGCGAGATCAGAGCAGGAACAGTGTCCCGAGGCCGAGGAATACCGCGAACCCCACGCAGTCGGTGACGGTGGTCAGGATCACGGTGCCGGCGAGCGCCGGATCGATGCGCAGCTTCGTGAGGATCAGTGGCACGGTGAATCCGGTGAGTGCCGCCACCAGCAGGTTGATCATCAGGGCGGCGCCGATGATCGCCCCGACCTGCCACTCCGCGAAGAAGGCGACTGTGCCGAGTGCGACCACTGCGGCCCAGCCGGCGCCGTTGAGCAGGGCCACCCCGACCTCCCGCGCGAGCAGCCAGCGCGCGTTGGCGTCGTGCACCCGGCCGAGCGCAAGGCCACGCACCATCAGGGTGACCACCTGGTTGCCGGCGATGCCACCCATGCTGGCGACGATCGGCATCAGCACGGCCAGCACGACGACCTTGTGCAGGGTTGGCTCGAAGACACCGACCACGGTCGAGGCGAGAAAGGCGGTGCCGACATTGACACCGAGCCAGATGGCCCGCCGGCGGGCGCTGACGAGGACCGGCGCGAACATGTCGTCCTCGCCGGGCAGGCCGGCCATGCGACGCAGGTCTTCGTCGGCCTGCTCCTGGATGACGTCAACGACGTCGTCGACCGTGATCTTGCCGAGCAGGCTGCCCCGGGCGTCGACCACAGGGGCGGATACCAGGTCGCGATCGCGGAATGCCTGGGCGACATCGGTATCGGGCGTGTCGGCGGCGATCGGCTCGACGCCGGTGTCCATCACCTCTGCGACGCTGCTGTCCGGGTCACGGGTGAGG
>JADZBS010000062.1 GCA_020851975.1 Gammaproteobacteria bacterium | reverse complement strand
CGAGACGCCGATGCTCGGATAGACGGTGTCGCGTTCCTCGGGCAGGCCCCAGATGAAACTGGCGTAGGAGGCGCGCACCTGCTTCACCGGCTCGCCTTCCTCGTCGACCACGGTGAGCGGGACCAGCGAGGCGATGCGCCCGGCGTAGTGCGGGTCGATCTGCCGCTCCGAGCCGAGGCCGAAGGTGACGTGGCCGGCCCCTATCAGCACCACCATGATGGCCTTGGGGCCGCCGTGGGCCTTGAGCGCCTGCAGGGCGTTCCAGCCCATGGTGGCGTCCCACATGGTCTGGGCGCGGTACAGGCCGGCGAGCTGGGCGTCGTTCATGTGCAGCGCGTCATCGGCGTCGAAGAAGGCGCGGAACATGCGCTGGTGCTCGTCGCTCTCCGGGGCGAGGGCGGGCGGCAGGTGGGCGGCTTCCTCGGGCGTCAGGCTGTCGAAGCCCTTGCCGCGCACGGCCTTCACCAGCTCGCGCGGGCTGTTGACGGCGAACATGCCGAGCTGGTGCTCGCGGGCGAAGAGGAAGATGTCGCGGTAGTAGCGCCAGTGGTAGCCCCAGTTGTCGTACCAGCGGCCGAGGTCGACGAAGCCCTGCTCGGTGTAGTCGCCGGCGATCCAGCGGTCGAGCACGGGCTGCTCGGGGTAGGGAAACATCTCCAGGCCGATCAGCACCTCGCGGCCGGCCTCGTGCAGGGCGCGGATGGTGCGCATCTGCACGTCGTGGAATTCCTGGTTGGTGTGGTTCTCGCCGATGAAGAGGATGCCGGTGTCGGCGAGCTTCGCGGCCATCTGCGCGGGCGTGACCAGTTGCCCGGTGGCGGTGTCGGTGATGCCGTCGAGCACCACGGGGACTTCGCGGCCGCGCCGCGCCGGATCGCCGAGTTCCATGTGCAGCACCGCCTGGCCGGCGGCGAGCGTGGCGGCCGGGACGAGGGCGAGGCAGGCCGCCAGCGCCGGCAGCAGGGATTCAGGACGGGTGTTCATGCGTTGCTTCTCCATGCGGGATGGCAGCGGCGGGTGCCGGCTGCGGATCATGCCACGGCTGGCGCTGCCCGTAGGTCAGCGAGCGCCACAGCCATTCGAACGGTCCGATGCGAAAACGCGCGAGCCAGGCCACGCTCCAGGCGATCTCGAGCGCCCAGACCAGGGCGACGATGCCGTAGAGCTGGTACCCGGCGACCCGGCCGTAGAGCCCGAGCCCGAAGCCGTAGAACAGGAGCCCGCAGACGATCGACTGGCCGAGGTAATTGGTGAGCGCCATGCGCCCGGTCGCGGCGAGCGCGCGTTTCACGGCGCCGCCCGCCGCGGTGTGGCAGAAGGCGAGGATCAGGCCGAGGTAGCCGGCGGTCATGGCGAGGCGGCGCAGGTCGTAGCCGAGCATGGTGACGACCGAGGCGACGGGGTGGAAGTCGGTGGCGAGGAGCGTGGCGGTCTGCCAGGTGGCGAGCGGCAGGCCGATGCCGAAGCCGCCGGCGATGAGCGCCAGGCGCACGGCGCGCGGCTCGGGGCGCACCAGGAGACCATGGCGGGCGCCGAGCAGGCCGATCAGCATGAGGGCGAGCGCATCCAGAAACCACCACTTGGCGGCGACGATGGTCTGGAGGATGAGGCTGACGCGGGCCTGGCGCGCGGCAATCTCGGCGAGCGTCCCGGTCTGCATGACGTGCATCGAGCCGGCGAGCTCGGGGTCGCCGGCGTCGGGCCGCGCCTTGGCGAGCTTCGCCTGCCAGGCGGCGATCGCGCGGCTGTCCGCCTCGCCGACCGCCTGCCCGGCTTCGAGGCGCGCGGCGGCGGCCGTGGCACCGGCTTCGAGCGCGCGCAGGCCGGAGAGGTCGTGCAGCCGCAGGCCGACGGGGACGGCGAGGGTGGCGAGCACGACGGCGACGAGAACGGGCGTGCGCAGCCGCTGCAGCGGGTAGAGGCAGAGCCCCGCCAGGCCGTAGACGAAGAGGATGTCGGCGGGCCAGAGGAAGAGGTAGGCATTGACGAGGCCGAGGCCGGCGAGGAGCGCGGTGCGCCGCAGGTAGATGCGCCGCGCGGCCGCGGGCCCGGCGCGCGCGACCAGCCGCTGCAGGATGAGAAAGGCGCCGGCGCCGAAGAGGAGCGAGAGGAGCGTGCGCTGCGTGCCTTCGAAGAGCGTGTGGACCACGGCCCAGGTGGCCACCGGCTCGCCCGCGTGACCGGCGATGGCGCGCGGGTAGTCGAAGAACGCCTGGGGACCGGCAAACGACCAGATGTTCATGACGAGCACGCCGAGCACGGCGATGCCGCGGGCGACGTCGAGCGCGGGGATGCGCTCGGCGCGCTCGAGCGGGGCGGCGGCGCTGCGGGCGGTCATGGGGCTCAGCGGGCGGTGAGTTCGGCGTCGGCGCTGGCGGGGGCGCCGTCGCGGGTCCACTCGAGCTTCACGCGGTCGCCGGGCTGGTGCTTGCGCAGCACCTCGTTGAAGCCGCCGAGGCCGGTCACGTCGTCGCCGCCGAGGCGCAGCAGGATGTCGCCCGCCTTCAGGCCGGCCTTCTCGGCCGCGGAGCCGGGGACGACGCCGTCGAGGCGCATGCCGGGGCCCTGGAAGGCGAAGTCGGGGATGGCCCCGAGGGCGGCCTTGCGCGCATCGCCACGGGCGGCCGGTGGCGGCACGCCGCTGCCGGTGCCGGCCCCGGTGACGGTGAGGCGCTTGTCGGTGGAGGCGAGGTAGCCGACGGCTTCGCCGACGACGGCGGCCACCTTCACCATGCCGGCGGCATCGACCTTGTCGGCGGTGTCGCTGGGGCGGTGGTAGTCGAGCGTGGCGCGGGCGAAGAGCTGCACGCCGGGGATGCCGGCATCGATGAAGGCCTGCTGGTCGGAGGAGACGCTCGCCCCGACGACGCTCTTCGTCGGCACACCGGTGACGGCGGTGATGCCGCTGAACACGAACGGCCACTCGCGGGCGCTCTCGGTGGCGAGGATGGAGAGTGGGCCGTCGCCGAGGTTGCCGACGGTGTCGAGGTTGAGATCGCCGAAGATGCCGGCGAGCGGCACGGGCGTGGGGTGCTTCACGTAGTGGCGCGAGCCGAGGAGACCCGATTCCTCGCCGGTGAAGGCGACGAACACCACGGTGCGCGGCGGCGGGCGGGCGGCCACCTGCTTCGCGACCTCGATCATGACGGCCACGCCGCTGGCGTTGTCGTCGGCGCCGGGGTGGAGCTTGCCGACCGAGTCGGCCCGCGCACCGGGCCAGCCGTGGCCGAGGTGGTCGTAGTGCGCGGTGACGAGCGCGGCCTGGCCGGCGAAGCGCGGATCGGTGCCGCGCACGACGCCGACGACGTTGCGCAGCGCGGTGTCGCGCTGCTCCGGGCCGGTGACGGCGGTGAAGGCCTGGAACCAGCCGCCGGCGTCCCCGCCGGGGGCGAGCCCGGCGGTCTGGAACTGCTCGCGGATGTACTCGGCGGCGGCATCGAGGCCGGGCGTGCCGATGCCGCGTCCGGTGCGCTCGGGCGCGGCGAGCCAGCTGACGTGGCGTTGCAGGGCCTCGGCCGAGAAGACCGGCGGTGGCTCGGCCAGCGCCCGGCGGCGGGCGAGCTCGGGCAGCACGACGGGGGCGCCGGCCGGCTGCAGGCTCACGACCAGCGGCGAGTCGGCGGCGCGCCATTCGCCCTTGGCGACATTGGCCGGCTCCGTGCCGGCGAAGGCGAGCCAGGAATACTTGCCGTAGTGCGGCAGCTTGCGGCCGAGCCCGGCGATGGCCGCCGGCGGGTCGGCGGTGATCCAGCCGACGGCGAGCTTCGCATCGGCCGGGTGCCGGCGCGTCAGCACGTGCGAGTGCCCGGCAAAGGGCAGTTCGCGCCCGCTGGCGGTGACGCCCGTGGCGCCGACGGCAAGCCCGATGGCCGGGTCGCTGGCGAACAGACCGGCGGCCAGCCGGTTGCCGCGGCCGAGCAGCCACACGCTGCGGTCGGCGGGGATGGCGTCGATCTCCCGGTCGGTGACGACCGTGATCTCGCTCACCGGGCCCTGCCAGCTCATGAGCATCTGCCGCCAGGCTTCGGTGTCGCTCGCCGGTTCGCCGGGGACGACGGCGGTCACGCGCGCGGCGCCGAGGATCTGGCCGATGCTCGGCGCGGTCTCGCGCGGATCGAGGATGCGAAAGACGTCGAAAGCCGGGTCCACGGCGACGCTGAGCGCGCGTTCGCGGGTCTCGATCGTGAAGGGTGTCGCCGCCGCACTGCTGCTCACGGTCGTGGCTACCGGCCCGGCCGCGGTGGCGACCACGACCGGCACCTCGAGCGCGAGAATGGCGCGCTGGCGCTGGCGCAGCACGCCGCTCACGGCGTAGCCGGCGCCGGCCTGGCGCACGGCGACGTCGGTGACGGCGAGGTCGGCGGCGCCCGGCTGCTCGACCCACTCGGTGAAGAAGCGGCCGAGGTCACGCCCGCCGACGGACTCGAAGACACCGCGCAGGTCGGCGAAGCTCGCGCGCTGGCCGCGGAACTCCTTGTAGAAACGCGCCAGCGCGCGCCGGAAGGCCTCGTCGCCGAGCTGCAGGCGCAGCATGTGGAAGCCCATCAGCGTCTTGCCGTAGCCCACCGCCTCGGTGGCGGCGCTGTGGCGCGAGCGGAACTCGCGCAGCGGGAAATCGGCGTTGGTCGCGGCGAAATCGCGGTAGCGCTTCAGCGTGTCGCGCCGGTACTCGGCGCCGGTGCCCTCGACTTCCTTCAGCAGGTGGTCGGCGAGGTAGGCGGTGAGCCCCTCGCACCAGTTGCCGGTGGCGTAGTCGACGTACACCGAGTTGCCCCACCAGTTGTGCAGGATCTCGTGCGGGTAGGAGGAGTTGAGGATGAACGGGAAGCGGATGATCTGCGGCCCGAGCAGCGTGTAGGAGGGCATGCCGTAGCCGGTCTCCCAGAAGTTCTCCACCAGCGCGAACTTCTGGTACGGGTAGGGGCCGAGGAGCGACTCGTACATGCGCAGGTAGCGGCTGGTCGCATCGAGGTACTTGCCGGCGAGGGCGGCGTCGGCCTGGCGCAGGTAGACCTGCGCCTCGATGCGGCCCGCCTTCGCGGTGTAGGCCGTGAGCGGCCCGCCGCTGAGCGAGATCTCGTCCACCGGTGCCGGCGAGTGCCAGCGGGCCTCGCCGTCGGCGCCGCCGGAGTCGCCGTCGCCCGGGGCGACGAGGTGCCAGCCGGCCGGGGCGTTGACGGTCAGGGTGTAGGTGAGGAGTTCGGTGGCCGCCGAGGCGGCGAGCTGCGGATACCAGAGCGTGGAGCCGGCGAGGTACACGCCCTTGGGATCGACGATGCCCGGGGTCTCGGAGAAGCTGCGCGCGTATTCCTCGGGGCTCACCTCGGGCTGCATGTCGACGAGGCCCGCGTACTCGACGCGAAAGCCCGTCGCCCCGGTCGGCAGCGCCACGCGGTAACGCGCCACGCCGCGCCGGCGGGCCATGGCCGCACTGGTGCCGTTGATGCCGGCGAAGGCCTCGTCGCCGGCCTCCGCCGGCAGCTTCGTCACCGGCAGGCTGCTGGCGGCGATGGTGAAGTTGGCGCCGAGCACGAATTCCACCGGCTGCCCGGCGAGCCCCGGCGGCAGCACGACGTCGGCGGCGACCTTCAGGCCGTGGCCGGCCGGGTCGATGCTCGCCTGCAGCCGGTACTCCGGCCAGTCGGCGCCCGAGGCGGACCCGGCCGCGAGCAGGGCCAGCGCGGCAAGACCCGCGCGCAGCGTGAAAGCCTGACCGGCCCGGCCGGCCGTGGACGGGATCGTGTGCATGAGAAGCCCCCGCGGGGATGTTCGCCCTGTGATGGGCAGGCAGTCTGCCACGGCCCGGTGCGCCCGGCACCGCCCGCGTCCTGCGTCATGGTGTCGCAGGGAGGATTCGGGTCGCGACTGGCGTCGCTCCTACGGGGTGCTGTCGGGCGGCGGCGGGGAATTCGGGTCGCGACTGGCGTCGCTCCTACCCGGGGAGGGCCGGGCGCTGGGCCGGAGTCGGGTCGCGACTGGCGTCGCTCCTACCCGGTGAGGGCTGGGCGCTG
>JADZBS010000061.1 GCA_020851975.1 Gammaproteobacteria bacterium | reverse complement strand
CGGGTCGAAGTTTCGAAGTTTTCCCGGCGTCCACGCCGGGAAAACTTCGAAACTTCGACCCGGCACCTTGCTTCGGAAAACTTCGAAACTACGACCCGGCACCTTTCTTCACGTCGGGGAGCAGGCCGGCGAGGAGGCCGATCACCGGCAGGAAGGCGCAGAGCCGGTACACGAAGCCGATGCTGGTGGCGTCGGCCAGTTCGCCGAGCACCGCGGCGCCGATGCCCGCGAGGCCGAAGGCGAGCCCGAAGAAAAGGCCGGCCACCGTGCCGACGCGCGCTGGCAGCAGATCCTGCGCGTACACGATGATGGCCGGGAACGCCGAGGCCATGATGAAGCCGATCGGCACGCTCAGCACCCCGGTCCAGAAGAGATTCGCGTAAGGCAGCACGAGGGTGAACGGCAGGACGCCGACGATCGAGACCCAGATCACCGCCTTGCGCCCGATGCGATCACCGATCCAGCCGCCGGCGATGGTGCCGGTCGCCACGGCAACGAGAAAGGCGAACAGGTGGAGCTGTGCGCTCTGCACCGACACCTGGAACTCGCTGATGAGATAGAAGGTGTAGTAGCTGGTGATGCTCGTCGTGTAGAAGAACTTCGAGAAGAGCAGTGCGACCAGCACCGCAAGCGCCAGCGCGATCCGGCAGCGTGGCAGCGTCGGGCGGGCGGCCGCGTGAGCGGTGCCTGCTTCCATCCGCCGCAACCCGTGCGCCTGGTACCAGTGTCCGATCCGGACCAGGAAGACGATGCCGAGCAGCGCGGCGAGCGAAAACCAGGCCACGCTCGCCTGCCCGTGGCGCAACACGATGAATGCCGCGAGCAGCGGGCCGAGGGCGGCCCCCGCATTGCCGCCCACCTGGACCACCGCCTGCGCCAGCCCGTGGCGGTGGCCTGCCGCCATGCGTGCCACGCGGGAGGACTCCGGGTGGAACACCGACGAGCCGACGCCGACCAGTGCGGCTGCCACCAGCAGGGCCGTGAAATCCGGCGCATAGGCGAGCAGCACCAGACCGGCCAGCGTTGAAGTCATGCCGACGGCCAGCGAGTACGGCTGCGGCCGGCGGTCGACGTACAGGCCGATCAGCGGCTGCAGCACCGAGGCCGTGACCTGGCAGGCGAAGCTGAAGAGCCCGATCTGTCCGAAATCGAGGCCGTAGTTCGTCTTCAGCAGCGGATACATCGCCGGCAGCAGCGACTGCATCATGTCGTTCAGCAGATGGCAGGCGCTGATTGCCGCGAGCACGGCGAAAGCCGTGTCCCCGGCGTCGTCGGCACCGGGACGGATGGGGGGGGTGGTGCTCAAGCGCGGGGTGCGGCGGGACGGGCGTCCATGAGCTCGAGCACCGTCTCCGCGGGCCGGCAGAGCCGCGTGCCCCTGTCGGTCACGACGAACGGCCGGTGGATCAGGATCGGGTGCGCCATCATCGCATCGAGCAGCTGATCGTCCGTGAGCGCGGGATCGGCGAGGCCGAGCTCGTCGTAGGGCGCGCTCTTCTGCCGCACGGCTTCACGCACGGTGATGCCGGCGGCGCGGATCAGCTCGACGAGGCGCGCGCGGGTCGGCGGATCGTTCACGTATTCGATGATCTCCGGTTCGATGCCGGCCGCGCGCAGCAAGGCGAGGACGTTGCGCGAAGTGCCGCAGGCGGGGTTGTGGTAGATCGTCGCTTTCACGTTGGCTTCCGATGTGGCCACGCGGGCCGCGAAGTTTACAGCAGGCGAACCGCGAAGTCGGCAGAGCAGCCAGACGCAGGCGCCCGGCGCCAGCCGCTGGACAGCAACAACCGCGGAAACCGGACCGCTAGGCAGGCGGGTCCGCTTGAGGCAGGATGTCCGGGCGAGGGTGTCCGATGCTGCGCAGGACAGGGTGGAGATGGGCGCTGGTGGCCGCCGCGATCACGGGTCTGGCGGGCTGCGGGGGTGGCGGTTCGTCCGGCAACTCGCCCAACCCACCACCTGCCGATACGACGCCGCCCTCGGTGCCTGCGAACCTCCAGGCGACCGCGCCCGGGCCGACGCGGGTCGGGCTGAGCTGGAGTGCCTCGACGGATGCCGGCGGCGCGGGACTCGCCGGCTACCGCATCTATCGCAACGGCAGCGCCGCCCCGCTCGCCTCATCCACGACCAGCAGCTACACGGACGACACGGTGAGCGCGGGCACCGCGTACACCTACCGGGTCAGCGCCATCGATGCGGCAACGCCGCCCAACGAGTCGGCACAGTCGGCAGTGGTGAACATTGCGACCCCGGTAACTCCGATTTCCGGCCTCGACGCCCGGCCGGCCAATGCGAGCTGTCTCGCCGGCGAGCAGCCGACCGCCAGCCTGGCGGTGAACCGCGTCTTCCCCAACCTGGCCTTCAATGCGCCGCTCGCCATGTTGCAGGCACCGGGCGATCCGTCGCGCTGGTACGTCGTGGAACAGGGTGGGCGCGTGCGGACGTTCGCCAATGTCGCCAACGTCACCACGGCCACCACGTTCGTCGACATCAGCGGCCGCGTGAACTCGGGTGGTGAGCGCGGCCTGCTCGGCATGGCCTTCCACCCGGATTTCCCGACGGACCGGCGCGTCTTCCTGTCATACACGACCACCGACCCCGGCCCGCTGACCTCGCGCATCTCCTCGTTCCGGCTGGCCGCCGGCAACGCGACACTCGACACCGGCAGCGAAATCGTCCTGCTGACCGTCGTCCAGCCCGAGTCGAACCATAATGGCGGCCACCTTGCCTTCGGCCCGGACGGATTCCTCTATATCGGCTTCGGCGATGGCGGCGGTGGCGGCGACGGGCACGGCGCGATCGGCAACGGCCAGAATCTGCAGACCGTGCTCGGCAAGATGCTGCGTATCGATGTCGGTGGCCCGGCGTCGACCGGCTACACCATCCCTGCCGGCAATCCGTTCGCCGCCACCGGCGGTGCCTGCACGAATGGCTCGACCACCGCGGCGCAGTGCCGGGAAATCCATGCCTATGGCTTCAGGAACCCCTGGCGCTGGAGCTTCGATCGCGGCGGGACGCATGCGCTGTGGGTGGGCGACGTGGGCCAGTCAGCGTGGGAGGAAGTCGATCGCGTCGTGGCAGGTGGCAACTACGGCTGGCGGTGCCGCGAGGGTGCCCACGATTTCAACCCCGCCTGCGGCACCCTGCAGCCGCGGCTGGACCCGGTCGCCGAATACGGGCACGGCGCCGGTTACTCGATAACGGGCGGTTACGTGTATCGCGGCACGGCCATCCCGGCGCTCGTCGGGCGCTATGTGTTCGGCGATTACGGCTCCGGGCGAATCTGGAACATTGCCGCCAACTCGCAACCGACCGTCACCGTGACCGGCCCGGAGGGGATATCGACCGGGCTCGGCATCTCCTCCTTCGGCGAGGCGCTCGATGGCGAGTTGTTCGTCGTCGATCTCGGCGATGGCACCCTGCACCAGCTGGTGCAGGGTGCAGGTGGCGGCAACGTCCCGACACAGTTCTCGGCGACCGGCTGCGGCGCCAGCGGCAATCCGTCGCAACCCGCACCCGGCCTCATTCCCTACGCGCCGAACGCCGGCTTCTGGTCGGATGGCGCCGCCAAGGCACGCTGGCTGGCCCTTCCGGATGGCCAGGATATCGACAGCAGTGCAGCCGATCATGACTGGGACTTCCCCAACCGGACCGTGCTGCGCAAGGATTTCCGCATTGGCGCCCGACTCGTGGAAACGCGGCTGTTCATGCGCCACACCAACGGCAACTGGGCCGGCTACACCTACGAATGGAATATCGCCGGCACCGATGCCACACGCGTCGTCGGCGGCAAGACCATGATGGTCGATGGCCAGAACTGGATCTTCCCGAGCGAGGCGCAGTGCCTCGGCTGTCACACCGCGGCGGCCGGGCGCAGCCTCGGGCTCGAAACGGCGCAGCTCAACGGCGACCTCCTGTATCCCGCGACCGGACGAACGGCCAATCAGATCGTCACCCTGAATGCCATCCATACGCTCGCGCCGCCGATCAATGCAGCGCCCTCGACGTTGCCGGTGATGCCCGACCCGGAGGGCGGCGGCGGCACGCTCACCGAGCGCGCCCGGGCGTGGTTGCACACCAACTGCGCCTTCTGCCACCGGCCCGGCGGCCCGACGCCGAGCGACATGGACCTGCGCTACACCACGACCCTCACGGCAACGAACACCTGCAATGCCCTGCCGCAGGCGGGTGACCTCGGCCTGCCGGATGCGCGTATCCTCGCCCCCGGCGCACCCGGCCGCTCGGTGCTGCTCGAACGCATGAGCCAGCGCGGCACGGCCGACATGATGCCGCCCTTTGCCTCGAATCTCGTCGACGATCAGGGCGTGCAGCTGATCACCACCTGGATCACCGGCCTTGCCTCCTGCAACTGATCGGTGCCGGTGTTACGGTTTCGGTAACGCCACAGACTGGCCCGATGCGTGGCGCGCCGAGGGAAGTCGGTGTTTGGCAGGACCGGCAGACCCGCCTGGCTCGGGTCTTCAGGTGCCACGCCGGCGTCGGGTTTCGACGGCCCGCTTGCGCCGGCGCCAGGCGAGCGCCGCGGCGAAGCCCGTCGGGAACGGCAGTGCCGTCGTGGGCAGGGGCACGGGCGCGAGATTCGGGCTGTATTCGAGCCTGAAGATCTGGTTGGCCGGCACACCGTCGATCTGGAATGTCGGGTCGATGGCCAACACCGGGTCGACGCTTGCCATCACTTCGCCGCCCGTTCGGCCGATGGGCCCACCGGAAACATAGGGCACCGGGAGGACGTAGGCCCACGCAAACTTGGTGACGATCGCCGCAGTATCGGGGTTCGTGCTCAGGTCGAACGAGTAATCGAAGGTGAATGAATCAGGGGCACCGCCGGTGTCGCACTGGCCATGAAAGTAAGAGCATCGCGGGTCTACGCCGGCGCCAGCAGCGATCCTGTTCCGCCGGATGAACGAAGGCCGCCCGGCGGCAACCGCCGGGCGGCCGATTCAGGCAGGGCATCTGCCCGCCGCGCTCGCTGTCAGTCGATCTCCTCGATCTCGACCTCCTCGGCGATGAACGATGTGTTGTTGAAGCCGGCGAGCGTGTCGGTCTTCGCCTCGACGACATCGCCGACGCCGACGGTGGCGAAGAACGTCGCCTCGTCGATCGGGTTGTCGTCCTCATCGCGGAAGACCGCGGTGTCGGTGCTGATGGTCACGCCGAGCACGGTGAGGTCGGGCTCGTTCTCGGCCTGAACGGGTCCGCGCAGGGTCGCCTCGTCGCGCGAGTCGTCGCGCTCGACGCGGGTGGCGATGACGTCGTTCGCCGTGGCGGAGGGATCCTCGGCGCCGCGGATCTCGACGTAGTCGCCGACATCGAGGTCGGCGAGCCCGAAGGTCGCGAGCGCGGCGCTGCTGTCGTCCTCCCAGAGTGTCGTCGGCGTGGTCCGCACGAGCACCCCCTCGATCTGGAACGTGCCCGCCTGCGTGCTGACCGCGGTCACGGCACCGGCGATCTCCACGTCGGTGTCCTCGTCGCTGACGCGGAACTCGACCTTGTCGGCCACGAGCAGACCGGCGGCATTGAATTCGCCTTCGGCCTCCACCTTCGCGTCCAGGGCGATGTCGGCGGCCGTGCCGCCCTCGAACTCGGTCCCGGCGTTGGTCGTGACGCGGATGCCGGCGACTTCGAAATCGGTCGCCGAAAACACCTGCGTGACGTAACCCTCGACCTCGCTCTCGTCACCGTCCTCGCCAGAGAGGTCGTCCTCGCGCTCGACGGTGTCGGCGACCAGCACGCCGCCGGCAAAGTTGCCCTCGACCTCGACGATGTCGCCATTGCTGAGCGTGTCACTGCCGAAGTCCTCCAGCGTGGCTCCCGCATAATTCACGGCGAGGTCACCGAGCAGGAACGTCTGGTTGCCCGTGTCGAGCCCGCTCACCAGGCCCCTGGCCTCGGCGTCCTCGCCGGCCTCCTGCCGCTCGATGCGCGTGGCGCGAATTGCCCCCGTGGCATCGCGGTAACCGCTGACCTCCACCAGCGCACCGACGGCGAGCCCGGCGAAGCCGCCGGCAATGCTGTCGTCGAAAACCGTGTCCGGCACGACAAGTACCGTCTGGCCGAGCACCACGAAGCTTCCAGCCGCCGGGTCGATCGCCGTCACCGGGCCCTCGATCTCGTTGTCGAAGCTGATGGAGTCGGCGCTCCCCGAGGTGCCGCCGGCATCGAGCGTGCCGCGTACCACGACGACCTGGCCGAGGCGCAGGCTGGACTCGGTACCCGGTTGATCGTCGACTTCGATGTCCGCGCCGTTCGTGCGCCACTCCACGCCGTTGACGAAGATGCTGCCGAAGCCGGTGATGGTGCCCGAGGAAACCCCCAGCCGGTCGATGCCGGCCGACGAACCCCCACCGCCCCCGCCACAGGCAGCCACGCCGAACGCCGTGGCGATCGCCACCAGTGCCTGCCCGATTCGATTACTCATGGCCTGACTCCTTGTCCGGATCGCCCTTGATCATGAAAAGCCCGACGCCGAGCCGGACCGCTCGATGCGTGTCCTGCCCGCCGTCCTCGACGCGACGACGCATGAGCCACGCATCGACGCGCTCCAGGAACTGCTGGCCCTCGGTTTCGAGGAATGCCCGGAAGTCGGCGACGGCGGCGGCATCCACCCGCGTGTCGGTGGCCCGCCCGAGGAAATGGGTAGGTTGCCCGTCGCGCACCGCAAGGTTGTGGTTGATGTTGACGCCGAGGTCGGCGACGACGCTGCCGGCGTTGAGGATCCACTGCGGATCGAGCGGCGCAGGCTGGTAGAAGCGGCGCAGGACACGCACCTGCCCGCCAGCCTGCGTGCCGACCGCGCCCACCCGGAGCAACTCCTTCAGCATCGTGCCGGGCGCGACGTCGGGCGCGTAACGCCGCGCCAGCGCCTCGAAGCTCCGCGCGCCGCCGTCGGCCGGGAGTTCCAGGGGCTTGCCCCCGGCATCGAGAAAATCGGCGTCCTGGTGCCAGCCGGACAGCAGGCGCGTGGCGTCATTGGTCTGGTTCGGCAGCGGCGGTTCGGGGTGTTCCATCGCCGCGCGGATGCGGCCGACTTCACGGCGGCCGATGCCGGTGAGGATGGCCACCCGCGACACGTTGGTCGGCCGGCCGCGCAGGCCGTACTCGCGGCTCGCCACCTCGACGAAGACCGCCCGCGAGAGTTCGGCGAATTCCCGCCAGGTCAGGCCGCAACGCAGCAGCAGGCTCGCCAGCGGGCGCAGCAGCGCCCGGGCGCCTTGCGCGACAGCTCGACGATCAAAAACCTCCACATTTGAGACTTTATATCACAAATATGGAACCTGCAAGTCCCAGATCACCCTCCGCCAGGACCCCGGTCCAGCCACCAGCGGGCCGGATCAGCAAGCGGATTGCGTATTATCGGCGCGCCCCGGCCATCCACCCTCCCCGCACGAGGAACCTCGCGGCCTGCCGCCGCGCCAACACGCCATGCTCAAGCTCCTCTTCGCCCTGCTCAACGCGGCCAAGCTCGGGCCACTGCTCAAGACCGGCGGCACCATGCTGTTGTCGGTCGGCGCCTACGCGCTGCTGCTCGGCTGGCGCTACGCCGTCGGTTTCGTACTCCTCATCTTCTGTCACGAGATGGGCCACTTCCTCGCCGCCCGCCACCGCGGCCTCGCGGTCGGCGCACCGACCTTCATCCCCTTCGTCGGTGCCTGGATCGAACTGAAGCAGTTGCCGCACGACGTCGAGACCGAAGCCTATGTCGGCATCGCCGGGCCGGTGGTCGGCACGCTCGCCACGCTCGTCTGCTTCGTGTTCGCCGTGCTCGGCGACAGCACGCTGCTGCTCGCGCTGGCCTACGCGGGCTTCATGCTGAACCTGTTCAACCTGATCCCGCTCAGCCCCTTCGATGGCGGGCGCATCACGGCGATCATCTCGCCCAGGGTCTGGCTCCTCGGGGTGCCGCTGCTCGGGGCGCTGTTCTTCGTCTCGCCGAGTCCGATGCTGATCCTGATCGCCCTGCTGGCCGCGCCGCAGGTGTGGGCCGTGCTGCGCGGCCGGGCGGAAGCCGCGATGCCGGCGGGCTATTACGAAACACCGACGGCGCTGCGCCTGCGTTACGCGGTGTGGTATCTCGGGCTCGCGGCGTTCCTCGCGCTGATGAGCCACGAGGTGCACCTGCGCCTCGGCCAGGAGCTGGCGCGCGGCTGAGCGCGACTCAGCCGCCGAGGTCGACGACTTCGACGGTCGCAGGCTCGATGGCCTCGCCGAGAAACCGCGCGCCCACCCGCGCGAAGCGCGCTGCATCGTCGGTCGCGAGCAGCTGCAGCCTGCCGCGTCCCTGCGTGGTACCGTCCACGGCGCCGAGCATGCCCTCAACCGCCGCCGCGGTGGTCGCCGCCGAATCGACGATGCGCACGTCGCTGCCGGCCACGCGCGCGAGTGCTTCAGCCAGCACCGGGAAGTGCGTGCAACCGAGGAGCAGCACGTCGGGCGCCGTGCTCGTCGCGAGGAGCGGCTCGAGGTAGCGACGCGCCACGAGGTCGACCACCTCGCCCTCGGTCCAGCCCTCCTCCGCCAGGGCGACGAACAGCGGACAGGCTGCCGACACCACCGCGGCCTGCGGGCGCAGCGCACGAATCGCGCGCTCGTAGGCGCCCGCGCGCACCGTGCCCTCGGTGGCGAGCACCGCGATGCGCCCGCGGCGCGTGGCGGCGCAGGCCGCCGCCGCACCCGGCTCCACCACGCCGACCACCGGCAGCGGCGCGTAGCGGCTGCGCAGCTCCGGCAGCGCCACGGCGCTCGCGGTGTTGCAGGCAACGACCAGACAACTGAGGCCGCGCCCGACCAGCGCATCGGCGGCCTGCCCGGCGTAGCGCACCACCGAGGCGGCGCTCTTGGTCCCGTACGGCAGGCGCGCGGTGTCGCCGAGATAGATGAAGTCGCGCCCGGGCAGCGTGGTACGCAACGCACGCAGCACGGTCAGCCCGCCCACGCCGGAATCGAAGACGCCGATGGCCATGGCGGCAGGCGGTCAGGTCAGTGCTGTCTGCGGACTGGACATGGAGTGTGTCTCCGGGCGGTGGCCGGCGCGGCTTCGGCTAGACTGCGTCGCGCTGGCATCGCGCCGGGCGGCAGGATAGTCGATCGGCCGCGCCGGCGCTGAACCCGTACGACGGACGGCCGGGCATGGATTCCGGCCCCGGCCCGGCGACGGTACACGACCGCCCCACGGAGGACACACGGCGATGGCGATCATTCCCTTCGAGACCCGCATCGATTTCAACAACCCGCGCTGGAACCGCGATGCCTGGGCGCGCATCCACGCCGACATGAACCCTGATAACGAGCGCATCGCCCATTGCAGCGGCGTCATTGTCGCGGTGCGCCCCGGCCAGGCGCTGAAGCCCTTTCTCGGCTTCCAGACCTTCCTGGTCACGCGGCTCATGCCCCTGCCCGACGGCAACATCCGCCGCCTGAACAAGGAAGTGATCTTCTACACGAACCTCACCCGCACGGGCCAGCCGGGAGACATCATCGAGGAGTTCGCCAACCCCTTCACGGGCGAGACCAACCGGGTGGTCCACGTCTGGAACGACCCGTTCAACTACACCATCAGCGAGACGCTGATCCTGGCGCCGGAGGACATGCGCGGCGATCGCAGCAAGCTGCCGAAGATCCCGCTCCTCTTCCCCTGGCAGGAACTGGACGCCGAGACCCTGGTGCTGTCGACCGACATGCACCTGAACTATCCGAACCCGCTGCAGCCGGACCGCTGGCCGCGCGAGTCCGCGGGGCCGACGGCGCAGGTCACCGAGATGATGCGCTACTTCGTGCGGCGCCAGGACCTCGAAAACCCGGCGCTGACGGCCGTGCCCTACCACGGCACCTGGCACCGCGTGTCGCCCTGGCTGCCGTGGCTGCTGATGGGTGCCACCCCGGGCCACTGCCTGTATGCCTCGCAGATGGTCGGCTTCGACACGGTGGAGAAACTGCCGAAGCACGTGCTCGAGTACGCCCGCCGTCACCGGCCCGACATGCTGAAGGCGCCGACCGAGGACTACGGGCCGAGCCACTCGAGCCTGGAGCACTACGCCCGGGAGCAGACGCCCGCGCCGGCGACGTGAGACGCAACGGCCAGGGTGCCGTAGAGTCACTGCCTTCACGACGAGCATTCGCGGAGGATCCGCTCATGGACGAACCGACCCGCACCGGCATCGAGGCGGCGGCCTTCCGCCGCCTCCTGCAGCACCTCGACGCGCACAGGGAGGTGCAGAACATCGACCTCATGAACCTCGCCGGCTTCTGCCGCAACTGCCTGGCGCGCTGGTACCGCGAGGCCGCGGCCGAGCGCGGCGTCACGCTCGACGACGGCGCGGCGCGCGAGCGCATCTACGGCATGCCCTATGGCGAGTGGAAGGCGCGCTTCCAGCGCGAGGCCACGCCGGCGCAGCAACAGGACTTCGCTGCACGCCGGAAAGACTGAGACCGGCTCCGTTCACGCGGACCCGCCCGGCCTGTGCTGCGAGCGCACAGCGCCAGGACCTTGATGCGCCGCGATCCGGCCTTGCCTCGCCGGACTACGCGGCGTACAAGGCATTCAAGTAGACCAAGTCCAAAACCATCTCCGTGGTGACCGTGGCTGACAGGCCCGCGGCGGCGTGGGCCGGGGAGGTGCGACATGAACGCCCGAATGGCCTGGCTCGTCCTGAGTCTCGTGCTGGCACAGAGCGCCACTGCTGAATTCTGGGACCCGCGCGCACTCGCCATCGATCCGGCAACCGCCACCGCGCCGCTGGCGCCGGCCCTCGACGGCCTCGGCACGCTGCATCACCCGGTCAGCACGCGCAATCCCGCCTCGCAGCAGTTCTTCGACCAGGGCCTGCGGCTCGCCTACGCCTTCAACCACTCGGAGGCCCTGCGCGCCTTCAAGGAAGCCGCGCGGCTCGACCCGGACAACGCCATGGCCTACTGGGGCTGGGCCTGGGTGCTCGGGCCCAATCTCAACCTGCCGATGGTGCCCGAGGTCGCAGCCCAGGCCTGGGCGGCTACGCAGAAGGCGATGAGCCTGCGCACGCGCGCCACGCCCGCCGAGCGCGCCTACATCGAGGCGCTCGCCACGCGCTATGCCGACCCGGCGCCGGCCGATCGCAGCCCGCTCGACCGCGCCTTTGCCGAGGCCATGCGCGATGTGGCTGGCCGGTTCCCCGAGGACCCGGACGCGGCAACCCTCTACGCCGAGGCGCTGATGGACATCTCGCCCTGGAACTACTGGCGTGCCGATGGCAGTGGCGGCGATCACGCGCAGGTGATCGTCGATACGCTGGAAACGGTGTTGCGCCGCCATCCCGACCACATGGGAGCCCTGCACCTGCACATCCATGCGCTGGAGGCCGTCGACGGCGGCCGGGCCGAGGTGAGCGCCGACCGGTTGCTCACCCTTGCCCCCACCGCCGGCCACCTCGTGCACATGCCCTCGCACATTTATAGGCGCGTCGGACGCTACGCCGATGCCGCACGCACCAACGAACTGGCCGATGCCGCCGACAACCGCTATGTCGCGCAGTGCAATGCGCAGGGCATCTACCCGCTCTTCTACCATCGCCACAACCAGCACTTCCTCACCTGGGCGGCGATGTTCCAGGGTCGCAGCCAGGCGGCGCTCGACGCCGGCCGGCATATCGGCCACGGGCTGGAACCCGAGATGCTCGCCGGTCCGTTGTCGGAGACGCTGCAGCACCTGCTGATCCAGCCCGTGTACGTGCTGGTCCGGTTCGGGCGCTGGGACGAGATCCTGCGTGAGGCGCCGCCGCATCGGGACTACGGCTTCGCCACCGCCATCTGGCACTACGCGCGCGGCATGGCCTATGCCAACACGAAGCAGCTGCGAGGGGCCCGGCGGGAGCTCGCCGAGGTCAGGCAGGCCGCCACGGGTTCGTCGATGCAGGACAAGTTCGTCGGATTCGCGCCGGCGCCGGCCGTGCTCGGCATCGCGGCCGACGTGCTCGATGCCGCCATCGCCTCGGCGACCGGCGATCACGAACTCGCCATCGCGCGCCTCGACCGCGCAGTACGCATCCAGGATGGCTTCCGCTACAACGAGCCGCCGGACTGGTATTTCCCGGTGCGCCATTACCTCGGCGCGGAACTGCTCGCGGCCGGGCGCGCGGTGGAGGCCGAGACCGTCTACTGGCAGGATCTGGAACGCAACCCCGACAACGGCTACGCCTTGCTCGGACTGCAACAGGCCCAGGCGGCGCAGGGCAAGACGGAACAGGCGGCGTGGACCGCCTCGCGCCAGGCGCGCGCATGGCGCGACGCCGACGTGAAGCTCACGTCCTCGCGGTTCTGAAGCGCAACAGAACGTGCAGCGACGCTTTCTTCCGCCGTGAGCTGACCGGCGGCAGCTGACCGTTCCCGGCAAACCCGGCTGGGGTCTGCAAGCCCCGGCTTCGCGGGCCGCGTTGCGTGTGCGCCGCTGAAAACGGTTACAGTAGCGCCCGGCCGGAACCCGGCCGGTCTCGATCATTGGCTCCAGGGGGGAGATACGCGTGGCTGACAAACCGACCAGCATCGTGGCCGCCATCCTGCTCGGTTGCGTGGGCGTGTTCGCGATCATGGCCCAGCCGATTCTGGTCGAGGTGCTGGTCGCGAAGCTCGGCATGGACAGCGGCACGGCGGGCCGGATCACGGCCGTCGAGGCGCTCGGCACGGCACTCGGCCCATTGCTGGCGCTCGGCTGGACGATGCGCGTGCCCTGGCGCGTGATGGGTATCGCCGCCCTCACCGTGGTGATCGGCGGCAACCTCGTGTCGGCGTTCGAGACCGACACCACGCTGCTCATCGCCGTGCGCTTCCTGGTGGGGCTCTTCGGCGAAGGCACGGCGTTCGCGCTGGCCATGGCGATCGTCGGCGGCTCGGCGCGCAAGGACCGCAATTTCGCCCTGCTCATCGCCGCTCAGGTGCTGCTCGGCGTGTGCTTCTTCCTCGCCCTGCCGTTGCCGCGAGATGCTGGTGTGGCCGGTGTGATGCTGCCGCTGGCGGGCCTGGCGCTGCTGGCGCTCCTCACCGTCGGCTGGATCCCGCAGCCGCAGGCCGCCGCCGGCCACGGCGCGACGGCCGGCCAGGGTGGCTCGATCATGCCCGCCCTGCAGGCACTCGGCGTGCTGGCGATCTGGTGCACCGGGCTCGGTGCCCTGTGGGCCTTCGTCAAGCTGATCGGGCTGTCGGTGACCTGCCCGGGTTGCGACGAAGCGGCGGCTGCGGCTGCCGGTGTCAGGGTCGGGCAGGCGCTCGGACTGTCGACACTGGTCGCCGTGGTGGGTGCGCTGGCGGCCGCCGCGCTCGCGGACCGGTTCGGGCGCATCCTGCCGGTGACGATCGCACTCGGCGTGCAGCTCGCCATGGTCCTGCTCCTGCAGGGCGAGATGCCGTGGATGCAGTTCACGGCGACCGTGGCAACTTTCCAGGTCTTCTGGAACCTGGCCGGTCCCTACATGATGGGCACGGTGGCGCTGAACGACACCACGGGACGCGTGAGCCTGCTGATCCCGACAGCGCAGATCGGCGGTTTCTTCTTCGGCCCGATTCTCGTTGGTACGGTCATGACGGCCGGCGATCTCAGCGCCGTCAACCGGGTGAGCGCGGCGAGCATCGCACTCGCGCTGGTGCTGTTCATCCCGGTGGCGCGGCGCATCAGCGGACTGAAGGGCGGCGGCGCGCACTGAGGCGCGCTGCTCACCCCTCGCGCAGCCAGATCTGGCGGGGCGCGAAACCCTCCCGGCGCAGGAAGTGTTCGGTGTAGACGATCCGCTCGGGCCGCAGGCGCATGAGCTGACCGCGCGGCGGGGTCTGGATCGGCCGGCCGATTTCAAAAGCCGACGCCGGCCACTTGAACACCTTCATGCCGCGCTCCCAGTCGGCGGTATCGGGATCGAGCAGCTCGGCGTTGCCGAACAACTGACATCCCATGGCACAGGCCCAGCCCGCCATCGGGTTGGCTACCGCCAGACAGATGCGCGGGTCGCGCGCCATGGCCTTGAGCTTGGGGCTGTTCGGCTGCGGGAATACGTAGACGTCCAGGCCGTCGGCGTAGAACTCCAGCGGACTGACGATCGGGCCATTGCGCCCGAGCGTGCCGAGAAAGGCGATGTTGGTGAGGGTCAGGACGCGCTCGATGCGCGCTTCCAGATCCTTGCGCGGCATGGGAACCTTCGGCCAGTTCTCGGGTTCGAGCCAGGGATGTGCTGCACTCATGGGATCGTTCCTCCTGTGGTGGCGATTATGGCACGCGTCCGGGGCACGGCTGCGTGTGAATTTTCCCGGTCGGCCTTGTAAGATGCGCGCATCCCGGATCGGTGTTTTCCCAGCCAGACATGACCCACCCAGCGGCCGTATCGAGTGACGCCGGCACCTCGAGCGATTTCTGCGACGTCACCGAGATGGCGGGAGAACCCATCTCGTCGGAGCAGCTAGAGCGTCTCTGCCATCGCTACTTCTGGGCGGCAGAGTACTGCCGCGGCAAGGATGTCGTCGAGCTCGCCTGCGGCACCGGACCCGGCCTCGGGGTCCTGAGCCGGGCCGCACGCGGATTCGACGCCGGGGACTTCAGCGCCGAGATGGTCGAACGCGTCCGCCGTCACTACGGTGAGCGCGTGCGGGCACAGCGCTTCGATGCGCAAGGCATGCCCTACCCCGATCACTCGCGCGACGTGATCATCATCTTCGAGGCGTTGTACTACCTGCCCGACGTGGGTGCGTTCTTCCGGGAATGCCGGCGGGTCCTGCGCCCGGGCGGCCGGCTGCTGATCGCCACGGCCAACAAGGATCTCGCCGACTTCAACGCGAGTCCCCACAGCCACCGCTACCTGGGCGTGGCCGAACTGCATCGCGAGCTGGCAGCCGAGGGGTTCGCGGTGCACTGCTTCGGTTACCTCGACGTCGGCACGGTGTCCTTCCGCCAGAAGCTCCTGCGCCCCGTCAAGCAGTTTGCCGTGGCAGCCGGGCTGATGCCGAAGACCATGCGTGGCAAGCAGTTGCTGAAGCGTCTGGTGTTCGGCCAGCCGGTGCCGATGCCGGCCGAACTCACCGAGGCCATGCGGCCGGCGGGCATCGAGGCCACCCTGGCGATGTTGCCACCCGGCCAGGCCGACCAGCGTCACAAGGTGATCTACTGCGAGGCCACGCTGCCCGCCTGAGCGCAGCGCCGGCACGACCACTCATTCACACGACGAGGTTTTGCGACCCCATGGTCAAGAGGCAGGTTCCGTTCTTCAACTATCGCGCGTTGTTCGAAGCCCAGGAGCAGGAGCTGACGGCGAAAGTCGTCGATGTCATGCGCCGCGGCGCCTACATCCTCCAGCAGGACCTGGCCGACTTCGAGCGGCAGCTGCGGGAATTCCTCGGTGTGAAACATGCCTTCGGCGTGGCCGACGGCACCAACGCGCTGATCATTGCGCTCCAGGCTGCCGGCCTCGGCCGCGGTGACGAAGTCATCGTGCCGTCGCACACCTACGTGGCGAGCGCCGCGTCGATTCACCTGGCGGGCGCCACCCCGGTACTCGTGGAATGCCGCGATGACCACATGATCGATCCCGCCGGCGTGCGCAGCGCCATCACCGGGCGCACCCGCGCCATCATGCCGGTGCAGCTCAACGGGCGCACGGCCGACATGGACGAGATCATGGCCATCGCCCACGAACACGGGCTGAGGGTCATCGAGGACGCCGCCCAGGCGCTGGGCTCGCGCTTTCGGGGCCGGTTCGCCGGCACGTTCGGCGCGGCCGGCACGTTCAGCTTCTACCCGGCGAAGCTCCTCGGTTGCTTCGGCGATGGCGGCGGCGTCGTGACGAACGACGACGCCATGGGGGAACGGCTGGCGCTGCTGCGCGACCACGGGCGCGACAGCCGGGGCGAGGTGGTCGCCTGGGGCACCAACTCCCGCCTGGACAATCTCCAGGCCGCGATCCTGAACGTGAAGTTCAGGACCTTCACGGCCGACCTCGACCGGCGCCGGCGACTCGCCGCCCTGTACGACGAGGGCCTGCGGGACATCCCCGAGCTGCTCCTGCCCCCGGCGCCGGGCGCCGACCCGCGGCATCACGATGTCTACCAGAACTACGAAATCGAGGCCGAGCGGCGCGATGAGCTCAAGAAGCACCTCGAGGAATGCGGGGTGCGGACCATCGTGCAGTTCGGCGGCAAGGCCGTGCACCAGTTCGAGGGCCTGGGGCTGACGCACTACCGCCTGCCGCGGACCGAGCTGCTGTATCGTCGTGCCCTGCTGTTGCCCATGAACACTTCACTCAGCGACGAGGATGTCCGTTACGTGGTCGGGTGTGTACGTGGCTTCTACGGTCGCGGCTGAACCGTGAACGGCAGAGCCTGGCAGTCGGAGCTCGGCGGGCTGGCCGATCCGGCGCAGTTCACCGAGCCGCTGCGCGTCGGGAAGGCGGATGGCGCGAGGCTGTCCGATCTGCTGCGCACCATGCTGGTCATCCGGCACACGGAGGACCAGATCGGCCGCCTGGTCGTCGAAGGCCTGGCCCGGACCCCCTGTCACCTCGGCATCGGCCAGGAAGCCGTTGCGGTCGGCGTGGCCACCCGGTTGCGGGCGACGGACCGGGCATTCGGCAACCACCGCTCGCACTCCCATTTCCTCGCCCTCGGCGGCTCGCCGGAGAGCCTCATCGCCGAAGTCCTCGGCAAGGCGAGCGGCGCCTCGCGCGGCATGGGCGGTTCGATGCACCTGTTCGGCCGGGATGTCGGCTTTCACGGCTCGGTGCCCATCGTCGGTGCCACCATCCCGATTGCCGTCGGCGCCGGTCTTGCCGCGAAGCTGGACGGCGGCGACAGCGTCGCGGTGGCTTTCTTCGGTGACGGGGCGACCGAGGAAGGCGTGTTCCACGAATCGATGAACCTCGCGGTCGTGAGCGACCTGCCGGTGCTCTTCGTCTGCGAGAACAACCTGTTCTCGAGCCATCTCGACATCGAGTTTCGCCAGCCCAGCGACCGGATCGGCCGCTATGCCGACGCTCACCGCATGCGCACCCTGACGGTCGACGGCAATGACGTGCTGGCGGTGGAAGCCGCGGCCGCCACGCTCGTGGAAGCGGCCCGGCGCGGTGAAGGCCCGGCGCTGCTCGAAGCCGTGACCTATCGCTTCCGCGGTCATGTCGGCCCCAACGAGGACCTCGATGTCGGCGTGCACCGGCGCATGGCCGACGTCCAGGCCTGGAAGCAGCGCTGCCCGATCCGCCGCCTCCGGGACGGCCTCGTCGCGGCCGGTGTGCTGTCGGGCGAGGACTTCGCCGCCATGGAACGGGAGGTCGTCACCGACATCGGGCAGGCCGTCGGCCTGGCCCGCAGCGCACCCTACCCGGATGTGAGCGCATTGCACGACCTCGTGTACGCGGGCCCCCGATGAACGATCCGACCGGCACGGGGCCCCACGAGACCGGCTACGGCGAGGCCATCCGCGAGGGCTTCGTCCACCTGCTCTCCAGGCATCGCGAGGTGTTCACCATCGGCCAGGGTCTGTGGAGCCCCTGGTATGTCGGCAACTCCATGACCGACCTCGACAAGCTCTTCGGCAAGGACCGGGTCATCGACACGCCGGTGTCGGAGCTGGCCTGCACGGGAGCCGCGGTGGGCGCCGCGCTCTGTGGCTACCGGCCCGTGGTCATCCACCCGCGCATGGATTTCATGGTGCTGGCGGCCGACCAGATCATCAACCAGGCGGCGAAGTGGCATCACATGCTGGGCGGCCAGGCCCGGGTTCCGGTCACCATCCGCGCCATCATCAACCGGGGTGGCGAACAGGGTGCCCAGCACTCGCAGGCCCTGCACAGCTGGTTTGCCCACATCCCCGGCCTGCGGGTCGTCATGCCGGCGAGCGTTGCCGATGCCCGGGACTTGCTGATCGCGAGCGTGCTGTGTGACGATCCGGTGATGTACATCGACGACCGCTGGCTCTATGACCAGCGGGCGGTGCTGCCGCCCGTGGTCGAGCGCCCGCTCGCCGCCGAGGGCCCGAAAGTCGTGCGCTCGGGCTCGGACATCACGCTGGTCGGCGCCGGCTACAGCACCTGGCTCTGCAGTCAGGCAGCCGACATCCTCGCGGCCGAGGACATCGACGCCGTGGTGATCGACGTCCGGGTCCTCAATCCCTTCGAACCCGCCGCCATCCTGGCCTCGGTCGGCCGCACCGGCAGGCTGTGCGTGGTGGACGGTGGCTGGCGCAATGCCGGCTGGGCAGCCGAGGTCATCGCCAGCGTGGCCGAAGCGATCGACCCGCGTGCACTGAAGGCATCGCCCCGGCGCGTCACGCTGGCCGATGCCCCGGCCCCGACCAGCAAGGCGCTGGAGGCGGGCTACTACCCCGATGCCCGGCAGGTCGCCGACGCGGCCCGCGCCGCATTGCCCCCCCGCAGGACTGCCTGATGAAACGTCTGCTCGACCTCACCGTGGCGCTGGCTGGCCTGCTGGCGGCCTCCCCCGTACTGCTGCCGGTCATGTTCCTGGTCTGGCGGCAGGACCGGCATTCGCCCTTTTACATCGCACCGCGCGTCGGGCTCGATGGCCGCATCTTCCGCATGGTCAAGCTGCGTTCCATGCGCATCAACGCCGACAAGTCCGGCGTGGATTCCACCTCGGCTTCGGACAACCGCATCACGCCGGTCGGGCACTTCATCCGTCGCTACAAGCTCGACGAAGTCACCCAGCTCTGGAATGTCCTGATCGGCGACATGAGCCTCGTCGGGCCCCGGCCGAACGTGGAACGGGAAACACGGCTCTACACCTCGGCCGAGCAGGTGCTGCTGACCGTCAAGCCAGGGATCACGGACTACGCCTCCATCATCTTCGCCGACGAAGGCGAAATCCTCGCGGGGCACCCGGATCCCGATCTCGGGTACAACCAGCTCATCCGGCCGTGGAAGAGCCGGCTGGGGCTGTTCTACATCGGTAACGCCGGCGTCGTGCTCGATCTCAAGCTGGTCGCGCTCACGGCGCTCGCCATCATCTCGCGCGAGCGCGCGCTGGCTGCCGTATCCCGCGACCTCGAGGCCCGCGGCGCACCGGCCGACCTGGTCGCGGTTGCGCTGCGCCGGGAGCGCCTCATGCCGCAGCCACCACCGGGGGCCACGGCCATCGTGCAATCGCGCGACGCGGTTGCCGCCTAGGACGACCGCATCGTGGTCAACACCCTGCGCTTCCTGCTGGTCCGGACACCGGTCGCCGCCAAGCGCACGATCGTGGCCACCAGCGACATCGCCCTGACCGTGCTGGCGCTGGCCGGCACCCTGTTCGTCCTCGAGTACCCGCTGTGGCCCGCTGGCCGCCACATCGTCACGCTCCTCGGCATCTGCGCTGCCCTGACGGTGCCGGTGCTGGGTACCCTGCGGCTCTATCAGGCCATCATCCGCTTCATCGGTGCGGACATGCGCTCCAAGGTCCTGCGCGGCACCGGCCTCATTGCCCTGTCAGTCGCGCTGGCCGCCTATGCGCTGGACATCGGCTCCGTCCGCAACTCCATAGCCATCGGGCTGGTGTTCTGGACCTTTGCAGCGTTCCTCCTCGGCGGCGCACGGATCACGATGCGTGCCATCGTCATCGGCCGTCATGGCACGGGTGAACCGGTGGCGATCTACGGTGCCGGCGCGGCAGGTCGCCGGCTCGCAGCGGCCGCTGGCAACAGCCGGGACCTGCGGCCCGTGCTGTTCGTGGACGACGACCCCACGCTGCACGGGCGCATGGTGGCGGGAATCCCGGTCGTGGCTCCTGCAGAGCTGCCGGACCTGGTCCGCCGCGAGGGCATCCGCCGCATCCTGCTGGCGCTGCCCTCGGCCAGCCGCCACCGGCGGCGCCAGATCCTGGCCGACCTCGAGTCGCTGGCAATCCAGGTCCAGACGGTGCCCGACATCGGCGATCTCGTCACCGGCAAGGCACGTCTCGACGAGCTGCGCGACATTGGTGTCGCCGACATCCTGGGCCGCGATCCCGTGGCCCCGAACGACCGGCTGCTCGACGCCTGCATCCGCGGCAAGAGCGTCCTCGTCACCGGTGCGGGCGGCTCCATCGGCTCGGAACTCTGCCGCCAGATCGTCGAACTGGGCGCCACGCGACTGGTGCTGTTCGAACTTTCCGAACTGGCGCTCTACGGGATCGAGCGGGAACTGCGCGAACGACTGCAGGCGCGTGCGCTGCAGGTGGAGATCGTCGCGCTGCTCGGCTCCGTCCACCAGCGCAACCTGATGCGCCAGGTGATCCAGGGCTTCGGCATCCAGACGATCTACCACGCAGCCGCCTACAAGCACGTACCCATCGTCGAATTCAACATGGCCGAGGGCGTGCGCAACAATGCCCTCGGCACCTGGTACACGGCCGAGGCAGCCACCGAGGCGGGTGTCGAGACCTTCGTGCTCATCTCCACGGACAAGGCGGTACGCCCGGTCAACGTCATGGGTGCCAGCAAGCGCCTGGCCGAGCTGGTGCTGCAGGGCATGGCTGCCCGGGGCGGACCGACCCGCTTCTGCATGGTCCGCTTCGGCAACGTGCTGGAATCCTCGGGTTCCGTGGTGCCGCTGTTCCGCGAACAGATCCAGCGCGGTGGGCCCGTGACGGTCACTCACGCCGAGGTGATCCGCTACTTCATGACCATTCCGGAGGCCGCACAGCTCGTGCTGCAGGCCGGTGCCATGGGCAACGGTGGCGATGTGTTCGTCCTCGACATGGGCGAGCCGGTCAGGATTGCCGATCTCGCGCAGCGGATGATCCAGCTCATGGGCCTCACCGTCCGTGACGAAGCCAATCCGCAGGGCGATGTCGCCATCGAATTTTCCGGCCTGCGGCCCGGCGAGAAGCTCTACGAAGAACTGCTCATCGGCGACACCGCCGGTGCCACCGACCATGCGAAGATCCTGCGCGCCTTCGAGCAGAGCCTGCCCTGGCCACGGGTGCACGAAGCGCTGGAGTCGCTGGTCATCGCCGTGAACCACGGCGACTGCGAGACGATCCAGCGGGTGCTGCTCGACGTGGTGAACGGCTATGAACCCACCGGCGGGCAGATCGAGGACCTCGTCTGGCAACGCCGCCCGGTCGCCCCGGAACCGACCCGGTCGCGCAGCGGAACGGCATAGACGCTCGGCCCCGGGCGGCGGCGCCAACCGATCCGCCTACAGCCGGTGCCGCCAGGTCAGGCTCACCCGCCACTCCTCGTCCGTCGCGCCGGTCACGCGGTTGTCGAAGTTCTCGTAACCGACGGCACCCTGCAGCTCGCCGAACGACAGGCGGCGACGATGCACCAGGCTGGCACTGCGATAGCGTGTCTCCACCGCCGCCACGGTGTTGGTGGTGCCCGGCTCGCCTTCGCGGTTGAGATCCCCGGCCGCCAGGCTCGCCACCCAGGTGTTGCCGGCATCGACATTGAGCATGGCGCCCAGGGTCCATACCTCGGCGTCGTTGTCCAGGCTGTGGCCGATCGAGCGGCCGCGGTAGCGCATGCCGGTCTGGTAGATCGAGTGCTCGTAGGCGCAATCCGGCGTGCCATCGCCGGTGATGTTCCCACCGCAGAGCGTATCGGCAACCTCGAGATACAGGCGGTAGTCCCCGAGCGTGCCGAGTCCGCCCCAGGTTTCGATTCCCGCCTGGGTCAGGAAGAGCGAAGGAGCGAGATCCTGCTCGTCCTCGCCGATGCGCTGCGCGTACAGCGCCACCGGAACATCGAAGCCCGCCCCGGTCAGGCGGAGATCGTAGCCAGCCAACTGGTTGCCCGGCTCGTCTTCGGCGCTGACGTTGTCGCCGGCATTGTCCTTGCCGGCCAGCAGATCGATGAAGGTGTCGAATCCGCAGGGACGACCTTCGCCGCACCACGTCGCCGTGCGAGACAGTCCGATCTCCAGCCAGCGCGCCGGCCGCGCGGTAAAGCGCATGCCGAAGAAGCGCGCATCGGGCACCGCCCGATCGCTCTCCAGGAAACCCCAGAGGGTCGTGAAATCCCAGTGGCCGATCCAGTGCAGCCATTTCGATTCGAAAGGTGCCGTGGAATTGCGGTCGATGGTGAAGGCGGGAATCGGGCGCGCGTTGTTGGAGAGAATCATGCTGCCCTGCCAGCCCGGCCCCCACCAGCGGTCCGTCATCGCTGCCGCCAGCATCCAGTTGCCGAGCGCCAGGCCCGCGTAGCTGCCATCCGCGCGCAACTCGCGATCGTCGTCCGGATCGGCAACAAATTGCGCCACGAGGCGCACCGCCGTGCGATCCCCGGTCCAGTCGAGCCCGGCGGCGATCTCGCCCTTCTGGCGCGGCAGGTCCTCGAAATCCCGGATCAGCCGCGCCTCGGTCCCGAGACTCGCCTCGGCCCCCAGGTGCAGGCCGCCGGACAACGCTTCGCTCCGCAGGCGCGAGCGCACCCGGGCCAGCGCGCCGATGGCTGCTTCGGGAACCTGGTCGCGACCGTTGATCTGCGCCGCAATGTCCCCCCAGGAGAGCGGCCAGACCGTAAGCGGAGTGCCGATGACCCCGTGGTCCGCCAGCAGTTGCAGGTCATGGCGCAGGCCGGTGTCGCCGGGGTCGAGCCAGGGGCCGGCGGTGGCGGATTCCACAACAGCCAACCCGAGCAGCAACAGCACCGGCCGCCAGCCGCACCCGCGTTTTCCCCGCTGCCCCTGCATCACCGCTTCCTCCCCAAGGCGGATGCGACCGTGGCATTCGTGACCGAACACCAGGTCGCAGCCTCAACGTCACGATGCATTATCTATAATCCCGTGAGCAAACTCATGCCAATCGTTGCCTGCCTGACAGCCCACACGGAATGGCCGAACTGTGAACTTCTGGATCGTCACCGTCGGCGAACCTCTGCCGGGCTTCTCCGGTACATCGCGTCCCTGGCGCAGCGGCCTGCTGGCTGCCCTCCTCGCCGAGCGTGGGCACACGGTAACGTGGTGGGTATCGACGGTCGACCACTTCTCCAAGTCACTCTGGATGAACCAGAGTTGCTCGCATACGGTGAGCGAAAACCTGGAACTCCAGTTCCTGCATGGTTGCCTGTATCGTCGCAACGTTTCCATCGCCCGCTATCGCAACCACCGGCAGATTGCCCGTGAGTTCTCGCGCATCGCCCTGACCCGCGAGCGCCCGGATCTGGTCCTGTGTTCCTACCCGCCCATCGAACTCAGCGAGGCAGCCGTGGCCTATGCCGCCGCGAGGGACATACCGGTCTACCTCGACATCCGGGACCTCTGGCCGGATGAGATCCTGACCCGGGTTCCCGACCCGGCAAGACCTGTCGCCCGCCTCGCTCTGGCACCCCTCTACCGGGCTGCCCAACGCGCCGTGCGCGGTGCCACAGGACTCATCGGCATCTCGCAGGCGTACCTCGACTGGGGCCTGCGTATGGCCGGTCGACACGCGACGGCTCAGGACCTGGTGATCCCGCTCGGCTATACCGGCAACCTCGATCGCATCAGGCACTCTCCTGCCACGGAACGTCGCTTGCGCGATGTCGGTGTGGATCCCGGCAAGCAGATGTGCTGGTTCTCCGGCACCTTTGTCGGCAACATCGATCTCGGCACGGTCATCGAAGCTGCCCGCCTGCTTGCGGATCGAGAGGATATCCAGTTCGTGTTCAGCGGCAGTGGTGAACGCGACACAGCCTGGCGCCGGCAGGCTGCCGGCCTGAACAATGTCATCTTCACCGGCTGGGTGGGCAGCGAAGAACTGGCCTGGCTGTCCACCGTCGCCTGGGCAGGGCTGGGCGCCTACAAGCCCAACGCCACCATGAGCCTGCCCAACAAGCTCTTCGAGTACATGAGCATGGGGCTACCCATCCTGCTCAGTCTCGGTGGTGAAGCAGAACGGCTAGTGACCGACCACGGGCTCGGCGACTGCTACCGCGCCGGTGATGCCGGGCACCTGGCGGCACTGGTCAGGCAGCGCTCGACTGATACTGGCTGGCGGAGTGCCTGCTCACGCAACGGCCGGGAACTGTTTCAATCGACCTTCTCGCCAGACATCGTCTACCGGCGTTATGCCGATACTCTCGAGGACCGGGCGAATGCACGATCCTGATGCGCTCTACCCGGACTTGTCTTTGTTTTTCAGCTCAAACGTGAAGATCCAGGCCAGCAGTTGTATGCCCGGGATTCTGGTGATGATCCGGTCGATCGCATTGAGCATCGGCAGCAAGACGGGAAACTTTCCGCCGACAATGCTGAGTATGTGCCAGTAGCGCACTTCGCCCAACGAAAAAAACGTCTTCGCAAGACGGACATCCTTGAGGCTCAGAATATGGGCTTTCTCCCACTCCGTCCTCATCTCCGGTGTCAGGCTGCGATATAGCTTGATCAGTGGATTGTAGTCGAGTGCCTCGACAGCCAATATGCGGCCACCCGGGGCAAGGACTCTCGCCAGCTCCGGAAATGCGCAGTTGAGATCGAGGTGGTGGAGCATCCCGCTGCAGATGACCACATCCATGCTGGCATCCGGAAGCTTCGTGTTCTCGGCATCGGCCTGCACGAACCGACACCGATCTCCCACCCCGGCGGCCTCGGCATCCTGCCTGGCATTGCGGATGGATATTGCGCTGATGTCAATGCCGATCGCGAGTCTGCTGCCGGCCTGGGCGGCCTTGATTGCATTGGCACCGTTGCCACAAGCGTAGTCCAGAAACACCTTGCCAGGCGCATGCTGGCCTATCCATGCGTCGACATACGCCTTTGATAATTCCGTGGCCTGGTAATACTTCTTGTTCCCGTAGAATCTTTCGTAAGTGTCGCTGTCCAGCGTCTTGATGAGCTGCCGGTCACGGTCGCGATCGTGGAACTCGAGTTCCCGACGTTTCCTGTCGTCCAGTGACTCCAGCCATTCCTCATCCGGGATGGTGTCTAACCGATCCAGGCTTTGGGTCAACACATCAAAGGAAATGCTCATAACGACTTGTCCGTTCCCGCTACCACAAACTTCGGCCGTCCTTTGCCATTCTCGATCTGCAGTAGGCCAAGGAGCAGAAATATCCATATGAAGCGCGAGTCATAGTATGTACCAGCGAACATGCTGACCAGGAAGAAGAATGCGGCATTCGCCAGTGCAAGGACCGACAATGGGTCCCGACTGCGCACGAGACGTGAAACCGGCCACACCAACAACACGACGAAAATCACCATGGCGCCGATACCGGCATCGTCCGCGAGATTGAGAAGGAGATTATGCGGATAAATCTCACCAAACGGTCCCGTGTAGCTGCCTAGCCCGGCGCCGGTAAAAAAGCTGTCAAGAAATGACTGCCATGCTGACGAAAAAATGAGGTCCCGATCTGCGAGATAGAGGCCGGCTGTCTGTGATGTCATTGGATCCATCACGAAATTGGACACCACGAAGTCCATGATGATTGCTCTCGATGGCGTCCACAACAAACCAGCCATGAGAACACCGACAACGCCAGCCGAAAGCAGCACCAGAGATCCCACACCCAAAGGATTTCGATCGTTGATTCGTCGGCGAAAGATCCAAAGAACAGCCAGCCCCACGAACAGACCCAGAAAGGCCGACCTGGACCCGGACAACGCCATTTCGAGAACCAGCACAGGCATCGGCAGCAGGTAGACTACCCTTGGCTCTCGCAGAAAGAGGTATGCCATGTAGATCATGCTGACCGCCAACACCCGCGCGGTCCCGATGCCCCCTGCTCCGACGAATGACAGGTCTCCTTGCACCACGCCAGACCACATCAATCCGACAGCCGTAAGCACGGCTGCCATTGCAACCGACAATCTCTGAAACGCCACCAGGTACCGACCTGGCTGAGCCACGAAAAGTCTTGATGCGGCAATCAGGGCGAGAACCAGCAGGACGATTTCGAAGATCTGCTTTGACGAGAAATCACTCTGTGTCGACCACAACCACGACAGGACGAGCAGACCATGGAGCCCACATACGCCCCCCACCCACCAGGCACAGCCATTGCGCCATCGATCCCTGTCGTTCGGTCCGAGACTCTGAATCACCGCGGCATACGCTGCCATCACGATGAGGATGAATCGCAGCTCGCCCAGGTAGCCCAGCTCGACATATGTTCCAGCGACACGATCCACTGACAACCCGCCAACGGCCAAACCCGCAATCAGGATCCATGGCGCGGCGTGCACCATGAGCATGGCGCAGCGGGAGCCGGCTACAAGCGACATTCGGGCAGACATGACCGGTTCAAGGCCCGGACGGCATGGTCTGGCCTTGGAGGCTGAAGAGACGGTAGATGACGATACGTGTCGAAGCAGCCAGCACGACAACCGCCAGGACATAGCTGCCGATGATCACGTCCACTTCCGGAAGACCCAACCACCGGAGAATTGCCACAAAGGCCAGGAAGGCAATTAGCGCCATGACCAGGTTGTAGGTATTCAGCGGTCTCACGGTGCATGCGTCGACAACCTGTCGGCCACAGACGAAATACACGAAGGGCCCGATTGCCACCGCCGATATTATCAATACTCGCCGAAGCAAAGGATCTTCAGCGCCCAGGATCACAACGGATATGTATGGCGCTACAACCGGCATCAGAACGGCAGCCATGACGCCAAGAACCCCGACTATCATCTCCATCTTCCTGAAATTTGCGAGCAGCTGACTTTGCCGACCGTCTGCCCACATCACCGATGCCGTTGGCAACAACACGACCTGGATGGGTGCACTGGCAGTCGCCGCTATCCCGACAACACTCAGGGCAAGCGCCACGAGCCCCGCCGCATCGAGACCAGCAGTCGTAGCGGCCATGCTTGCCGGCAGGAGAGTCAGGGCAATCAGCAGCAAGGCGGCCCCCATTCTCGGCACAGAATAGGTCAGCAGGTCTCTCATTGCAGAGCCGAGTTGCGCGATCGTCAACCGCCCCCAGTTGGTGTTTACGCCAATCGACATGAACGTTACGGTGAAAACTGCAGCTGCAGTCGACACGAGAGTTGCGGTTATCG
>JADZBS010000060.1 GCA_020851975.1 Gammaproteobacteria bacterium | reverse complement strand
TCCTACGGGGTTCTGATCCGGCGTGGGCTTGCCCCGTAGGAGCGACGCCAGTCGCGATTGAATTCCGCGCCGCCGCCCGATAGCACCCCGTAGGAGCGACGCCAGTCGCGATTGAATCCCGCGCCGCCGCCCGATCCGTCGCGACCCGATCACTCACCCGCACCCTCCCGTCGCGTCGCCGCGCGCCGCAGATCGTCGAGCTCGATCCACCGCCCGGTGGCCTGCTCGTGCTCGGCCTGGCGGGCGCGCAGGGCCTCGAGTACCGGTGCCGTCGTCTCCCAGGGCTGCGCGTAGAAGTCCGGCGCGGCGATCTGCCGTTCCAGTGCGGCGGTCTCCGCCTCGAGCGCCGCGATGCGCTGCTCGAGTCCGGACAGCTCACGCTGCTCGCGGTAACTCAGTTTCGGGCGCGGGGTGGCAGTGCGCGCTGCGGACGTGGCGTTGATCGTCGTCCGTGGCGCCGGCGGCTCCCCGGCCACCGCGAGTTCTCCGCCCTGCGCCAGCCAGTCGGAGTAGCCGCCCGGGTAGCGGCGCACGACGCCGTCGGTCTCGAAGGCGAGCGTGCTCGTGACCACCTCGTCCATGAACATGCGGTCGTGGCTGACGACGAGGAGCGTGCCGTCGTAGGCGCGCAGCTGGTCCTCGAGGACCTCGAGCGTCTCGACGTCGAGGTCGTTGGTCGGCTCGTCGAGCACCAGGAGGTTGGTGGCGCGCGTGAACAGGCGCGCCAGGATCACCCGGTTGCGTTCGCCGCCGGAGAGCGCCTTGACCGGCGTCATCGCGCGCCGGGGGCTGAAGAGGAAGCCCTGCAGATAGCCGATGACGTGCACGTCGCGGCCGGCGAGACGCACGAAGTCGTAGCCGTCGCCGACGACCTGCGCCACGGTCTTCTCCGGGTCGAGCGTCTCGCGCAACTGGCCGAAGTAGCCGATCTCGAGGCCCGTGCCGTGCTTCACGGAACCCGCCTGCGGCGTGATCTCGCCGAGCAGGATGCGCAACAGCGTGGTCTTGCCCACGCCGTTGTTGCCGATCAGCCCGACGCGATCGCCCCGCAGGATGCGCACCGAGACGTCGTCGAGCAGCGGGCGGCCGCCGAAGCCGTGGGTGAGGTGCCGGGCCTCGATCACCTTCCTGCCCGAGCGTTCGGCCTGCTCGATGGCGATGCGGGCGCGGCGGGTGGGCGCCAGGCGGGCGGCGCGCTGCTCGCGCAGCCGCAGCAGGGCGCGCACCCGGCCCTCGTTGCGCGTGCGTCGCGCCTTGATGCCCTGGCGGATCCAGGCCTCCTCGGCGGCGAGCTTCTTGTCGAACAGCGCGTTCTGCGCCTGCTCATCGGCGGCGAGCTGCTCGCGCCGTTCGAGGAAGGCGAGGTAATCGCCGGGAAAGCTGATGAGCCGGCCGCGGTCGATCTCCACGATGCGCGTGGCGATGCGGTCGAGGAAGGCGCGATCGTGGCTGATGAAGAGCACGGCGCCCGTGAAGCGCTGCACGCGCGCCTCGAGCCACTCGATGCTGGCGATGTCGAGATGATTGGTCGGCTCGTCGAGCAGCAGCAGGTCGGGGCGCGCGACCAGGGCGCGGGCGAGGCCGACGCGCCGGCGCCAGCCGCCCGAGAGCTCGCCGAGCCGGCGTTCCGCGGGCAGGGCGAGCTCGCTCAGGATCGCCGCGACGCGCTGCTCGGGCCGCCAGCCGTCGAGCCGTTCGATCCGCTGTTGCAGCGCTTCGGCTTCGGCGGCGGGCGCGGCGCCATCCTGGTGCGACAGTGCCTCGAAGCGCGTGAGCAGCGCCTGCAACGGAGCCAGCCCCTCGGCGACCACCTCGCGCACCGTGCGGCCCTCGTCGGCCGGCAGTTCCTGGGCGAGCTCGGCCACGACGATATCCCGCTGCAGCGCCACTTCGCCCGCATCCGGCTGGGCCGCACCGGTCACCAGCCGCAGCAGCGTGGTCTTGCCGGCGCCGTTGCGGCCGATCAGGCAGACGCGCTCGCCGGCCTCGATGGCGAAGTCGACGTCGCGGAATATCGGTACGTCGCCATAAGCGAGGCTGACCTGGTTGAGGCGGACGAGGGCCATGGACGCAAGGAGCGGGGCCCGAGGACCGGCGTCTCAGCCGCCCTGCCAGGCCTGCCAGCCGTACCAGAGGCCGAAGGCCGTGCTGGCAAGGCCAGCGAGCCACGGCAGGACGTGCACGAGATGGCCGGCCTTCGCCGGCTGCAGCAGGAACGGCAGGCCGATGACGCTGCCCATCAGGCCCATGCCGGCGATGGAGCCGGCGCCGAAGGTGGCGAGGTAGGCGAGGCCCGGCCACACGCCGCCGTGGCTGGCGATCTGCGCCTGCACGAGCACGGTGAGTGCGGCGGAACCCGCCAGGCCGTGCACCACGCCGATCAGCAGGGGTTTCGTGCCGATGCGCTGCGTCGGGGCGGCTGCCGAGTGGCGGCCGGTGGCTCCGGCTGGCGAGGCATCGCGCGTGCTCGTCCACAGCAGTCGCAGGCCGAGCGTGACGATCATCACCGCGACCGCGAGTTCGAGTGCGCCCGCCACGGGATCGGGAATCGACACGCCGAGTGCGAGCACGACGAGCATCGCGGCGGCGAGTGCGGCGGTGTGGCCGAGCCCCCAGTAGAGGCCGACCAGTGCCGAGCTCCACACGGAACGGCGTTCGCTGACGATGGTGGCGACGGCCACCACGTGGTCAGCCTCGGTAGCATGCCGCAGGCCGAGCAGGAAGCCGAGTCCGAGCGTTGCCATCAGCGCCGTGCCGGTCATGGGGTCGAAATACTCCGGGAAAACGGCCGCCGTGGGCGGCGACCGGTGGCGTAGCGTACCGGCGCAGCACCGCGGCGTCACCTGCGGGCGGGGCCGCGGCACCCGGGCAACTTGCCGCAGCGGGCGACAATCTGCCGCGGTGACAGACTGCGCGGGAGCGGTAACCTGACATCGAGCTGCAACACCCGCGACGATCCCGAGGAGAGTTCATGTCCGTGCAGACCACATCCGCAAACCCGGTACCGGCAAAGTCCAGGCTCTGGAAACCGCCGGTGGTCGGCATCGTCACCTTCGCGCTGATGTTCGTCGCCATCGGCCTGGCGCACACGCTCATGGTCCTGATCGAGCACGGGCTCGGCCGCGATACCACGCTCGCGGTGTCGCCGCTGATCGGCTTCGCCGGCATCGTCATGCTCTGGTACGGCATCAAGTCGAAGAACGAGAACTTCCAGACCTGGATCGGTTTTCTCGGTGGCGTGGTCGTCTGGATGAGCTGGGTCGAGTTCTTCTACATGTGGTACGGCCGCATGAACTGGGGAATGCTGCCGCGCATGGACGGGGCGGACGGCCTGAACGTCAGCGGCACCTGGCCCGAGTACATGATCATGGGCTCCACCATCGGCGTGCTGCTGATGATGTTGTGCTTCTACACCTTCGACAAGGACACCCGCTGCAACATGTTCCTGTGGTTCCAGGACAAGCTGGGCCTCAAGGAGGGCCTGGGCCCCAGCACCAAGACGGCGAAGGATCGCAACTACGCGATCATCACCTTCATGGAGACCTTCTTCGTCACCTGGTTCTGCTACGCCTGGAATCTGCTCTGCTTCGATCCGGGCCTGGTCGGCGCCGGTGACATGTTCCTCGCGGTGAACCTCACTTCCGTGTTCGTCGCCACCATCTGGAGCGGTTATTGCTTCACGCGCCTGATCCAGTTCAAGCGCACCTCCACCGCCCTGCGCTACGCCATCCCGGTGGGCACCGTGTTCTGGATCAACGTCGAGATCCTCAGCAAGTTCGGCATGCTGAAGGAGATCTGGGTCGACCCCTGGAGCTACACCCTGGAGATGTCCGTGATCTTCGCCGCCTTCCTCGTGCTGGTCGTGTTGCTGGTGCTGGCGCCGAAGAAGCCCTCCGAGCTCGGCCGTCGCGTCGTGGCGGCGAAATAGGCGCCGGCAGGAGTGCATCGCATGAGGATTTTCCAGACGCGGCTCCCGGCCGCGGGTGTACTCGGCGCCTGCCTGCTGCTCGCAGCCGGCAGCGCAGCGGCGGAGAAGCTCGTGATGCCGAAAGGCATGGGCGGCGTGCCCGACATCGGCGCCATTCCCTGCGAAATCTTCAACGAGATGATGGTCGTCGGTCCGCTCGGCACCCGCCATTCGCTGCTGACCTGGACGGCCGGCTACGTGCAGGCCTTCACCGGCCGTTCCCTGCAGGATGTCGCCGACGCCGCCGATGTGCGCAACGGCCCGTGGACCTACGACCGGCTGGCCGACGAGCTGGTGGCCTACTGCAAGGCGAATCCGCAGGCGGCGGCCCGCCAGGCCGCCGTCAACCTGGCCCGCACGCTCGGCGTGGGCGGCTTCCCGCCCGCCGCCGGCGCGGCCATGCCCTGACCGGGAGATCCCGGGACAGCCGTCGACCAGGCGCTGCGCGCGAGGCAGCGATCAGGCGGCCGCGCGTCGGCGGTCCGCGCCGGCGAAGAACGCCTGCGTCAGCCGCGCCTGCTCCGCCGCCGTCGCGGCGTGGTTGACGGCCTGGCGAAACGCCCCGGCATCCGGCCAGGGCAGCGCATACCAGGCGAGGTGCTTGCGGGCGATCTGCACGCCCATCGGCTCGCCGTAGAAATCGTGCAGCCCCTGCAGGTGCGCGAGCGCCACCGTACCGGTTTCAGCGGCACCGACCGCGGGCAGGTGGCTGCCGGTGGCGAGGTGGTGCGCCACGTCGCGGAACAGCCACGGCCGGCCGCGCGCCGCACGCCCGATCATCACCGCATCGGCACCGGTCGCCGCCAGCAGCACGCGGGCGCCGGCGGCGTCGGCGACGTCGCCGTTGGCGATCACCGGGATGCGCACGGCAGCCTTCACGGCGCGCACGGTGTCGTGCTCCGCCGCGCCGGCGAAATGGTCCTCGCGCGTGCGCCCGTGCACGGTGAGCGCAGCGATGCCGGCGTCCTCGGCGAGACGGGCAATGCGCAGCGCATTGCGCTGCGCGCGGCTGTAGCCGGTGCGGATCTTGAGCGTCACCGGCACGTCCACGGCCCGGACCACGGCCTCGAGGATGCGTGCCACCAGGGGCTCGTCGCGCAACAGGGCTGAACCGGCAGCGACACTGCAGACTTTCTTCGCCGGGCAGCCCATGTTGATGTCGACGATCCGGGCGCCGAGCCCGACGGCATTGCGGGCCGCCTCGGCGAGCATGGCCGGGTCGTAGCCGGCGATCTGCACGCTCACCGGCGCGGGTTCGTCGTCGAAGTCCATGCGCCGGCGCGACTTGCGCGTGGCCCACAGGCGCCGGTCGGCGCTGGTCATCTCCGACACGGCCAGGCCCGCCCCGAACTGCCGGCACAGCCGGCGGAAGGGCTTGTCCGTGATCCCCGACATGGGCGCGAGGATCACCGGCGGGTCGATGCGATGCGGGCCGATCAGCATGGGCCCGGCATTGTACAATCCCGCGCCCACCTGTCCCCGTTGAAAGCCATGCACGACGAGATCAGCCGCCGTCGCACGTTCGCGATCATTTCGCACCCGGACGCCGGCAAGACCACCCTCACCGAGAAGCTGCTGCTGTTCGGCGGTGCGATCCGCATGGCCGGCTCGGTCAAGGCGCGCAAGGCGACCACGCACGCCACCTCCGACTGGATGGCGCTCGAGAAGGAGCGCGGAATCTCCGTGACCTCCTCGGTGCTGCAGTTCCCGTACCGAGAGCGCATCGTCAACCTGCTCGACACGCCCGGCCATGCGGACTTCTCCGAGGACACCTACCGCGTGCTCACGGCCGTGGACTCCGCGCTGATGGTCGTCGACGGCGCCAAGGGCGTGGAGGAGCGCACCATCAAGCTGATGGATGTCTGCCGGCTGCGCGACACGCCCATCATGAGCTTCGTCAACAAGCTCGACCGCGAGGGCAGGAGCCCCATCGACCTGCTCGACGAGATCGAGCGCGTGCTGAAGATCCAGTGCGCGCCCGTGACCTGGCCGATCGGGATGGGCGGGCGCCTGAAAGGCGTCTACCACCTGCTCGACGACGAGGTGCATCTCTACGAACCGGGCCGCAACTTCACGCGCCAGGACTCGACCATCTTCCGCGGCCTCGACGACCCGGCGCTCGCCGCGGCCATCGGCGAGGACATGCTCGCCGAACTGCGTGCCGAGCTCGAACTGGTGCAGGGCGCCTCGCATCCGTTCGATGAGACTGCCTATCTCGCCGGCCGCCAGACACCGGTGTTCTTCGGCTCGGCGATGGTGAATTTCGGCGTCCAGCCGCTGCTCGATTTCTTCGTCGAACACGCGCCCGCCCCGCGGCCGCGGCCGACGACGACCCGCGCCGTCGACCCGCGCGAACCGGCATTCACCGGCTTCGTGTTCAAGATCCAGGCCAACATGGACCCGAAGCACCGCGACCGCATCGCCTTCCTGCGCATCTGCTCGGGCCGCTTCACCGCCGGGCAGAAGCTGTTCCACGTCCGTGCGGAAAAGGAGATGCGGGTCGCCGATGCACTCACCTTCATGGCGGCTGATCGCGACCGCGTCGCCGAGGCCTGGGCGGGCGACATCATCGGCCTGCACAACCACGGCACCATCGCCGTCGGCGACACCTTCACGGCCGGCGAGCCGCTGCAGTTCACCGGCATCCCGAGCTTCGCGCCCGAGCTCTTCCGGCGCGTGCGCCTGAAGGATCCGCTGCGCATGAAGCAGCTCGTCAAGGGACTGGGTCAGCTCTCGGAGGAGGGCACGACGCAGTTCTTCCGGCCCGTGCTCGGCAACGACCTCATCCTCGGTGCCGTCGGGCTGCTCCAGTTCGACGTGGTCGCCTACCGGCTCAAGGACGAGTACGGCGTGGACGCCGCCTTCGAAACCGTCGATGTGCAGACCGCCCGCTGGATCGCCTGCGCGGACGCGAAGAAGCTGCGCGAGTTCCGCGACCGCTACCCGACCAACCTCGCCACCGATGCCGCCGGCAGCCTCGTGTACTTCGCCCCGACGATGATCAACCTGCGCCTGGTGCAGGAGAAGTGGCCCGAGGTGAATTTCGCCGCCACGCGCGAGCACGTGCCGCTGCTGGCAGCGTGAGGCCGGGGGGCAGTCACCGCCCGTCGCTCAGGTCCCTGCGCCCGCTGATTTCCCAGTATCCCCGTCCAGGGCGCATACTCGATCCGGGTTCATCGGCAGGAGCAGCACCATGAGCGTGGCCAAGACCATCGAAATCGTTTCCGGATCGCGCAAGAGCTTCGACGATGCCATGCGCAGCGGCCTGAAGACCGCCAGCAAGACCCTGAAGAACGTCACCGGCGCCTGGATCCAGGACCAGGAAGTCGTCATCGCGGCGAACAAGATCACCGAGTACCGCGTCCGCATGCGCGTGACGTTCGTGCTGGAAGGCTGAGGTCAGGCCGGCAGCAGGTCCGCGGGCCGGCGGCAGTGAGCCGGCCAGGTCTGGAGCAACCGCAGGTCGTGCGTGGCCAGCGGTACGCCCTCACGGCAGGCGAGTTCCACGAACAGGGAGTCGTACACGGCGACGTCGGCGGCGAGGGCGCGGGTCAGCGCACCCTGCCACAGGCTGCGGCAGGACACCGACTCGACACCGAAGCGGGCTGCGGTACGCAACCGTGCCGGCGCCTCGTCCCGGGAGATGACGCCGGCACGGGCCGCCATCCAGACGACGTTGCCGATCTCGGCCTCCCACAGCGCGGGCGCCAGCAGCGCCCGGGCCACCCGCAACAGACGCAGCGCCTCCGGCGCATGACCGGGCGTGCCGAGCAGCGCGTAGGCGAGCACGTTGGTGTCGATCACCACTCTCACCGGGGCTTTTTCCGGCGCGGTACAGGAGAGTTGCGGCCCGTGGCGATCCAGGAATCGATCTCTCCCCGGCCGGGGCGCCGCGACTGCCGCTGCCAGCCGGCTTCGAGCTGGGCCAGCAGCGACTCGCGGTCGCAGACCACTTCCTCGAGCAGGTCGCGGACTTCCTGTTCCATCGACTGGTTGCGTCGCTGTGCCATTGCCTTGAGTCCCGCCACCACGCGCACCGGGACGTTGCGGACGGTGATCGTGAGCCCCGTTCTCTTCATGCCAGCATTATGCTGGCATGCTGCCGGCGGCTCAAGGATGCCGCCGGTGTCAGTGTGAGTGGCCATCGGGACGCTGGTCCAGCCGCATATCGGGGACAGTTACCGTAATTCGATCT
>JADZBS010000059.1 GCA_020851975.1 Gammaproteobacteria bacterium | reverse complement strand
CCGCCCGCCCATGCCCGAGGAACTGCGCGCCCAGGTCGAGCCGCTCGTGGCCGCCGTCGAGGCGAGCGGGCTGCCGCTGCTGCGTGTCGCCGGCGTGGAGGCCGACGACGTCATCGGCACGCTGGCGCGGCAGGCGGCGGAAACGGGGCTCGACACGCTCATCTCCAGCGGCGACAAGGACATGGCCCAGCTCGTCGGGCCGCACATCACGGTGGTCGACACCATGGCCGGGCGCACCTACGACCGTGCCGGCGTCATCGAGCGGTTCGCGGTCGCGCCGGAACAGATCGTCGACTATCTCGCCCTGGTCGGCGACAGCTCCGACAACATCCCCGGCGTGCCGAAGGTCGGCCCGAAGACGGCGTCCCGGTGGCTGCAGCAGTACGGCACGCTCGATGCCCTGCTCGCCCGCGCCGGCGAGATCCCGGGCAAGGTCGGCGAGAGCCTGCGTGAGCACCTGGCGACGCTCGAACTCTCGCGCCGCCTCGCCACCATCCGCTGCGACCTCGATCTCGGCGTCGGGCCGGCCGACCTCGCCCCGCGCCCGCCGGACGCCGCTGCGTTGCGCACGCTCTACGAGCGGCTCGAGCTGCGCAGCCTGCTGAAGCAGCTGTCCGCCGACGCCTCCGCCGGCGGCGCGGCGGACGAGGCGCCGGCGCCGGCCGCCGACCAGCGCACTGCGGGGCACTACGAGACGGTGGTGACGGAGGCGGACCTGGCGCGCTGGCTGGCACGGATCGAAGCGGCCGGGCTCACCGCCCTCGATACGGAGACCACGAGCCTCGACTACATGGCCGCGGAGATCGTCGGGCTCTCGCTCTGCGTAGAACCCGGCGAGGCTGCCTACGTGCCGCTCGCCCACCGCTACGCCGGCGCGCCGGCGCAGCTCGACCGCGAGCAGGTGCTGCAGGGATTGCGGCCCTGGCTCGAATCGAACCGGCACCCCAAGGTCGGCCATCACCTGAAGTACGACGCCCACGTGCTCGCCAACCACGGCATCACGCTCGGCGGCATGCGCTTCGACACCATGCTCGAGTCCTACGTGCTCGACTCCACGGCCATCCGCCACGACATGGACTCGGCGGCGCGCCACTACCTGGGGCTCGAGACCCTCCACTACGAAGACGTGGCCGGCAAGGGCGCGAACCAGATCGGCTTCGAGGAGGTGCCGGTCGAGCGCGCCACGGCCTATGCGGCCGAGGATGCGGACGTGACCTTGCGGCTGCACCAGGCGCTGTGGCCGCGGCTGCAGGCGACGCCGGCACTCGCCGCCGTGTACGAGGACATCGAGCAGCCGCTGGTGCCGGTGCTCGGCCGCATGGAGGCGCACGGCGTGCTGGTCGACACCGCGCTGCTGCAGTCGCTGAGCCGCGAGTTCACCACCCGGCTCGCCGGGATCGAGGCCGAGGCGCACCGCGTGGCCGGGCGCAGTTTCAACCTGAGTTCGCCGAAGCAGCTCCACGAGATCCTGTTCGAGGAGCAGCAGCTGCCGGTATTGCGACGCACGCCGACCGGAGCGCCATCCACCGCCGAAGATGTGCTCGAGGAACTCGCCGCCGACTACCCGCTGCCGCGGCTCATCCTCGACTTTCGCGCCCTCGCCAAGCTCCGGTCCACCTACACGGACCGGCTGCCGGAGCAGGTGTCCCCGCGCACCGGGCGCATCCACACTTCCTACCACCAGGCCGTGGCAGCGACGGGGCGGCTGTCCTCGACCGATCCGAACCTGCAGAACATCCCGATCCGCACCGAGGCAGGCCGGCGCATCCGCCAGGCCTTCGTCGCCCCGCCCGGCTGCGTGCTGGTGGCCGCCGACTACTCGCAGATCGAACTGCGCATCATGGCGCACATCTCGGGCGACGAGGGATTGCTCGCGGCCTTTGCGGAGGATCGCGACATCCACCAGGCCACCGCCGCCGAAGTCTTCGGCGTGGCCCTCGAGGCGGTCACCACCGACCAGCGCCGCTCGGCCAAGGCGATCAACTTCGGGCTGATCTACGGCATGTCCGCCTTCGGCCTCGCGCGCCAGCTCGGCATCGGCCAGAAGGAAGCGCAGGGCTACGTGGACCTCTACTTCGCGCGCTATCCCGGCGTGAAGGCCTACATGGACCGCACGCGGCGCGAGGCGCGCGAGCGCGGCTACGTCGAGACGGTGTTCGGCCGGCGCCTGTACCTGCAGGACATCGACGCCCGGCAGGCGGCGCGGCGTCAGTACGCCGAGCGCAGCGCCATCAACGCGCCGATGCAGGGCACCGCCGCCGACATCATCAAGAAGGCGATGATCGCGGTCGATGCCTGGCTGCGCGACAGCGGCACCGCGGCCCACCTGACGATGCAGGTGCACGACGAACTGGTGCTCGAAGTGGCCGACGGCGCCCGGGCCGCCGTGCTGCACGAGCTGCCGCGGTTGATGAGCGGCGCAGCGACGCTGCGCGTGCCACTGAAGGTCGATGTCGCCTGGGGCGGCAACTGGGACGAAGCGCATTAGGAGTTGGTCGCGACGGGCGTCGCTCCTACGGGGTGATGCTCCGCGGCGGCGCCAGAACCGGGTCGCGACTGGCGTCGCTCCTACGGCGTGCTGATCGGGCGTGATCGTGGGGTTTGGGTCGCGACTGGCGTCGCTCCTACGGCGTTCTATCCAGGAACTTCGCGGTGGGTGGGGCGTCCAATCTCTGGGCGTTGCGAGACGCCCGGCCCGCTTCATTCCTCCCTGGGCGGGTTCACGGCAGCCGGTGATCCTGATCCGGCTGCATTGCGGCCCCGGGCGATCCCCTGTACTCCGCGCCCGGGGCCGTTTTTTCACCGGTGGGTTCGTCGCGGGATTCGGGTCGCGACTGGCGTCGCTCCTACGGGGCAAGCCCACGCCGGATCAGCACCCGT
>JADZBS010000058.1 GCA_020851975.1 Gammaproteobacteria bacterium | reverse complement strand
TTTTTACGGGATACTCAACGGTTTTCGCAGCAGCCGTAAGATTGAAGCCGCCACTCGGAAACACATCGATTTCATATGGCTGCTGCAGGGGCAAACAATTGATCATACGACGGTCAGTGAATTTCGCGCGAACTTCAGGGACGCGCTGAAAGACACCTTTCGGCAGGTTAACCGGGAAGGTTTGAAGCGCATGGGAGATCGGCTGTCGGATCTGGTGATCGATGGAACGCACCTGCGAGCCAACAGTGATCGTCAGGGCGCACGAACGGCCGAGTGGCTGGAGAAGCGTCTGGCGGAGCTTCAACTTCACGTGGAGCAGGCTCTCCGGGAAATGGCCGAACAGGACGTGAAAGACGAACCCTTGTCGGCGACGGCTGAGCAACTCGAGCAACGCCTTGATCAACTGCAGCGCGAGCGGCAGCGCTGCGAGGAAGCACTTGCCATTGCACGCGAGCGCGATGAGGCAAAGCAAGCCAAAGATGGAAAATCGGCGAATGCGGTGCGAGTACCCCTCACTGATCCCGCCTCCTACATCCTGCCGAACAAGGAAGGCGGCTATGCTCCCAACTACACGCCGGTAGCGGCCGTAAACAGTGCCACGGGCATGATCATGGCGGCCGACGTGCTGGCGGACGGTTCTGAAGCATCCTCTGTCCAACCACTCGTAGCCGAGGTCAAGCAAGAACTCGGGAAAACCCCGGAACGGGTTCTCGCCGACAGTGGGTTCGCCAGTGGCGCGAACCAGGCCGCCATGGAGAAGGAGGGCATCGCCATGTATGCGCCGGTGAATGTGTCGCTCCCGGAGACGCATCCAGCTCGTCGTGAAGATCCGACCCAACCATTGACACAGGAACAAATCGCCGCCCTGCCGCGCAACGCCAGCAGCAAGAAACTCGACCGTAATGCGTTTCTCTTCGACCCGCAGAACAACTGCTACGCTTGCCCCATGGGCCGCATTCTGACTTTCCATCGCACCGTGACGCGGGACACCCGTGACGGCAAGATATCGATCACGGACTACATGTGCAGTGACTGCACAAACTGTCCGCTCGCGGATGGTTGCCTCTCGAAAAAGGCCACCCGACGAACCGTCAGCCGCGATCAATACGAGGATGTGCGCGAGACCACGGCCAGGCGCATGGCGAGCGAAGAAGGTAAGGCCATCTATCGTGGCCGTGCTCCCGTGATCGAAGGAACCTTCGGCACCCTCAAAGGAAATATGGGAATTCGTGCATTCCTCCTGCGGGGCCTCGACAAAGCCCGCACCGAATGGCTTTGGATCTGTACGGCCTTCAACTTGAAAAAGCTCCTGAAACTGCATGCCATGCCGGTGCCCCAGGCAACGAAAGGAGTCGCGGCTCATGCCTGAGGGGGGACAGTGTCGACGCGGAGATTGAACAGACTTACCATGGCACTCATTTCTCGAACACGCTGGGGTTATTAAGCCATTCATCACCCGCCGGAGCCACCTCTGGCCGTCTGAGAAGTTGGCGCCGTGCCCCACCCCCACCTGGGGGCAAAACTGGCGCGCGCTAAATCAACAGGCCCTGAAGGCGGGACACCAACAGTCGCCCCTGTCCGCACCGTCCCCCGCGTCCCCTCAGTCCTCTGCCGCAAACCCAAACCACGGGAGACGACAGTACCACCTCCGGCCACCTCTATTCCAGCAGCGCAGCGAGGTCGCTGGCGGAGAGACGCCCGGCGAGTGCGCCACGCTCACTGTCGGCCATGACCTGGGCGAACAGTTCGGCTTTTTCCGCCTGCAGCGCCAGGATCTTCTCCTCCACGGTGCCGCTTACGGCGAGCCGGTAGGCCATGACCGGCTTGTCCTGGCCAATGCGGTGCGTCCGGTCGATGGCCTGGCGTTCGACAGCCGGGTTCCACCACGGATCGTAGATGATCACATAATCGGCCTTGGTGAGCGTCAGGCCGGTGCCGGCTGCCTTCAGGCTGAGCAGGAACAGCTCGGGCTGCGGCGAGTCCTGGAACTCCTTCACGAGCCGGGTTCGATCAGCGATACGGGTCTCGCCGGTGATCATGCGCCAGGGCAGCTTGGCCCGGGTCAACGCCAGGCCGATGATGTCCAGCATGGTGGTAAACTGGCTGAACACGAGCATGGAGTGTCCTTCCTCGATAATCTCGCTGGCAAGCTCGAGCAGGCAGTCCAGCTTGGCGGAGCCGCTGAGGTCGGTTCTCTCATCGAACCTCTTCTCCTCCGCCAGGAGCAGCGGATGACAACAGATCTGACGTAGACGCGTCAGGGCCGCCAGCACCTCCATGAGACCCCGTTCCTTAACGGCCGCCCGCGCCTGAACCAGTACCGTGTCGTACAGTTGCCGCTGCGCGTCACTGAACTCGACCCGTAGCACTTCCTCCGTGCGCGACGGCAACTCGGTGGCCACCTGCTCCTTGAGCCGGCGCAGGATCACCGGTGCAATGCGCTTGGACAGTGCGGGCCGGCGCGCCGGCTGGTCGTACCGCTCCAGGAACATCTCGCGCGATCCGAGGAACCCGGGGTTGAGGTAGTTCATGATCGACCAGAGATCGAGCATGTGGTTCTCCAGCGGCGTGCCGGTGAGCGCCAAGGGGCGCGCTGTTCGCAGACGGCAGACAGTCTGGGCGATCTGCGATTCCGGGTTCTTGATCTGCTGTGCCTCGTCGAGGATAACGAAGGCGAACTCCAGTTCGGCCAGGCGCTCACCGTCGATGCGCGCCAGAGCATAGTTGGCCACCAGCACGTCCCAGGAACCGGCGTCTTCGAGCAGGAGGCGCCGCGCCTCCGGGGTTCCCGCGTAGGCGCGCAGACGAAGGCGCGGGCAGAAGCGTGCTGCCTCGGCCAGCCACACCCCAACCACCGACGCCGGACAGATGACGAGGGCGCCGCGACCGTTGCCTGGGCTCTGCGGCGAGCCGACACGCGGGCACGCGGCGAAGTGCGCCTGCAGCAGTGCCAGGACCTGCAGCGTCTTACCCAGCCCCATGTCGTCGGCGAGGATAGCGCCGATCCGATGTGCACAACGGTCGGCAAGAAATTCGAAGCCCTGACGCTGGTAATCGCGCAGGACGCCCGCCAGTTCGGGCGGCAGTAGCGCCGGGGCGGCGACGGTCTCGTGCAGCAGGCGCTCGGCCAGGGGCTGACTGCCTGGCAGCCAGTTCACCGGCACGCGTGTCTGCAGCTTCGTCAGCACACTCTTGGCCTCGTGCCGGAAGAGGCGCAGAAACGCCACGTCTTCGACACCGGCGGCAGCCAGCTCCAGGCGACGTTCGCGCATGGCTTCGATGTCGAGATGCAGCCAGCCGCCACCACGGGTGCGGTAGACGCTGCGGCCGGCCGCCAGCGCCTCCTTGAGCTCGTTGTCGAAGAGGCGCGCATCGGCCCCCGTCCACGTCATCTGCATGTCGACGAAATTGTGGTTCTCGCGCAGCGTCACTTCGGGAGCGAGGAGCACGGGTGGCGCGAAGAGCGGGCGCAGACTCGGGTCGAGCTGTTTCTCGATCGCCGCAGGAAGCTGTTTCCAGCCCGCCAGAAGCTTCTCCACATTGGCCACGTCACCGGGCAACCGAAGCCAGCCGTCGTTCTCACGGACCAGCGGCAGACTGTTGAGGAGGCGGCGCAGCACGGGCCAGTCGTGCGAGATGGCCACGGTGACCAGCCACTTGTCCCCGGTGCGGGCGATACTCCCGGTGGCCGCCACATCGCTGTCGAGCGGCGCCAGTCGCTGGCCGAGACACGCCTGCAGCAACAGGTCCGCACCGTCGCTGCGCACCTGGATCGATGTGGCCACGGTGGTTTCACGGCGCACAATGTTGTCGCCGCGCAGCAGGTCGAGACGCCCCTCGAGAACCGTCGGCACATGCTCCGGTACGAGGTGACGGGCAAGGCGCGGCGTCTTGCGGCTGAAAATGTCTCCCAGCATCTGCCAGGAGATCGGGGTCACGAAATCCAGCAGTTGTCCGTCCACTACCGTGCCCTTACGGCCGGAAGCGAGCAGGTCGAAGATGTCGTGGACGCGATAGCGTCGGCCGTTTGGTGCCGTGATCAGCGCCAGGATGCTCACCGCATCACCGTCATCCGCCAGCTCCACGTGAAAGGTGGCGGCGCCGCGGACCCCGAGGGCCTTCTGCGTGGCGCGCTCAATGAAGCGACCGGCCACATCTCGCCAGTGCTCGAGCCAGAGTTCGAACTCGGCTTCGGGCAGCCTCAGTACCGGCTGTGTTGCCAGGTGCAGCCCGCGCTGTTTCAGGATCGGCCCCAGCCACTGCAGGAACTGAATGTCTGCCTCCGGCCACTCCTGCTGCATCGCCAGACTCTGCTGAGCGCGCCGACAGAGGTTGCCAACCGTCTGCAGCGGGTAGGGCTTCTCCCGCCGCCCGT
>JADZBS010000057.1 GCA_020851975.1 Gammaproteobacteria bacterium | reverse complement strand
CTTCCGGAAGGACACGGGCGTGGGCGCCACGTTCCGCGCAATTCCCACCGAGGTTCCTACGCTCGACAGGCTGGCCCTCCCCCCCATCGTCAAGAAGCTCTGCGACAACCACCAGGGCATGATCCTGGTCACCGGCTCGACCGGCACCGGCAAGTCGACCACGCTGGCGGCGATGATCGACCATCTCAACGGCACGCAGAACCTGAACATCATCTCGCTCGAGGATCCGATCGAGTTCGTGCACAGGAGCAAGCGCTCCCAGGTGATCCAGCGCGAACTGGGCACCCATCTGCCGAGCTTCGCCGAGGGCATCCGCGCCTCACTGCGCGAGGATCCCGACGTGATCCTGGTCGGCGAGATGCGCGATGCCGAGACCATCTCGATGGCCATGACGGCGGCGGAGACGGGCCACCTGGTACTCGGCACGCTGCACACCACCGGCGCCGTCAAGACCATCGACCGCGTGATCGATGCGCTCCCGGGCGAGATGCGCGAACAGACCAAGAGCTTCCTCTCGCAGAGCCTGCTCGCCGTCATCACCCAGACCCTGGTCAAGACGCCCGATGGCCGCGGCCGGCGCGCGGTCGTCGAGATCATGGTCATGACGCGCGCCATTGCCAAGCTCATCATGACGGACCAGACCCACCAGATCCCCTCGCAGCTGCAGACCGGCCGCGACCTGGGCATGCAGATGATGGACCAGGCCCTGCTCGAGGCCATCCAGCGCAAGGAGGTCGACGCCGACGACGCCTTCCGCTATGCCTCGGACAAGGCGCTGTTCACCCGCTTCGTCACCGACACCACCGTGCTGCCGAAGGTCGATGTCCCAGCCTGACTCCAGCGCAGCGCGCCCGGCGATCGTCAACGCGATCGACGAGTACCTCGGCCACGTTGCCGGCAAGCGTGGCTCGGACCTGCACTTCATCGCCGGCGAGCCGCCGCGCATGCGCCTGTACGGCGAACTGCAAGCGATGGCGACCGAACCGCTCGCACCAAGCCGTGCCGAAGAGGTCCTGCTGCAGATCATGTCGGCCGGCGCCCGTGCCGACTTCGAGAAACGCGACTCCGCCGATTTCGCCTACGCCGTCGAGGGCGTGGCGCGCTTCCGTGTCAACGTGTTCCGGCACCTGGGCGGGATGGGCGCGGTGTTCCGTGCCATCCCTTCGCAGGCAAAGACGCTGAAGGACCTCGGGCTGCCACCCGTTCTGACCAGCCTGGCGCGCCAGCCTCAGGGAATGATCCTCGTCACCGGCAAGACGGGCTCCGGCAAGTCCACGACGCTCGCGGCCATCATCGACGAGATCAACAACCGCGTGCCGGGCCACATCGTCACCATCGAAGACCCGATCGAGTTCGTCCACAAGCGCAAGAAGTGCCTGATCAGCCAGCGCGAGGTCGGCCATCACACGCCGAGCTTCGCTGCCGCCCTGACCTCGGCGCTGCGCGAGGATCCCGACGTCATCCTGGTCGGTGAAATGCGCGACCTCGAAACCGTCAGCATCGCCGTCACCGCCGCCGAGATGGGCATTCTCGTGATGGGCACGCTGCACACCAACGGCGCGGCACAGACGGTGGACCGCATCGTCACTTCGTTCCCGACCGACAAGCAGTCGCATGTGCGCACCATGCTGTCGACCTCCCTGCGCGGCGTGATCTCGCAGCAGCTGGTGCCGCGCAAGGGCGAACCGGGCCTGGCGGCGGCACTCGAGATCATGATCAACACGCCCGCCGTTGCCAATCTCATCCGCCAGGGCAAGCTCGACCAGCTCGAGAGCGCCATGCAGGGCGGCCGCCAGATGGGCATGAAGACCATGGACAGCTCGCTGCGTGAACTCTTCGACAAGGGCATCGTCAGCGGCCGCAGCGCCTACGAAGCCGCACTCGACAAGAAGAAGTTCGAGGACCTGAAGGACCTCGGCTGAAGCCCCGGCGGCGCCCTTACGCGGCGCCGCTCATCGCTGCTAGCATAGGCGCCGCCCCGTCGCGAACCGCGCCCGATCCTGCCCATGCCCGCATCCCCCCGCCGCATCCTCGTCACCAGTGCCCTGCCCTACGCCAACGGCCCGATCCACATCGGTCACCTGGTCGAGTATCTACAGACCGACATCTGGGTGCGGTTCCAGCGTGCCGCCGGGCACGACTGCCTCTACGTCTGCGCGAGCGATGCGCACGGCACGCCCATCATGCTGCGGGCCGCCGAGCAGGGCCTCGCTCCCGAAGTCATGGTGGAGAACTACCGCCGCGAGCACCTGCGCGACTTCACGCGCTTCCACATCGCCTTCGACAATTACCACACCACGCACTCGGCGGAGAATCGCCGGCTGGTGGAGCAGATCTACGCCCGGCTGCAGGCCCGCAGCCTGGTCGAGTGGCGCAACATCCGCCAGGCCTACGACGAGCAGGCCCGCATGTTCCTGCCCGACCGCTTCATCCGCGGCACCTGCCCGGTCTGTGCCGCCCCGGACCAGTACGGCGACAGTTGCGAAGCCTGTGGCGCCACGTACTCGCCGGCAGACCTCAAGGATGCCCGCTCGGCCGTGACGGGCAGCACCCCGGTGCAGCGCGAATCGAGGCACCTGTTCTTCAAACTCGGCACCTTCGAGGCGGAGCTGCGCCGCTGGACCGCCGGCGGGCGCCTCGATGCGAGCGTGGCGGCCAAGCTCGAGGAGTGGTTCGCCGCGGGCCTGCGCGACTGGGACATCTCGCGCGATGCGCCCTATTTCGGCTTTCCCATCCCGGGTGAGACCGACAAGTTCTTCTACGTCTGGCTGGATGCACCCGTCGGCTACATGGCGAGTTTCGAGAACCTGTGTGAAGCCCGCAAGAATACGAAACATCCTATTGAATTTAATGACTATTGGTCGCCAGATAGTCGCGTGGAGCTCTATCACTTCATCGGCAAGGACATCGCCTATTTCCACACCCTGTTCTGGCCGGCGGTCCTCGCCGGAGCGGGCTTTCGCCAGCCGAGCGGCGTCTTCGTGCACGGCTTCCTCACGGTCGACGGCCAGAAGATGTCGAAGTCGCGCGGCACCTTCGTCGCTGCGGCCACGTACCTCGACCACCTCGACCCGGAGTACCTGCGCTACTACTACGCCTACAAGCTCGGGCCGGGCACCGAGGACATCGACCTCAACCTGAGCGACTTCGCCGCGCGCATCAATGCCGACCTGGTCGGCAAGTTCGTCAACATCGCCAGCCGTTGCGCCGGCTTCATTCACCGGCTCGCCGGCGGCCGGCTGGCCGCGCAGTTGGAGAATCCCGCGCTCTTCGCCGAGCTCAGCCAGGCCGCCACCGGCATCGCCGCCAGCTACGACGCGCGCGAGTTCGGCCGTGCCATGCGCGAGATCATGCGGCTCGCCGATCGCGTCAACCAGTACATCGACGAGCGCAAGCCCTGGGTGCTGGCACGCGATCCCGCCCGCGCGGCCGAGGTCCAGGCGGTATGCACGGACGGCCTGAATCTGTTCCGGCTGCTCGCGCTGTATCTCAAGCCCGTGCTGCCGCACACGGCGGCGCGGGTCGAGGCCTTCTTCGGCGCCGGCGCGCTCGCCTGGGCGGACGCCGCCAGCCCGCTGCTCGACCACCCGATCGCCGAATACCAGCCACTGCTGACGCGGGTCGACCCGGCAGCGGTCACGCGCATGATCGAGGCTTCGCGCCCGCCCGCGCCTGCTCCAGCCGCCAGGGAAACCGCCGTGACGCAACCCGCTGCCAGCGAGACCATCGACCTCGACACCTTCCTGCGCGCCGACCTGCGCGTGGCCACCGTCCTCAGCGCCGAGACCGTGGACGGTGCCGACAAGCTGCTGCGCCTCACCGTCGATGCCGGCGGCGAGCAACGCACGGTGCTCGCCGGGATTCGTGCTGCCTACGAGCCGGCCGCGCTCGTCGGCCGCCAGGTCGTGCTGCTCGCCAACCTGAAGCCGCGCAAGATGCGTTTCGGCACGTCCGAGGGCATGCTGCTCGCGGCCGGCGACGAGGCGGGCGGCGTGTTTCTCGTGACACCGGACGCCGGCGCCCGGCCCGGCCAGCGCGTGCGCTAGCGGGATCGATGCCATGACGGACCTCGTCGCCCTGCTGCTCGGCGTGGTCCTGGTGGACGAGTTCGTCCTGGCGCGGCATCCCGCGCTCTTTCCACCAGCCAACCCCGGTGGCGCCGTCGCGGCGGTCACGGTCGGCGCACTCACGCTCGCCGCGCCGGCCGCCTGGCTCGTCCACCATCGGGGCCTCGTGCCGATCGGCCTGGCGGATCTCGGGCTGCTCGCCTGGGTGCTCGCCACCACGCTCGCCGTGCGCGCCATGACGGTCGCCGCCGCGGCCTGGCGGCCGCGCTGGGCGGATACCCTCGAAGCGCAACGCCCGCGCCTCGGCTTCGATGCCGTTGCCGCCGGCGTGGCGGTCTACGTGACACTCGCGCCCGACAGCCTCCCGGTGGCGGTCGCCGCCGGATTCGTCGCCGGCCTGCTCCTCGCCAGCCTGAGGGTCGCGCACACGGCGCTGCGCCGGCGGGTCGATGCCGGCGACGTGCCGCCACGCTGGCGCGGCCCGGCCATCGCACTCGTCACGGCCGCCATCGTCAGTCTCGCCAGCGCCGGCATGGCGGGCCTCTGGCCCGGGTGAGCCGGCGCGCGGGTGCCGCATGACTTCCGCCGACCTGCGATCCGCAACCACGCCCTGGCGCTACGATCCACAGCCGCGCCGCCCTGGCTGGGGCATTCACGGCGCCACGTTCAAGCGTGTCTCCAGGCAGGCGCCGATCCAGGTCGCGCCGCTGCCCGCCGTCGTGACACTGTGCCTGCGCCAGGGTGCAGTCACCGCCGTGCCGCTGGTCACCACGGGCGAGCGTGTCGATACCGGCCAGCCGGTGGCCGTCGCCGCCGACGGCACGCAGATTCACGCTTCGGTCACCGGCATCGTCACTGGCATCGGGCCACATCCCGTGCCCGGACCGGAGCCGGGGCTGGCGCCGTGCATCGTGGTCCGCCGCGACGCGCCCGACCGCTGGCACGAGAGCTGCGAGCCGCTGCCCGAACCGAGCCGACTCGACGCCGCGGACATCTGCCGGCGCATCGCGGCCGCGGGCATCGTCGGGCTCGGCGGCGCCCTGTTTCCGACGGCACGCAAGCTCGCGCCCGGCGCACCGATCCGTGCGCTCCTGGTCAACGGCGTGGAATGCGAACCCTGGATCACCTGCGACGAGGTGCTGCTGCGCGAGCGCGCGGCCACGGTCATCGCCGGCGCCCGCATCGCCATGCACGCACTCGGCACGGCACAGGCGGTGATCGCCGTCGAGGGTGACATGCCCGAGGCGCGCGTCGCCGTGCACGACGCCCTGCAGGCGGCCGGTGACTGCGGCATCGGGCTCGCGGTGGTCACCGCCAAGTACCCGGCCGGTGGCGAACGCCAGCTCATCGAGCTGCTGACGGGCGAGGAGGTTCCCGCCGGTGGCCTGCCGCGCGACATCGGCTACGTGGTGCAGAACGTCGGCACCCTGGCGGCCATCGCCGCCCTGTTTCGCAGCGGCGAGCCGCTGGTTTCGCGCATCGTCACCGTCACCGGCAGCGGCGTGGCTGCTCCCGGCAACGTCGAGGCCCGCATCGGCACGCCCATGCGCGATCTCGTCGATCTCGCCGGCGGCTACCGCTACCCGCCTACGCGCCTGCTGATGGGCGGCCCGATGATGGGCTTCGCGCTGCCCGACGACGATCTCGCGATCACCAAGGCCACCAACTGCATCGTCGCCGCCACGGCGGCCGAGGTGGCTCCGCCGAGGCCCGAGATGGCCTGCATCCGCTGCGGGGAGTGCGTGCAGGCCTGCCCGGCGCGCCTGCTGCCGCACGAGCTGCACGCCGCCCTGCGCCGCGGCGACACCGGACTGCTGGGCGAACTGGCGCTCGACGCCTGCATCGAGTGCGGCTGCTGCGACTTCGTCTGTCCGAGCCAGATCCCGCTCACCGCCCGCTTCGTCGCTGCGCGGCGTGCCGCCAGTCCAGGCGGGGAGGCGACACCGTGAAATTCGGCACCGTGCCGGCGCCACACTGGCGGGGGGCGGACGACGTCGCCGCCATGATGCGCCACGTGCTCTACGCGCTCGTACCGGCCGCGGCCGCCTACACGTACTTCTTCGGCCCGGGGCTGCTGGTCAACGTCGTCATCGCCAGCGCCGCGGCGCTGGCTACGGAGGCCCTGGCGCTGCGGCTGCGGGGGCGTGGCGCGCGGCTCGCGCTCAGCGACGGCAGCGCGATCGTGACCGCGGTCCTGCTGGCATTCTGCCTGCCACCGCTGACGCCCTGGTGGGTCACGGTCTGCGGCAGCGCCTTCGCCATCGGCGTCGCCAAGCACCTCTACGGCGGACTCGGCTTCAACCTGTTCAACCCGGCCATGGCCGGCTATGCGCTGCTCCTCGTGGCGTTTCCCGGCTACCTGTCGTTCTGGCTGCCGCCGAACGTCGGCGATCTCGACTACCGGGCGCTGACGCTGGCGGAATCGGCCACCTACACGCTCACCGGGACGCTGCCACCGGGTGCGGACCTCGACGCCGTCACCCGCGCCACCCCGCTCACCGTCGTCAAGGCCGAACTCGGCCAGATGCACACCCTGAGCGAGATCGTGACCGACCCGGTGTTCGGCGATTTCGGCGGTGCGGGCTGGGAATGGATCGGCAATTTCGTCACGCTCGGCGGCCTGTGGCTGCTCTATCGCGGCATCATCCGCTGGCAGGTGCCGGCCGCGATGCTCGCCGGGCTCATGCTGCCGGCGCTGCTGCTGTACCTCACCGATGCCGAGACCCACCCGTCACCGCTGTTCCACCTGTATTCCGGCGGTGCGCTGCTCGGCGCCTTCTTCATCGCCACCGACCCGGTCTCCTCGGCCATCACCGACCGGGGCCGGCTCGTCTACGGTGCCGGTTGCGGCCTGCTCACTTTCGCCGTGCGCACCTGGGGCGTGTTTCCCGACGGCGTGGCCGTGGCGGTGCTGCTCATGAACCTCCTGGTGCCGGCCATCGATCACTACACGCGGCCGCGCCCCTACGGACACTGACGCCATGACCAGCCCACGCTCCGAGCACCCGCATCCCGCCATCGCGGTACGTTTCGTCTGGATCGTCGCGGTGCTCGTCGCCGCGACACTCGCCGTGGCGTGGGTGACGCAGGCCACGCGCTCGCGCATCGCGCGCAACGAAGACGCCCGGATGATGCAGTCGCTCGCCCAGGTCCTGCCACCGGGCAGCTTCGACAACCAGCCCGACCAGGATCGCTACTTCGTGACCGACGCCGCACTCGGTGCCGACGAGCCACTGGCCGTGTATCGGGCCCGCCGCGGTGGACTGCCGGTCGCCGTCGTCGTCACCGTCGTCGCCCGCCAGGGCTATGTCGGACCGATCCGCCTGCTGGTGGCCCTCGAGCCGGCCGGACGGATCCTCGGCGTGCACCTGCTCGCCCACCGCGAGACGCCCGGTGTGGGCGACCGGATCGAGCCCGCGCACAGCGGCTTGCTCCAGGCATTCGTGGGCCATTCGCTCGCCGATCCGCCGCCCGCCGGCTGGGCCGTGCGCCGTGCCGGCGGCGCGTTCGACCAGGTCACCGGCGCCACCGTCACCAGCCGTGCCGTGGTGAACGCCGTGCGCGAGGCCGCCGCCTGGTTCGAGGCACACCGTGACGAGGTATTCACCCGGCCTGCCGCGTAAGATGTCGCGGCAGGCCGGATTCCCACCCGCGACCCGACACGCTTGACCATGCATCGCCCATCGCCCGCCACCATTCCGGCGCTGTCGCCGGCCGTCACACCCTGGATCGCGGCGGCACCGCTCGCCGTGGTGGCCGGTTCCCTCCTCACGGGCATCGTGCTCGCGCTGGCAAGCCTCGCCGCCCTGGCGGCCGCAAACCTGGCTGCCACGGCACTGACCACCCGGCTCGCCGCCGGCAGCCGCGTGCTCGCCGCCCAGCTCGTGGCCGCAGCCACGCTCGTTGCCGCAGGGCTGACCGGTGCAGCCTTTGCCTACGACGCACTCCTGACCGCCGGGCTGTGGCTGCCCCTGGTACTCACGCAGGCGACCCTGCTGCCGGCCTGGGATCGATCCGGCCCTGTCGCGGGCGCACGGGCGCCGGCAGCCTGGCGGACAGGCAGCGGTGTGGCACTGGTACCCGTCGTGATCGGTGCGACGCGCGAATACGGCGGCGAGCTGCTCGAGTGGGCCGGTGACTGCCACCTCGCCACCGCCCCGGCGGCCGCGTTCCTGCTGCTCGCCGCCCTCGTCGCCGCGACGACCGTGCCCGCCAGGCGCGAGGCGGGCGCTGAACGGGCGCCATGAACGCCGCCCGGCGCGAAGCCCTCTTCGCGCGCCTGCAGGCCGCCAACCCCGCGCCGGGCACGGAACTGCACTACGGATCGCCCTTCGAGCTCCTCGTGGCGGTGATCCTCTCCGCGCAGGCCACGGACACCAGCGTGAACCGGGCCACGGCGACCCTGTTCTCCGTCGCGCGCACCCCGCAGCAGCTGCTCGCCCTCGGCGAGGCGGGCCTGCGCGGGCACATCCGCAGCATCGGCCTGTGCAACACCAAGGCCGCCAACCTCATCGCCACCTGCGCGCTGCTGCTCGAACGACACGGCGGCGACGTGCCGCGCGATCGCGCGGCCCTGGAGGCGCTGCCCGGTGTCGGTCGCAAGACAGCCAACGTCGTGCTCAACACCGCTTTCGGCGAACCGACGATCGCCGTCGACACGCACATCTTCCGCGTCGCCAACCGCACCGGACTCGCCCCCGGCGCCACACCGCTCGCCGTGGAACAGGCGCTGCTGGCACGCGTCCCCGCCCGGTTCCGGCAGGACGCGCATCACTGGCTGATCCTGCATGGTCGCTACGTCTGCAAGGCGCGCCGCCCGGCCTGTGCGACCTGCCCCATCGCCGATCTCTGCGAGTTTCCCGACAAGACCGGCTGAGCGGACGGCGCGGTGTACACTGGCGGCCCCACACGCAGCCGCGCCGCAACGCCCCGATCCCGCCATGAGCCTCGCGTCGACGACGACTCTGCGTGCCGAACGCCTGCGCGGCATCCTCGCCATGCTCGTGGCGGTGGCCGCCTTCGCTGCCATGGACGCGGTGCTCAAGATCCTCGTGGCCGACTACCCGCCGATGCAGGTGACGGCCCTGCGCGGTGCCGCCTCGCTGCCATTCGTGCTGGCGAGCGTGGCGCTGTGGGGTCGCTGGAGCGACCTGCGCCCGGTGCGCATCGGCCTGCACCTGGCGCGCGGGGTGCTCGGCATCGTGATGGTCGCCGGTTTCGTCTACGCCGTGCGCTCGTTGTCGCTCGCCAGCGCCTATTCGATCTTTTTCGTCGCTCCGCTGCTGGTGACGGCATTCGCGGTGCCGATGCTCGGCGAACGCGTCGACTGGCAGCGCTGGGTGGCCATCGTCGCCGGGCTGGGCGGCGTGCTCGCCATGCTGCGGCCCTCCGCCGGCACGCTGGTGACCCTCGGCGCCCTCGGCGCGCTCGCCTCCGCCCTCGCCTACGCGCTGAGTGCCATCTCGGTGCGCATCCTGACGCGCACCGACACCACCGCCAGCATGGTGTTCTGGTTCCTCGTCCTGCTGACCCTGTCGGCGGGCGCGCTGAGCCTCGCCGACTGGGTCACCGTGCGCCCACGCGACTGGCTGTGGATCGTCGCCCTCGGTGGCCTCGGCAGCGTCGGGCAGCACTTCATCACCGAGGCGTTTCGCCATGCGCCCGCGTCGGTGATCGCCCCGTTCGAGTACACGGCGCTGCTCTGGGGGCTGGCGATCGACTGGGCGTTCTGGCACGTGCTGCCCGGTGCGCGCACCTTCCTCGGTGCCGGCATCGTCATCAGTGCGGGGCTCTATCTCATCTGGCGCGAGCGGCGGCTGCACCAGGAACTCGCGGCCAGCATCGAGTCGCCGGCGAGCATTCATTGAACGCGGGTGCGTGCGGGGCCGGGTCGCGACTGGCGTCGCTCCTACCCCGCTGCGATCGGGCGTGGTGCCGGGACCGGGTCGCGACTGGCGTCGCTCCTACGGGGCCAGCCCACGCCGGATCGGCACCCCGTAGGAGCGACGCCAGTCGCGACCGGATTCCCGCGACGAGGTCCGATCAGCACCCCCGTAGGAGCGACGCCAGTCGCGATTTCCATTCGCCTCATCACAGTCGCGACACCCATCGCGACCCCACGCCCGATGACCGTCACCGCTTCTTCGGCAGGTACAGATCCGTCAGGGTGCCGTCGAACGCCTCGGCAGCGAAGGCGACGGTCTCCGAGAGTGTCGGATGCGGATGGATGGTGAGGCCGATGTCCTCGGCATCGCAGCCCATCTCGATGGCGAGCGCCACCTCGCTGATGAGGTCGCCGGCGTTCGGTCCGACGATGCCCGCACCGAGCACGCGCCGGGTCACCGGGTCGAAGAGGAGTTTCGTCAGGCCCTCGTCCCGGCCGAGCGCGAGCGCGCGCCCGCTGGCCGCCCACGGGAAGACGCCCTTGTCGACGGCGATGCCCTCCGCCTTCGCCCGGGTCTCGGTGAGGCCGACCCAGGCGATCTCCGGATCCGTATAGGCGACGGCCGGGATCACGCGCGCATCGAAGGCGCGCTTGTGGCCGGCAGCCACCTCCGCCGCGACCTTGCCTTCGTGGCTCGCCTTGTGGGCCAGCATCGGCTGGCCGACGATGTCGCCGATGGCGAAGATGTGGGCGACGTTGGTGCGCTGCTGCCGGTCGACGGGCACGAAGCCACGCTCGGTCACCGTGACCCCGGCGCGGGCCGCATCGATGCGCGCGCCGTTGGGCGAGCGCCCGACGGCGACCAGCACCTTGCCGTAGGTGCGCTGCTCGGTCTTGCCGGCCCGCTCGAACGTGACTTCGATGCCCTCGGCAGCCGGCGCCATGCCGGCGACCTTCGTGCCGGTCATGACCGCTTCGTAGCGCTTGCGCAGCCGCCGCTCCAGCGGCCGCAGGAGATCGGCATCCACCCCCGGCATGAGCTGGTCGAGCAGTTCCACCACCGACACGCGCACGCCGAGGGCCTCGTAGACGGTCGCCATCTCCAGGCCGATGATGCCGCCGCCGACGACGAGCAATGAGGCGGGCAGCTCGAGTTCGAGGGCGCTGGTGGAGTCGATGATGCGCGGATCGTCCGGCAATCCCGGCAGGCGCACGGACTCGGACCCCGCGGCGATGATGCACTGGCGGAACGACAGCACCTGGCGCGAGTCGCCGTCGGTGACTTCCAGGTGATGCGGCGAGAGAAACCGGCCGCTGCCACGCACGATGCGCACCCTGCGCTGGCGGGCCAGCTGGTCGAGTCCGCCGGTGAGGCGCCCGACCACCTTGTTCTTCCATTCGCGCAGGCGGTCGGCGCGAATCACCGGGGCGCCGAACTCCACCCCGTGATCGGCCATCTCGCGCGCTTCCTCGATGACCCGCGCCGCGTGCAGCAGCGCCTTGGACGGAATGCAGCCGACATTGAGGCACACGCCACCGAGCGTCGGCCAGCGTTCGACCAGCGTCACGGCGAGTCCGAGATCCGCGGCACGGAATGCCGCCGTATAGCCACCGGGGCCTGCGCCGAGCACGACGAGGTCGGCCTCGAGGTCGACCGGGCCGTCGTAGCCTCCCGCACCGGGTAGCGGCGCTGCGGCGCGCGGCGGCGTCGCGGCCGCGGCCACGGCACGCTCCGGTTTCGGCTTCGCTGCGGCCGGTGCCGTCGCTGTCGTTGGCTCCGCCGGCGTCATGCGGCCCAGGACCGTCCCGGCCGACACCTGGTCGCCCGGCTTCACGCACACCTCGACGAGGCGGCCGGCAGCCGTCGCCGGCACTTCCATGGTCGCCTTGTCGCTCTCGAGGGTGATCAGCGGCTGCTCGGGGACGATGGCATCGCCCGCGCGCACGTGCACCTCGATCACCTCGACGCTCTTGAAATCGCCGAGGTCCGGCACCCTGATGTCGACCGTCTCCGCCATGGTGTGCCGTCAGCCCAACTGGTCCGGCGCACCGAGGATCTCGACGAGGCGCGTGGTGAAGCGCACGCCGGTGGCCCCGTCGATGACGCGGTGGTCGTAGGACAGTGACAGCGGCAGGATCGAGCGGGGCACGAAGCTGCCGTCCTGCCACACGGGCTTCGTCGCCGTGCGGCCGACGCCGAGGATCGCCACCTCCGGGGCGTTGATGATCGGCGTGAAGAAAGTGCCGCCGATACCACCGAGGCTCGAGACGGTGAACGTACCGCCGCGCATCTCCTCGGCGCTGACCTTGCCCTCGCGCGCCCGGGCGCTGAGATCGGCCAGCTCGCGCGCCACATCGAGCAGGCCCTTGTTCCCGGCATCCCGGATGACCGGTACCACCAGCCCCTGCGGGGTGTCGGCAGCAAAGCCCACGTGGTGGTACTTCTTGTGCACCAGGGAGGCGCCGTCCTCGCCCAGTGAGGCGTTGAAGTCCGGGAACTCGCGCAGCGCCAGCACGCAGGCCCTGATGATGAAGGCGAGCGGCGTGAGCTTCACGCCGGCCGCCGTGGCCTCGGCCTTCAACGCCTGGCGACGTGCCTCCAGCGCCGTCACGTCGGCCTCGTCGTGCTGCGTGACGTGCGGGATGTTGAGCCAGGCCGCCTGCAGGCGCGGCCCGGAGATCCTGCGCACGCGCGACAGGGGCCGCACCTCGATCTCGCCGTACTTCGCGTAGTCGACCACCGGCACCTTCGGCAGCGTGCTGCCGCCGGCGGCGGCCTGGCCGGTGAGGATCGCCTTGACGAAGGCCTTGACGTCGTCCTGCAGGATGCGTGCCTTGGGACCGCTGCCCTGCACGCGGATGAGATCGACACCGAGTTCGCGCGCGAACTTGCGCACCGCCGGGCTCGCGTGGGCCCTGCCGAAGCCCGCCTCGTCGATCGGCGGCAGGCTCGCCGGCATGCGCACCGGGGCTGCCGGTGGCGGCGGCGGTGCCGGTGGAGGTGCCGTTGCGCGTGCTGCCGGTGCCGGAGCGCTCCTTGCCGCCGGCGTCGCCGCAGGCTCTGGTACCGGCGCGGCACCGGCCTCGGCCACCTCGATGATGGCGATGAGGCTGCCCTTCGACACGCGATCGCCGCGCGCGACCTTCAGTTCGGCGATGCGGCCGGCGCGCGGTGTCGGCACTTCCATCGAGGCCTTGTCGGTTTCGAGCGTGATCAGCGGCGCTTCGGCCGCCACCGTGTCGCCGGCGGCGACCGTCACCTCGACCACTTCCACGTCGTGGAAGTCGCCGATGTCCGGGACCCGCACTTCCTCTCGCCGCGTCATCGTCGATATCCGTCCTGCGCTCTCAGAGGGTGACCGGGTTCGGCCGGTCCGGATCGATCGCCAGGGTCTCCATGGCCTTGCGCACGGTGGCGATGTCGACCGTGCCTTCGTCGGCGAGCGCCTTGAGCGCGGCCAGCACGACATGGCGCCGGTCCACCTCGAAGTGGTCTCGCAGCGCCGCGCGCGAGTCGCTGCGCCCGTAGCCGTCGGTGCCGAGCACGACGTAGCGGCCCGGAACCCAGGAACGGATCTGGTCGGGCACGATGCGCATGTAGTCCGTGGCTGCGACGAAGGGACCGGCCTGGCTGCCGAGCATGTGCTGGACGAAGGGCTGGCGGGGGCGTTCGCCCGGATGACGCATGTTCCAGCGGTCGCAGTCGAGCCCGTCGCGGCGCAACTCCGAGAAGCTGGTGACGCTCCAGACGTCGGCCGGAATGCGCCAGTCGCGCTCGAGCATCTCCGCCGCGGCCAGCACCTCGCGCAGGATCGTGCCCGAGCCGAGCAGTTGCACCCGCACCTTGCCGGGGCTGCCCGTCTGGAGCCTGTACATGCCGCGCAGGATGCCGTCCTTCACCCCGGGCGGCATCGCCGGCTGCACGTAGTTCTCGTTCATGCAGGTGATGTAGTAGAAGATGCCCTCGCCGTCCTGGTACATGCGCCGCAGCCCGTCATGGACGATGACGGTGAGTTCGTAGCCGAAGGCCGGGTCGTAGGAGACGCAATTCGGCACGTTCGGCGCGAGGATCAGGCTGTGGCCGTCCTGGTGCTGCAGGCCCTCGCCGGCCAGCGTCGTGCGCCCGGCCGTGCCGCCGAGCAGGAAGCCGTTGGCCTGCATGTCGCCAGCAGCCCAGATGAAATCCCCGATGCGCTGGAAGCCGAACATCGAGTAGTAGATGTAGAAGGGGATCATCGGCACGCCGTTGTTGGCGCAGCTCGTCGCCGCCGCCAGCCACGAGCAGAAGGCACCGGCCTCGTTGATGCCCTCCTGGAGGATCTGGCCCTGCTTGTCCTCGCGGTACCAGGACAGCTGGTCGGCGTCCTGCGGCCGGTAGAGCTGGCCGACCGAGGAATAGATGCCGAACTGGCGGAACATGCCGTCGATGCCGAAGCTGCGCGCCTCGTCGGCGACGATCGGCACCACGTAGCGGCCTATGTTCGGGTCGCGCAACAGGCGCGTCAGCACGCGCACGAACGCCATGGTCGTGGAGATCTCGCGATCGCCCGTGCCCTCGAGCTCCTGGCGGAAGCTGTCGAGACCGGGAACCTGCAGCGGCGTGCGCTGCGAGCGGCGCGCCGGCAGGTAGCCGCCGAGCGCCTGGCGCCGGGCGTGCAGGTAGCGGATCTCCTCGCTGTCTTCCCGGGGACGCAGGAACGGCATGCCGTCGATCTCGGCGTCCGGCACCGGGAGATTGAAGCGGTCGCGGAAGATCTTCAGGTCCTCGACGTCGAGCTTCTTCGCCTGATGCGCCGTCATGCGGCTCTCGCCGGAGGCGCCCATGCCGAAGCCCTTGACGGTCTTGGCGAGGATCACCGTCGGGCTGCCGGTGTGGCGCACCGCGCGATCGTAGGCGGCGTAGACCTTCACGAAATCGTGCCCGCCGCGGTTCAGGCGCCAGATGTCGTCGTCGGACATGTTGGCGACCATCTCCTTCAGCTCCGGGTACTTGCCGAAGAAGTGCTCGCGCGTGTACGCGCCGCCGAAGGCCTTGCAGGCCTGGTATTCGCCGTCGACGCATTCCTCCATCACCCGGCGCAGCACGCCCTGGGCGTCGGCGGCGAGCAGCGGGTCCCAGCGCGAACCCCACAGCACCTTGATGACGTTCCAGCCAGCCCCGCCGAAGGCGGCCTCCAGCTCCTGGATGATCTTGCCGTTGCCGCGCACCGGGCCGTCGAGCCGCTGCAGGTTGCAGTTGATGACGAACACGAGGTTGTCGAGGTTCTCGCGCACCGGCATGGTGATGGCGCCCATCGATTCGGGCTCGTCCATCTCGCCGTCGCCGCAGAAGCACCACACCTTGCGGTCGCTCTCCGGCACCAGCCCGCGATGCTCCAGGTAGCGCAGGAAGCGTGCCTGGAAGATGGCCATCATCGGGCCGAGACCCATCGACACCGTCGGGAACTGCCAGAAATCGCGCATCAGCCAGGGGTGCGGGTAGCTCGACAGCCCCTGGCCCCCGACCTCGCGACGGAAGTGCCCGAGCTGGTCCTCGGTGAGGCGGCCCTCGACGAAGGCGCGCGCGTAGATGCCGGGCGCGGAATGGCCCTGCATGAACACCAGATCGCCGGGATGCTGCCCGCTCGGCGCGCGCCAGAAGTGGTTGAACCCCACCTCGTAGAGTGTGGCGGAGGAGGCATAGCTGGCGATGTGGCCGCCGTATTCGCTGCTCAGCTTGTTGACGCGCGCCACCATGGCGAGCGCATTCCAGCGGATGAACGCCTCCAGCCGGCGCTCGAGTGCGCGATCGCCCGGATACGGCGGCTGCTGGGCGGCCGGAATGGTATTCAGGTAGGCGGTATTCGGGCTATACGGCAGGTACGCGCCGGAGCGGCGCGCGTGGTCGATCATCTGGTTCAGGAGGAAATGGGCCCGCCCCGCACCGTTGGTGCGCAGCACCGAGTCGATGGACTCGAGCCACTCGCGGGTCTCCTGCGGGTCGATGTCTTCGAATCGCCTGAAATGCCCGGCCGGCCCGCTCACGCCAGAATCCCCCGCCGCGTGCGCCATTCCGGCACTGAACGCATGACGCACTGCCCTATAATTCCAACGCAAAGGATAACGGAGCGGGTCGGCACTGTCACCGGCCCGAGCCGGCGCCTCGCGACGACAGCCACCGCACGACCCGGGGGACCCGCACGCCATGTCCGACCTGCTGCCACAACAAGCACCGCTGCGCATCACGCAAGCCCCGGGCACCGTGAGCCGGACTGCGCTCGAGCGTCTCGATCACCTGCTCGTGCTCCTGCCACACACGCCCGACGCCGCCGCCTGGCGGCGCGTGCCGGAAGGCGCTCGCCTGCAGCGCGAACTGCAGCGGCTGGGCCCCGGCGACGAGGCACCTCCCCTGCGCAGCCGGCTCGGCACCGGCAGCGGCGTCACCGTGGTACGGGCACCGAAGCCGGTCGCCGCCGGCAGCACGGCGTTCCAGCAGCTGAAGTGCGCCGGAGAATTCCTGCGCGAGGCGCTCGGTGCCCAGCCGCGCCACCTCGGCCTCCTCGTGACGGGTTTCGCCGCGGCAGCCGAGGAGTCCTGGCTGCGCGCCCTCGTCCTCGCCGCCGGCGCGGCGGCCTTTCGCCTGCCCGAGTACCGGCGCCGCCCGGCACCCCAGCCACGCCTGGCGCGGCTGAGCCTGCTCGGGCACGGCGCCGGACTCGACCTCACCCGCACGCAGGTCGAGATCGAGGCCGGCAACCTGGTGCGCTGGCTCACTGCCCTGCCGCCGAACAGGCTCACCGCGACAAGCTATCGCGAGCTCATCGGTGAGTTGAGCGAGCATCACGACTGGAGCATGCGCTTCCTCGACGCTGCGGCGTTGCGCCGCCTCGGTGCCGGGGCATTCCTCGCCGTCGCGCAGGGCAATGCCAGTGCCGATGCCGGCATCGTGCACCTCGCCTGGCGGCCACGCGGCCGGCGCCGGCCCGACCTCGCCCTGGTCGGCAAGGGGATCATCTTCGACACCGGTGGCACGAACCTGAAGCCCTTCCGCGCCATGCTCGACATGCACCAGGACATGTGCGGCAGCGCGGTCGCACTGGCGCTGCTCCTCGCCATCACGAGACTGAAACTGCCGCTGGCGGTCGACTGCTGGCTCGCCATCACCGAGAACCGCATCGGGCCACAGGCCTACAAGCCGCGCGACGTCGTCACCGCCGCCGACGGCACCACCATCGAAGTCATCCACACCGATGCCGAAGGCCGCATGGCGCTCGCCGACACGCTGGTGCTCGCCGCCCGCGAGAAGCCGGGCCTCGTCGTCGATTTCGCCACGTTGACCGGCCAATGCATCAATGCGCTCACCGACCGCTACAGCGGCGTGTTCACCAATCGTGAAGCGCTCGCGGATCTGCTGGTCGCTGCCGGGCGCACCAGCGGCGAACGTGTCTGGTCCTTCCCGATGGACGAGGACTTCGACGAAGAGCTGAAGTCCACCGTCGCCGACGTCGTGCAGTGTTCCGTCGAGAGCGAAGGCGATCACATCCTGGCGGCGCGGTTCCTGCAGCGCTTCGTACCGGCCACCACGCCCTGGATCCATGTCGACCTCGCCGCCGCCGCACGCAAGAAAGGCCTCGGCCAGGTGCCTGCCGGGCCGACCGGCTTCGGCGTCCGCCTCGTGCTCGCCCTGCTGATGGACCAGGCCGCCGCCCTGGCGCGCTGCACCGGATCGGCTGCCCATGGCGACTGAACCGGTACCGCAGGCAAATGCCGGCGTCCTGACGGGACTCGGCGAACGCTTCCGCGGTTTCCTGCCGGTGGTCATCGACCTCGAGACCGGTGGTTTCAATGCGCGCACCGATGCGCTGCTGGAAATCGCCGCCGTGCTCCTCGGTCTCGACGAGGCCGGCAACCTGTGCCGCGGCGAGACCTTCGCCTACCACGTGATGCCCTTCGCCGGTGCGAATCTCGAACCGGCCGCGCTGCAGGTGACCGGCATCGATCCGCACCACCCGCTGCGCCCGGCAATCCCCGAGCGCGATGCGCTGCAGCGGGTGTTCCGCGAGGTGCGCAACGCCATGAAGGCTGCCGGCTGCACCCGCGCCGTGCTGGTCGGCCACAACGCGCACTTCGACCTCGGCTTCCTCAACGAGGCCATTGCCCGCTGCGACATCAAACGCAGCCCGTTCCATCCCTTCGCGATCTTCGACACGGCCACGCTCGCCGGCGTGGCGCTCGGGCAGACCGTGCTGGCACGCGCCGTGCGCGCCGCCGGCCTCGGCTGGGACGAGCGCGCCGCGCACACGGCAACGTACGACGCCGAGGTGACGGCGGATCTCTTCTGCATGATCGTCAACCGCTTCCGGCCGCTGTACGAGTCCGTGCCGCCGCTGACCGACACGCAGCCGGTGCCCGACTCCGGGCCGACCGGCGCTTGATCGGCACGGCACCCGTCACTATTCTGTCGGCGGACGGACGCGAACGCAGTCGCGGCACACACACCCAGGGGAGCCTGTCATGAATCCATTGAGCAGCGTCAACGGCGCCATCGTCACCGGTATCGTGTTGATGGTCGCCCTCGCCCTCGCCCTTCCGGGCGGTTTCGATTTCGGCAACCTCGACCGCTGGCTGCACATCATCTCGGGCGTGATGTGGATCGGCCTGCTCTACTACTTCAACGTCGTGCAGATCCCGGCGCTCGCCGCTGCCGGAGCGGACAAGGGCGGCCCGGGCGGCACCGGCATCGCCAAGTACGTGGCGCCGCGCGCCCTGCTGTGGTTCCGCTGGTCGGCAGTAATCACGGCGGTCTCCGGCATCATCTTCATCGAGATGGCCTACCGGCCCGCCGGCGGCGGCCTGATGCAGGTGCTCATGCTGCGGGAGGGCTACACGATCATCGGCATCGGTGCCTGGCTCGGCCTGATCATGTTGTTCAACGTCTGGGTGCTGATCTGGCCCAACCAGAAGAAGGTCATCGGCATCGTGCAGGCGACCGATGCGCAGAAGGCGAGCGCCCGGGTCGTCGCCACCATGGCCTCGCGCACCAACTTCGTGCTCTCGGTGCCGATGCTCATGTGCATGGGCGGCCAGAGCCACGGTTTGCCCTTCTGAGCACGACCCGGCACTGCAACGCGAATCACGGCCACGGACGGCCATGAGCCCGCCGGGCGAGGCACCCGCGCCACCCCCGGATGTCGTCGCGCAGGTGCGCGCTGCGCTCACCGAGGACATCGGCAGCGGCGACCTCACTGCCGCGCTGGTCCCTGCCGCGCAACGGGCGCGGGCCACGCTGGTGAGCCGTGAGGCGGCCGTGCTCTGCGGCCGACCCTGGTTCGAGCAGGTATTCCGCGAACTCGATCCCGGCATCACCGTCACCTGGCAGGCCGCCGAGGGCGCGGCGCTCGGCGCGCGCAGCACGGTATGCACGCTGGAGGGTCCGGCACGTGCGCTGCTCACCGGTGAGCGCACCGCGCTCAACTTCCTGCAGACGCTGTCGGCCACGGCCACTGCCACCCGGCGCTACGTCGAGGCCGTCGCGGACACGCCGGTGCGCATCCTCGATACGCGCAAGACCATCCCCGGCCTGCGGCTCGCGCAGAAGTACGCCGTGCGCGTCGGCGGCGCGACCAATCACCGCATCGGCCTGTGGGACGCGATCCTGGTGAAGGAGAACCACATCGTCGCCGCCGGCAGCATCACGGCCGCCGTGCGCACGGCGCGCGAGCGCAGTCCCGGCGTGCTGCTCCAGGTCGAGGTGGAGACCGTCGAGCAGGCGGCCGAGGCCTTCGCGGCCGGGGCCGACCGCCTGCTCCTCGACAACTTCCCGCTGGCACGCCTGCGCGCGGCCGTGGAACTGCGCGCGGCACGCGCACCGCGCACCGGGCTCGAGGCATCCGGCGGCATCACCCTCGACAACATCCGCGAGGTCGCCGCCACCGGCGTGGACTTCATCTCCATCGGCGACATCACCAAGAACCTGCACGCGGTGGACCTGTCGCTACGCTTCACCTTCGCCGGCGGCCACTGACCGTGCCCGGTGTCCGCCTCCCGACGCCACCGGACCCGCCCGTGGCGCTCCTCACCGTCGCCGGCCGCCCCCGCGGGCGCCTGACGCCCGGCACCGTCGCGGCGCTGGTGCAGATGCCGCAGTGGTTCGCCCCCGTGGCCGGCGGCTACGCCCTGCGCGACGATGGCCTTGCCGTACCGGCCCGCAGCGCGCTCCTGCAGGAGATCGCGCTCGCCCTGCGCGAGCGGGGCCTCGTGCCCGGCTGGCGCGACGAGCACTGCGCGTTGCTCGACGCGAACGAGGGCGAACTCGCGCGCTTCGAACGCGGCGCCTTTCGCACCCTCGGCCTGCAGAACCGCGCCGTGCACGTCAACGGCTGCCTGCCGGATGGGCGGCTGTGGATCGCCCGGCGCAGCGCCCGCAAGGCGAGTTCGCCGAACAAGCTCGACAACATGGCCGCCGGCGCCATCGCTGCCGGCGAGACGCCGGCGCAGTGCACCGTGCGCGAACTCTGGGAGGAGGCCGGCGTACCCGCCGAGATCGCCGTGCTGGCGCGCTTCACCGGCACGCGCCTGCGCAGCGAACGGCCGCTGCGCCACGGTTTCCACGACGAGGTGATCCTCTGCGCCGACCTCGAGCTGCCGGCCGGCTTCGTGCCGGTCTGTCAGGACGGCGAGGTCGCCGAGTTCCTCTGCCTCGACCGCAGCGCGATCGCCGGTGCACTGGCCGACGGCGAGTTCAGCGTCGAGGCCGGCCTCGTGGTGCGCGACTGGCTCGGGCGCAGCGCCTGAGCGGCAGCCGCCGCGATCTCACCGCCGCCGCAGGGCCGCGGCGAGTGCCAGTACCGCGAGTCCGGCAAAGCCGAGCGCCCCACCGCCGCCGGGGGCTCCCACGGGCAGCACCTGGCCGTTCGCACCGGCCACCCGCAGTGCCGGCGTTCCCTCCCCGTGCACGGTGCCTGACTTCGCCTGCTCGGCAAACGCCGCCAGCGCCGCATCGAGGTTCGTGATCAGGTTGTCGGTGGCGAAACCGAAGCTCTCGTCGCTGCGCCGGCGCAGCTCCTTGTTCATGTCCACCAGCGTCGAGCTGCCCTTGACGCTGCTCTGCCCGGTGGCGTGGAACAGCATGGTGCGCGAGTCGAGGTCGTAGACCACCGCGTCCATCAGCGTGCGGGTCTCGTTCTTCTCGCCCTTGATCACGAAGGCGCCGGCGCCGTAGGTGACCCAGTAGAGCAGGGAACTGTTCCGGCTCTCCGAGAACTGCAGCTGGTCGTAGGACACCAGCACGACGTAGTCCACGCCGAAACCGGCGCGCAGCCGCTGCAGCTCCGCGAAGCTGCCTCCCGGCGTCAGATAGTTCGACGGGATCACGTCCACCCGGGCGATGTTCTTCCGGCCGCGGAATGCCGCGGCCACCCGCCCCAGCAGTTGCTGCTTCTGGGATTCGGAGAAGGCCTCGGCGCGCAGCCCCGCTACCCCCGCGGCAGGCGGCGCGAAGGCGAGCCCGACGCGCGCCGGCAGCTTCAGCACCACGTCGCTCGGGGCAATCGCCTCGCCACCGGCCGGGTACAGGTATTCGAGCGCATTGCTGCGCATCTGCTGTTGCACGCTGCAGCCACCACCCGCCAGGGCAACGAGGAGCAGGACCGGAAGGAAGCGGATCGCTCGCGTGTTCATCAGGAAGCCCCCATGCATTCGAGAACCGGCTGGCCGGCGATCATGCGTGCACCCGACCTGCCCTGTCCGCTCATCATAGCGCCGGTTGCTGCGCCGGCACACACGGCCCACGGCGCTCCGGCTGACCGTGCCTGTGGACCAGGCGCAACAGGAATTCCGGCCTGGCCGGATCCACGAATGCGCCTCTGCGGCCGGACCCAAGCCGCTGTCCGGAACCGGTTTTCGAGCCGGTCTACGGATGATGACAACCGTTTTGCCGCAGCACAGGGCTTGTTTTTTGCAACGGTCCCTCGGTAGAGTCGGCCCCAAGGGGAAGAAAGGGCCAGGGGGAATCCGGCCGGTCGCGGCCGGGGTGCGCCAGGGCCATTCACTTTCCCACCATTCTCAACCTCTTTGGGGGAAATTCGCATGTATCGCTCCACTACCCACCATGCCCGTCTCGCCGGGCTGGCACTGGCCTGCGCCGTGGCGTTGCCGCTGGCGGCATCCGCGCAGGACAAGGCCACCACGCCGGTGACGCCGATCAGCCAGAAGGAAATCGAGGAGATCATCGTTACCGGCTCGCTCATCGCACGCGATCCCGGCAATTACGTCGGTCCCATGACCATGGTCACGGACCAGGCGCTGGAACAGATTCCGAGCTACAGCCTGAAGGACGTCCTCGACCAGTTGCCGGCCATCGGCAACCAGGCCACCGGCAAGAACAACTCCAACGGCGGCCGCGGCATCGAGTTCACCGAAATCCACCAGCTCGAGACCGAACGCACGCTGGTCCTGCTCAACGGCCGGCGCATGATCAGCACCATCCGCGATTCCGCAGGACTCGGCGTCGACCTGCAGTCGTTCCCGATCAACGCCATCGAGCGCATCGAGGTCCTGGCGGACGGCGCATCGGCGACCTACGGTTCGGATGCGATCGCCGGCGTGGTCAACATCATCACGAAGAAGAACTTCGAGGGCCTGGAGATCACCGCGGGTGCCGGCGCACCGCAGGATGAAGGCGGCGAGACGTACAACCTCGGCGGCCTCTGGGGTGTCAGCACCGACCGCGGCTACTTCTCCGCCGGCGTGACCTGGAAGAAGACCAAGGACATCGACTACCAGGACCGTTCCTGGTCCAAGGATCCGTTCCTCTCCAAGAACACGCTGCTCGATGACGGCGGCACGCCGAACGACCCGTCCGATGACCTGTGGTCGCTCCTCTACGGCAGCGGCATTCCGCCGGAAGGTCGCCAGCCGGACGCCGGCCTCATCTTCATCCCCGACACCGAGGCGGGCACCAGTTACCAGTTCTACGACACCTTCTGCCTGGGACAGGATCCGAGCCTCGGCGCACCGGGGAGTCTCGAGTGCATCAAGAACCTCGGCCATCGCTACAACTACAACGACATTCCCGGCGGCAACTCGCTCATCAACGACGGCACGGTCATCAACTTCATGGCCAACGGCGAGTACACCTTCGACAACGGCACGACGGGCTATGTCGAAGCCCTGTTCGCCCACCGCGACAACCTGCTGACGTTCACGCCGCTGCCGATCGCCGACGCGCATGGACAGTGGACCGACATGATTCCGGTGCCCTACGACAACCCATGGGTGCCCGCCGATGCGCTGGCCGAGATCCAGGCGGCGAACCCCGGCTGTCTCGACGAGTATGGCGGCCAGACCTGCTTCCAGATGTACTGGCGCGGGCTGGACGCGGGCCAGCGAATCTTCGACGTCGACAGCGACACCTACAAGGCCACCACGGGGCTACGCGGCGACCTGATGTTCATGGACCGCGAGATGAGCTGGGATACCTGGTTCACCATGGGTCACTCGACCCTGAACGAAGTCACGGATAACCAGGTCAACGCGACCAACCTGCGCATCGCCATGGATCGCGAGATCTGCACCTTCATCAGCAACTGCCCGAAGGTGACACCCGACAACCTCGCCGCAGCCCAGGCAGAGAACCCGAATGTCCAGGTCGGGGATCCGCTGGTGAACATCTTCGGCCGCAACCCGTTCACGCAGGCCGAGAAGAATTTCCTGCTCTATGACGACCAGGACCAGACCACCTACGACATGTACCACCTGGGCGGCGTGCTGACGGGCGACGCCTTCACCCTGCCGGCCGGTGACGTCGGCTTCGCCGCGGGCCTCGAGTGGCGCCGCGAACGCGGCGAGACCCAGCCCTCGGGCGTGGTGCAGCTGGGCGACAGCGGCGGCAACACCTCGTTCCCGACCAAGGGCGAGTACCGGGTCCTCGAGGCGTTTGCGGAGTTCAACATCCCGCTGTTGCGCGACGCCCCGCTGGCCGAGGCGCTGGACCTCGACGCGGCGGTGCGCTGGTCCGACTACGACACCTTCGGCAGCGAGACCACCTACAAGGCCAGCCTGAGCTGGGCACCGGTCCAGGACCTGCGTTTCCGCGGCGTGGTGTCGACCGGCTTCCGCGGTCCGAACGTGCTGGAGCTCTACGGTGGCCTCAGCGACAGCTACGAGCTCATCGACGATCCCTGCAGCGGCTGGGACCAGGTAGGTGCCGACCCCGTGGTCGCGGCAAACTGCCAGGCCGAAGGCGTACCTCCCGGCTACATCCAGAACGCTTCGCAGCTGAAGGTCTCGCAGGGCGGCAACCCGGATCTCGAAGCCGAGGAGTCCGACAACTTCTCGATCGGCGTGGTCATCGAGCCGCGATTCGTCGAGCGGCTGCGCGTGGCGATCGACTACTACGATGTCGAGGTCGACAACGCCGTCGGCACGCCGAACAGCGTGGACGTGATCGACAGCTGCTACTCGACGCCAGGTCTCGCCTCCCCGACCTGCGACCGCTTCGCGCGCAATGCGTCCGGCACGATCGTGCAGTTCCTCCTGCTCAACGAGAACCTCGGCAGCGTGGAAACGAGCGGCGTGGACTTCAACTCCTCGTATGCGCTCGACACGGGCCTCGGGGAGCTGCAGTTCGGCTGGCTGGTCAACTGGCTGAATGAGTACAAGGAGACCACGCTCGACGGCATCGTCGACGACCGCACCGACAAGGTGGCCGGTGTCATCGCCGACTACGTCGCCTACCCCGAGTGGCGCTCGAACTTCGACGTCACGCTCAACCGCGACAACTGGTCCGCCGGCCTCACCTGGCGCTACCTGGACGAGATGGAGATCTTCGACGCGCTCGGCTTCGAGAATGTCATCACCAAGGCCGACTCGGTCAACTACTTCGACCTGCACGGCAGCTACCAGGTGGGCGACTGGGAGTTCGGTGCCGGCGTGGAGAACCTGCCCGACGAGGACCCGCCGTACGTGCCGGACACCTCGGCGAACACCTCCGCAGTCTATGACTGGGTCGGGCGGTTCTACTACATTCGCGCAGGGGTCAAGTTCGAGTAATCAGACGCCACAGCAGGGAAGGCGTCAGGATCGGCGGACGGCAACGTCCGCCGATCTTTTTTTGGGCGGCGTGTGGGGGTTGGGGGCGGCGCGCTGCGATCGGGCTGGGTCGGGGGATGCGGTCGCGACTGGCGTCGCTCCTACGGGGCCGGATCAGGTGTCATCGTTGGGTCGGGGGGGGGG
>JADZBS010000056.1 GCA_020851975.1 Gammaproteobacteria bacterium | reverse complement strand
GGGTGCTATCTATTGCGCCGTAGGAGCGACGCCAGTCGCGACCCTATAATCCGCTGACTCCGCCCGCCAGTCGCGACCCTCCGCCCGCCAGTCGCGACCTCCCCCCTCACGGCCACCACCGCTCCCGCTGCCGGTCCGCCACCCAGCCCTGGGCCTGGTCGGCGGCAGCACGCACCGCAGCGAAGAGCTTCTCCTGCAGGGTATGCCGCGCGCGGTAGGTGACGTGGAAGAGATCGCAATCGGCCGCACGGGCGAGCAGCAGGTCGTCGCTCGCGCCGATCTCGTCCACCAGCCCGAGTTCCAGCGCACGCGTCCCGTACCAGTGCTCGCCGGTGGCGACCCGCTCGATGTCGAGCTGCGGGCGGTGCTGCGCCACCATGGCCTTGAACAGGGTGTGCACCTCCTCGAGTTCCTCGCGCAGCTTGGCGCGGTCTTCCTCGGTGGTGCGGCCGAACATGGTGACCGTGCGCTTGTAGCGCCCCGCCGTGACCTGCTCGAAGTCCACCCCGCGGTCGCTGAGCGCGCGGTTGAAGTTCGGGATCTGCGCCAGCACGCCGATCGACCCCACCACCGCGAACGGCGCGGCGACGATGCGGCTGGCGATGCAGGCCATCATGTAGCCACCGCTCGCCGCGCCCTTGTCGATGGCGACGGTGAGCGGGATGCCACGCGTACGCAGCCGCGCCAGTTGCGAGGCGGCGAGCCCGTGCTCGTGCACCGCCCCGCCGAAATTCTCCAGCCGCAGCAGCACCTCGTCGGCCGCGGTGGCCACCGCGAGCACCGCGCTGACCTCCTCGCGCAACGAGGCCACCGCCGTGGCGCGGATGTCGCCCTTGAAGTCGAGCACGAACACGCGCTTGCGATGCTGGTCGGCCCTGCCCGCCGCCTTTTCCGCCGCCTTGCGCGCCTTCTCCTCCTGCTTCGATGCCTTCTTCCAGGCCGCCTTGCCGAGCACGGCCCGGCGCAGCACGCCGGCGACCTCGCGATAGCGGTCGTTGAGTTTCTCCACCGTGAGGCCGCCCGGCGCCGTGCCCTTGCGCGTGAGGCCAACCACCACCAGCACCAGTGCCGCGGCTGCGGCCACGAAGGTGGCCGTCTTGGCGAGGAACAGACCGTACTCGAACAGGAACTCTGCCATTTGTGGGACTGCCGGTGAGGAAGGAAGTAGTGCTACAGGCCGACGTTGTTGCGATCGAGCGCACGCTCGGCGCGGTAGCTCGAACGCACCAGCGGGCCGGCGACGACCTCGGTGAAGCCGAGCGCCAGGCCCGCCTCGCGATACGCCGCGAAGCGCTCCGGCGTCACGTACTCCACCACCGGCAGGTGGTGCGGCGTCGGACGCAGGTACTGGCCGAGCGTGACGATATCCACGCCGCAGCCGCGCAGGTCGCGCAGTGCCTCGTGCACCTCGTCGGCCGTCTCGCCGAGGCCGAGCATCAGGCTGCTCTTGACGAGGATGTCGTCGCGTGCCGCCCGCGCCAGGCCGAGCACCGCCAGCGACTGCGCGTAGTGCGCCCGCGGATCGCGCACCGCCGGGGTGAGCCGGCGCACCGTCTCCAGGTTATGGGCGAACACCGCCAGGTCGGCGGCCACGACGCAGCGCACGGCCGCCGCATCGCCACTGAAATCCGGCGTCAGCGCCTCCACCGCCGTGCCCGGGTTGCGCGCGCGGATCGCCTCGATGCAGGCCGCATAGTGCGCAGCGCCACCGTCGGCGAGGTCGTCGCGGTCCACGGAGGTCAGCACCACGTAGCCGAGCCCCATCAGCTCGACGGTGCGCGCCGCGTGCGCCGGTTCCTCCGGATCGAGCCAGCCGCGCGGATTGCCGGTATCCACCGCGCAGAAGCGGCAGGCCCGCGTGCACACCTTGCCCATCAGCATCAGGGTCGCCGTGCCGCTGCCCCAGCACTCGCCGATGTTCGGGCACAGCGACTCCTCGCACACCGTGGCGAGGTGGTGCTCGCGCACCACGCCCTTCAAGTCCGCATAACGCCCGCCACCCGGCACCCGTGCCCGCAGCCACGACGGCTTGCCGCCACGCCCCGGCACCACCGCCCCGGGCCGCGCCTTGACGCCGTTGCGGATCGCCGTGAACCCCTCCGGCGTGCGGTACTTCTCCCCGCTGCGGGGACCTGCCTCGGTGACGACGTCGATGCCGCGGAAACGGGTCATGGCGCGGTATTGTGGCATGGGGCGGGGGTGGTCGTGCGAGGCGGGGCGGCAGACCTCAAACCACCGCCCAGCCATCGCTCAGCACACTGGCCGCTCCATCAGCAGGTTCATGGTCAGGCGGATCATCAGGTCCTTGCTGGCCGGTGCGCTTTCGGCAATCAGCAGGGCAAATCCAGCACATTGACGCAGATTGAGCCCGTCGCGTGAGGCGCGGCAGTCGAGGCGGGCACGGGTCGCGACTGGCGTCGCTCCTACGGGGCGGCGATCGGGCGGGCGACGGTGAAGTCGGTGACGAGCACGGCGTTGGCGGGGACCGGGGTCTTTGGGATGCCGCGGTAGTTCTCGGGGCCGAGCTTCAGCGAGGAGAGGTCCATGACGTGCGAGTAGAGCGCGCGGTCCTCGCCGGCGAGGCGCACGAAGACCATCTTGCTGCTGTCCTTCGAGAACGACTTCATGCCGTCGAATCCAGGGTTGTACGTGAGCCGCAACGGCGCGTCACCGCCGAGGTCGCCGAGGAAGAGTTCGTGGTTGTTGCGGTCGATGATGCGCGTGAAGATGTAATGGCGCCCGTCGGCGGCGGGGCCGGGGCCCCAGGTCATGTCGCGGTCGAAGGTGCGCTGCTCGAGGCCGGTGCCGTCGGCCTTGATGGTGAACACCGTCATCGGCGTCGGCTCGACCTTGCCGTAGTCGCTCTCGCGCCAGGCCTGGAAGATGATCGTGTCGTTGTCGGCGAGATAGAACGGCGCCCCGGGCTGCCAGTCGTCGGTGAAGGTGACCTGCTGCTCGTCGCTGCCGTCGGCGCGCATGCGCCACAGGCTCGCGTGGCCGTCGATCTGCCGCGTCCACACGATCCACTTGCCGTTCGGCGACACGGTCACTTCGGCGTCGTACCACTGGTTGCGGGTGAGCCGGACGACGTCGTTGCCGTACAGGTCCGAGGTGTACAGCTCCGCGCCGGGCGGATAGTTGCGCGGATCCGACCAGCTGCCGAGCGGCATGTCCATGTTGTCGCGGGTCGAGGTCCAGATGACGCGCTTCTGGTCCGGGAAGAAGAACGAGCAGGCGTCCTGACCGCGATGATTGATGCGCCGGATCGTCTTGCCATCCTCGGTGAAGATGTAGGTCAGGGCGCTGCCGATGCGCTTGTCGCCGGATTGCTGGGCATCCGGGTCGCGCACCTGCGCGATCAGGTGGAGGCCGTCCGGTGCGTAGTAGGCTTCGGCGGCAGGGGGAATATCCGGAATGCGGACCACCGGCAGTTCACGACTGCGGTCGGCCGCTGGCGCTGCCGGGCTGGCGCCCGAGACGGCATCCGTCTGGGCCATCGCTGATGCCATGAGCAGGAACGGGGCAAAGACGATGGCAGTGCGACAAGCCAGGTGAACAGCGTTCATCGTGCGCGACTCCTCGATGCTGGGCCGGGTGCGGCGACGATACCACGGACGATGTCGCCCACGATCCAACCGCCAGCGCGCCGTCGCCCCAACACCCTGCAGGAGCGCCCTGTAGGAACGCCCTGCAGGAGCGACGCCAGCCGCGACCTCTTCCCGACCCCTTCCGCAACCTCTCCCCCCTCCTCCCCCCCCAGATGACGCCGCCAGCCGCGTCGCAGTAAACTCCCCACCCAGGCCGGTCAAGAACATCCATAAAGAAGCGGCTGCCGCTCTCCCCGGCCACCGTCGCAGCCAGGCCCAAGGAGACGACCATGATCCGTCTCTCGCATCGGTCCGCATGGCCGTGGACGGCCGTCGTCCTGTCGATTGTCGCGGGTGGTTGTGATTCCGGCGGCGGCGATTCACCGCCCGCATCGACCGGTTCCGGCACCGTATCCGCTCTCGTGACGAGCGCCGGCGGCTCGCTGGAATTGACCACCACCAGCGGCGCGCGCCTGTCGCTGACGATCCCGCCCGACGCGCTGTTCGTGCCGGTCACGGTCACGCTCGAGGAAACAGCGCGAGAAAACGGAGCGGTCACGACGTTCACGATCGAGCCAGCCGGCACCATGCTCCACGCACCGGCCACACTGGTCATCACCCTGCCCGCCGGCGATGATCCCGGCGCCTCGCTCGGCGCGTGGTTCGGCCCGACGGACAATCACACCGCCGTGCCAGGCGTCCATGACGCCGGCGCGCACACGTATACGTTCCAGACCTGGTTCCTCGGCTATGCGTCCGTGGCTGCGCTCAGGGCGGCGGGCGTGGGCGTGAACGCCGATCCGCCCTCGGGCAGCGACTTCATCAATGCGGGGGCCCTGAGCTGCGATATCGAGCTCACCAGCCTCGGCGAGCGCATCGAGCGCGCGCAGTTGTTCTCGTTCTCGGGCGAATCGGTGAGCCAGCTGATCTCGCAGTTCGAAGTCACCCGCACGCTGTGCGAATCGCAGAACAACGACGACTTCACCGCACAGGCCGCAGCCCTGAGGACGCTCTCCTGCAACGAGTACAAGTCCGCGGCGCTGAACGCCCAGGTCCTGGTCGGCGCCACGTCGGCGGAGGAACTGGTCACGCAACTGCAGCCGGTGATCGGCACCTCGGCGCTGGTCTCGGCGACGGGCGCCGGCTGCGCCGATGCGCCGGCCCTCGAGAGCGTGCTCGCCCCGGAATTCTCCGACTTCGTCACGAACTTCACCGCCGAAGTCAGCGCACCGGGGTTCCTGAACGCCACCGAGACCTGGCGCCAGGCCTGGGGGCAGCTGGTGCGCGCCGTCAGCATCGCCGCGACGGCGCAGACGCTGGGGCTGGAGGACGGCGAGCAGCAGGTCTACGACGGGCTGCTGCCGGCGATGCTCGACCAGCTGCGTGGCGCAGCCTATGCCGCCTGTCGCAGCGAGTTCGACGAGGACCGTTATCTGGCCGACATCAACACCGGCGGCTGGCTGTTTGCGCACCCGGTCGTCGGAGAACCGGAGTTGCCGCCGTGGGCGGCCTTCGGCGCCCTCGACCTGCAGCGTGACATCCAGCTATGCGGTTCCCGGCTGAACGTCATGGCATACGAGGCTGCCTCGGCTGTCGTGGTGGATGAGCGCAACCTGGGCGGCGGCGATTCGCCGGGCAATCACATCACGGTGGACACCATCACCGTGCCGGCGGACGGCGCCCTCGACCTGATCGGGCCGATACACGATTTCACCTGCACCAGTGGCAGCGGCAGCGCCACACCGGAGAACGCCACCGTCTCGATCCTGGCCAACGATCACGAATTGGGCACGGCCGCATTGGGCGGCGCCGCGTTGCAGACCGTGCCATTCGCGGTTTCCATCGGTGCCGCGCTCCGCAGCCTTGGCCTGCCGGAGGAAACCGGGCAGCAATTCAACCTGCGCGTGGTCCGCAACGGCAACGGGTGCGGCGGATCACACGGGGACGGCGGCTTCGAACTCTTCCGGATCGCTGTCACCACCGGGGATCCCACGGCCCAGATCGCCGGCACCTGGCATGGTCAATGGAACGGCACCAACTCCAGCACCGGCAACGCGGTCGGCGGCGAGTGGGAGGCCGCCCTCACCCAGAACGGCCGCGATCTCAGCGGCACGCTGACGGTCAACGTGATCGTGGGCGGAAGCGGCATTTGCAGCGGCAGTCTCAGCGGTGTCGTCAGCGGCCATTCATTCCAGTTCGGGGCCGGTACCGCCTGCGGTGCCTTCACCTGGGTCGGTGAATACGTGCCCGGCAACGATCCACCCACGACGAGGTACCTCACCGGTCAATGGCAACAAGGAGCCAGCGCCGGCCTGTTCAACGGCACACCCGGCCCGCTCCCCCCCGAGGATTAACCTCACCGCAGGACCGCCCTGCAGGAGCGACGTGTAGGAGCGACGCCAGTCGCGACCTCTTCGCGACCTCTTCGCGACCTCTTCGCCCACCCTTGTTCCCGTATAATCCCACCCGATGCACAGACAACTGACAGCAATTATCGAGCGCGACGGCGACGGCTTCGTGGCGTTATGCCCTGAGGCCGACATCGCGAGCCAGGGACGCAGCGTGGAAGAAGCTCGCGATAACCTGCGCGAGGCGCTGGAACTGTTCTTCGAGACAGCCTCGGCCGAGGAGATCCGTCAGCGCCTGCGTGACGAGGTGTTCGTCACTCGGGTCGAGGTGGCCATTGGGTAAGCTTCCTGTCCTCTCCGGGCGGGAAGTCTGCGTCATCCTCTCACGGTACGGTTTTGCCGAGGTACGCCGCCGCGGCAGTCACATCGTGATGCAGACAGCCACGCCCGCCGGAACCAGGACGGTAGTCGTGCCTGACCATGCCGAAATCCGCGTCGGCACCCTGCATTCCATCATCCGCCAATCAGGTCTTGCCCGGGACGCATTCGATAGCAGCAACCTGTAGGAGCGACGTGTAAGAGCGACGGGTAGGAGCGACGTGTAGGAGCGACGTGTAGGAGCGACGCCAGTCGCGATCTCTTCGCGATCTCTTCGCGATCTCTTCCCGCCCTCTTCGCCCCCACCCCACCAAAAAAAACCCGGCCAAGAGGCCGGGTAATACAGGGGGAAGTCTTGCACCGTTCGCGGCCCGCTCGGGCGCGCGTTCGACATCCGTCAGGAAATCAGTGCACGCGTGACCAGTTCAGCAGCTCCACGTCGGTCGCTTCGAGATTGAAGTTGCGGGCGAGGATGGCCTCGATCTCCTGCGGATCGAGCACGGTGTTGGCGGGCTGGTTGAGCTCCACCACGCCGGTGTACTCGTCCGCGAGCCCTGGGTCGCCGGCCTTCAGCAGGAAGCGCGTGTAGTACTTCGCATGCATGGTCCCAAATCTACCGGAGCCGTCCCCCGCGATACTGTGAGCGTCGGCACAGAATGGCGAGCCCGCCAATCCCGCCGGAATGCCCGGAAATGGGGCATCCCGGCGCCTGCCGCCCGGGTGCGGGGGACTGTGCTATAGATGCCCCCGGTTTCCCGTGCCTGACCACCGCCCCATGCGCCACGTCGTCCTCGCCGCACTCCTCCTGTTGCTCGCCGTCCCGCGCCCGGTCCAGGCCGATGCGCGCGAAGCGGAGATCTTCGCCGCCGCCGAGACGGCTCGCGCCGCCGCGCAAGCCGTCGAGGCTGCGCTCCTCGCCCCCGGCAGCTACGGCCAGGGCAGCGCCGCGCTCGAGCGGGCGCAGCGCGACTACCGCGGCGGCGGTGAGGAAGCCGCGGCTGCAACGCTGGCCGACACCGCACGACGGCACTTCGAAGCGGCTGCCGCCGCCGCGCGCCAGGCGCAGCTCACGCTCGCCACCGCGCTCGCCCGGCGCGAGGATGCGCGGCGGGCCGAGGCCTTTCGCCTCGCTGTCCGCGACTGGGTGCGGGCCGAGGAGCAGCTGCGCTCAGCGGCGCAGCGCCTCGAGAAGACCGATGTCGAGGGGGCGCTCGCCCGCGCCGCCGAGGCCACGCAGGGCTACGACCGGGCTGAACTCCTGGCCATCAAGGCGATGCTCCTCACCGAGGCCCGCAGCGGCGTCGTCGGCCTGGACACCGCCGGCAGCGCGCGCCTCGCACCGCGCACGACGGCACGCGCACGCGAGCTGCTGCGCCAGGCCGAAGCGACACTCGACGCCGACCGCCGGGCGACGGCCGCGGCCGGCGAACTCGCCGCCGCTGCCACCGCCGAGGCGCGCCACGCGCTCGCCCTGGCGCAGTACCTCGCGGCAGCCCGCGAGCGCGACGCGACGAGCGAGGACCTCATGCTGGCCTGGGAAGCCTCGCTCGCGGCGGTGGCCGAGGCCGCCGGCACCGGCCTCGAACGGGACGGCGGGCCGCAGGCGGCTGGCGAGGATCTCGCCGCCCGCACCGGGGAACTGCGCGCGCAGGCCGAAGGGCAGGCAGCCGATCTTGCCCAGCGTCGACGCCAGATCACGGCACTCGAGGACGAGATCCGCGACCTCGATGCGCAGCTGGCCGGCGCGAACCGCGAGAGCCGCTCGCTCGGCGAGCGCCTGGCGGCGCGTGAGCAGGTCAACGAGCAGTTCGCCCGACTCGAGCAACTGCTGCCACCGGACCAGGCCACGGTGCTGCGCCAGGGCGGGGACATCATCGTCCGGGTCCAGGGGGTCGCCTTCGCCTCCGGTTCAGCGAAGCTGCCGGCCTCGGCACGGACGCTGCTCGACGAGCTCGCCCGCGCCGCGCAGATCTACCCCGGCGCGCGCCTGGCGGTAGAGGGCCACACGGATGCGAGCGGCGACAGCGCCGCCAACCAGCGCCTGTCGCAGGCGCGGGCAGAGGCGGTGCGCGATTACCTCGTCGGCGAGCGGCAGGTGCCTGCCGGGCACGTCACCGCGCTCGGGTACGGCGATTCACGACCGATCGCGAGCAACGCCACCGAGGCGGGCCGGCGCGCGAACCGGCGCATCGATCTCGTCATCACGCCGCGCGCCGGCGCAGCGCCCTGAGACGCCGTTCAGCGGCCCGCAGCCGCCCGCCACCACTGCGCCACCGTGGCACCGACGGTCGGCTCCACCATGTAGCCGTAGCACTTGTGCACGTTCAGGCCTTCGGGGCCGCGGAAGTACGTGGCGAGATCGAGCCGGTCGCTGATCTCCTCCACCAGCCCGAGGTCGCGCATCTCCGCCCAGGTGGTGGCGAGACGCCGGTCGAGTGCCGTCAGCTCGCCGGTGGCCGCGAGATTGATCCAGCGGCGGATATTGGTGGGATAGCGTCGCCGGCCGGAATCGCGCGCGCCGAGCAGGCGGCTGCGCACGAAGGACAGGCCGAGCGGGCTGCCGATGCTGAGGAAGCAGTCCAGGCGCCCGGGCTCGGCGAAGCGGTGCGACAGTTCCCAGAGCACATCGAAGGCGATCACCGAGCCGAGGCTGTGGCCGATGAGGAGCACGCGCCGGTCGGTGCGCCAGGCGGCGAGCAGCGCATCGGCCACCATGTGGCGCACGGTCACGGCCGCACCGCCCTCGTTGGCGAAGTACCGGCGCGTGTCATCGAGCGTGGCGCGCATGTTCGGATCGCTCACCAGGTCGAACAGCGGCGGAAAGGCATCGCTCAGCAGGTAGAGCGCGCGCTGCATGCGCCGGCGCCACGAGGTCGCTTCGCGCCGGTCGCGCGGCTCCGGCCCCGGCAGCGCGAGCAGCCGCTCGATGCCCGGCTCGTCGAGGGCGATGTCGCGCTGCGTGCCGTAGAACACGTGCGCCCAGGACACCAGATCGAAGCAGCCCGGCCGGCGCGCCATGTCGGCGGCGACGGCAGGATCGGCGCGGCGGATGCCTTCCAGCAGGCAGCGCCACAGCGCCGTGCGGTGCACGCCAGCCGGCGGCTTGGGCTTGATGCCCGGCACGTAGATGATCGCCGGCTCGCTCATGCGCCGAGGAGATCGGCGAGCGCGCCGAGATCGGCCACGACATGGGCCGCCGGTTCGAGCCCGTCGGGCCAGGGATGACCGGCCCGGTTGACCCAGACCGCGTGCAGGCCGGCGGCACGCGCACCGGCCACGTCGAGATGCGGGTCGTCGCCGGCATGCGCCACGTAGCCAGGCTCGATCCCGAGACGCTCGCAGGCGCCGTGGAAGGCACGCCGGTCGGGCTTCGCCGCGCCGATGTCGACGGCCGTCACCACCGCCGTGAAGTAGGCTCGCAGCCCGATCGCCGCAAGATCCGCCGTACCGTTGGTGAGCGCCACCAGCGGTACGCGCCGTGCGAGCCGCTCGAGCGCGGGACCGACGTCGGCGAAGGGCGTCACCTGGTTGCGCACCTGCTGGAAGGCGGCGAAGGCGGCCTCACCGGGGTCGTCGCTGTAGCCGGCCTCGCGTGCCAGGCGGTTGAACGCCGCCCGGCGCAGCAGTGGCAGGTCGTGTTCGCGGCCGGGAAAATCGGCCACCACACGCCGGCGCATCGCCCGCATGTCCTCGATCGAGAAGCGCGCCACCACCTGCGGGTAATGCCGCGCGAACCAGGCGTGTGCAGCCTGCTCCGCCCGCTCGATGGCCGGGCCGAGTGCCCAGAGGGTGTCGTCGAGATCGAGGCTGATGGCTCTGATGTACTGCATGCGCGGCCTGCTAAGCTTCCCGCAGGCACGGGCCACCTGGCAAGCCGCGATGAAATATCTCCATACCATGGTGCGCGTCACCAGCCTGGAACAGTCGCTGGAGTTCTACTGCACGCAGCTCGGGCTGCGCGAACTGCGCCGCAAGGAGAACCCGGCGGGCCGCTACACGCTGGTGTTCCTGGCAGCGCCGGGCGACGAGTCCGCCTGCCTCGAGCTCACCTGGAACTGGGACCCGGAGGCCTACGGCGAGGGCCGCCACTTCGGCCACGTCGCCTACGAGGTCGAGGACATCTACGCGACCTGCGCGCGCCTGGCGGCGCACGGCGTCACCATCAACCGGCCGCCGCGCGACGGGCGCATGGCCTTCGTGCGCTCGCCGGACAATATCTCCATCGAGTTGCTGCAGAAGGGCGGCGCGCTGGCGCCCGCCGAGCCCTGGCTGTCGATGCCGAACACCGGGCGCTGGTAGCCGCCGCGGTCAGACCGCGCGCTTGCGATAGGCGCGAAAGCGCCCCGTCTGGATGTGCGTCAGCCGCGATTCGTTGACGACGACGCGGTTGCGGCCCTCTTCCTTGGCCTGGTACAGGGCCTCGTCGGCCATCTGCACGGCGCCGGCGAGGCTGCGCTCGGCACCGGGCGTGACGATCGACACACCGATGCTCACCGTCAGCACCGGCCCGGTGGAGGACTCGGCGTGCGGGATGCCGAGCTCCACCACCCGCTGGCGGATGTGGTCGGGCAGGTTGCGGCCGAAGTCGTTGGCCTGGCCGTAGAGCACGAGGGCGAACTCCTCGCCGCCGAAGCGTGCCGCGAGATCGAGCGGGCGCTGCGCGCCCATGGCGATCACCGCGGCCACGCGCTTCAGGGCATCATCGCCGGCCTGGTGCCCGTAGAGGTCGTTGTAGGTCTTGAAGTGGTCGATGTCGATCAGCATCACCGTGAGCTGGCTTTCCTCGCGGCGCGACTGGCGCCAGATGCGCTCCATGTAGCCGTCGTAGGCGCGGCGATTGTAGAGGCCCGTCAGGCCGTCGCGTTCGGCGAGATCCTCCAGGATGCGCTTGTCACGATACGCCGCGCGCGTGGTCGCCTCGAGCTGGAAGCAGCACAGCGCACCGAGCGCATTGACACCGATCAGCATCGCCCCGGCGAACAGCGACTCCTGGTGGCCGAAGTTCCAGTACACGAGCCCGAAGCCGTAGGCGAGGGAGATCGTGATGGCGGTGACCGCGGCGTATCCGAACAGCAGTCCGACGCTGAGCCAGATCGTGAAGACCCACGCCACGATGGCCGCGAAGTAGTACGGCGTACCGTGCAGGCTGGCCCGCAGGGCCACGGACGTGACGATCAGCCCGATGCAGAGCATGCTCACGGCCAGCAGGGGCTGGTAGAGCCTGTGCCGTTCCAGCTGGAAGGATGCCAGGAAGGTGGCCGTCAGCAGCGGCAACATCACGACGATGTCGAAGATCGCCGTGACCATCGAGACATTGCTGAGCGCCAGCGCATAGCCGGTGCTGAGGCAGATCCCGCAGGCCGCCAGCACCAGCAGCAGGCGTACCTTCGGGTGGTTGATCTCGCCGTAGTGGGTGCGGAACTGCTCCTCGACGAAGCGCGTGAACCGCAGGCGCGAGAAACCCGGGCGACGTTGTTCCGCCACCAGGGTGCTGAGATGTTGTTCCTGGACCGACATCCGGGCGCAGTCCTGACACGGCGCAGGCCGCCGACGCAACAATCGTCAGGAAATTAACCCTGCGTCCGGGTGGTCACTGCGTCCCGAGTCACACTTCTACATAAGGATGCACACCGCACCCGGCAGGCCACCACCCAGTGGACGCCGTGTTTTCGCAACAGCCGCCGCCCAACCTATACTGGCGGCCTTGCGCCCGCCCCGATCCCAGACCGTCGCTTCCACGCCCGCCAGCGCGCTCATCGTGCTGGCCGGCCTGCTCGCGGCCATCGGCATCGGCGTCCTGGCACTCGGCCAGCGGCAGCCGGTACCGATGGCCGTGCCCGCTGTCGGCGCCCGCCTGGCTCCCTGTGTCATGGATCGCGACGGCTACTGGCGCGGCCGGATCAGCGCGGCGGCGACGCTCGACGTCGACTGGCGCGGGGCGGCACTCGGTTGTGAAGGCAACGCCCGCCCCGGCGGGGGCGGGCTGCGACTGTTCTTTGCCGGCCGACCGGGCAGCACGGATGACCGCCTGCTGTTCGTGATCGGTATCGACGCCGCGCTCGCTGATCTCGCAGGACGCGAGCATCCGGCGAGTGTCACGCTCGTCGACGAGGCGAGCGGCCTCTTCTTCCACAGCACCGCCGGACGTTGTGTCGTTCGCGTGGACGACGTGAGCCCGCTGCCCGCGGCGGCTGACAGTTGGCGCGTGGATGGCGAGCTGTACTGCGCCGGGGCGCTCGGCTCGGTCGGCGGCGCGGCCAGCGTCACGCTCGGCGATACCGCCTGGTCCGGGCGGGTCAGGCTGGCGGACGAATGAGCCGCCGCGCGCCTCGCCGCTGGCGGCCGCTGGCGGCCACCGTGCTGGCGCTCGCCATGACACTGGCCGCCACACTGGCTTCCCCCGCCGAGCCGGCGGCTTTCCTGAGCGGGTTCCCGCGCGCGGGCGCGATGATCGAGACGTCCCGCACCTGCCACCTGCTCGACCTGTACCTGGCGGTGAGCGCCGAGCAGCGCGCACAGGGGCTGATGCACATCCGCGAGCTCGGGGAATTCGAGGGCATGCTGTTCAGCACCCCGCAGCCGCAGCGCGCGGCGATGTGGATGAAGAACACCTACATCCCGCTCGACATGCTGTTCATCGCCGCCGACGGGCGCATCCGCGCCATCGCCGCCGGCACGACCCCGCTCTCCGAGGCGACCATCGCCTCCCCGGAGCCAGTGACCCACGTGCTCGAACTCAACGGCGGCTTCGCCGCCCGCCACGGCGTCGGCCTCGGCGATCGTTTCGCGCTGACCCCTCCCCTGTAGGAGCGACGCCAGTCGCGACCCCCTCGACACGCCGATTGGCGGCGACGCCAGTCGCGACCCCCGCGACCTCATTCCACCGGCAACAACCCGCGCAACCTCTCCGCCAGCGCCGCCGCATCCACCGCGTGCGCCACACCCTCGCGGCGCCGCGCCGCCCAGACCGCATCGGGAAAATGGGCATCGTCGGCGAAGCGCGGGATGACGTGCCAGTGCAGATGCGCCACCTGGTTGCCGAGCGAGGCGAGGTTCACCTTGAGCGGTGCGACGAGGTCGCGCAACGCCCGTTCCACCACCAGCACCACGCGCAGCAGGTGCGCGCGGTCATCCTCGGCGAGGTCGGTCATCTCGGCGACGTGTGCCTGCCAGATCACGCGGCAGAAGCCCGGATAACCCGCCTCCCCCGCCAGCACCACCCGGCAGCGCCGGTCGCACCACAGCACGGCTTCCGTCGCCGGGCTGCACAACGGGCAACCACCCGCTGCGGCAGGCGCCGGCTGCAGCGGCGGCTGGTGTGTCTCACTCATGCTTCAACGCCTGGATCGGGTCGAGCCGGGCCGCGCGCCAGGCCGGCCAGCTCGCGAACACCAGATTCAGCAGCAGCGCCACGGCCAGCGCAGCGAGCGCGTTGCTGCGCTCGAAGATGAACGGCAGCGCCGCCTGATGCGCCGTCAGGCGCGAGGCCAGCCAGCCCAACGCGAGCCCCAGCAGCGCGCCGGCCGTGGCGAGCACCATGGCCTCGAAGGCGAACTGGAAGAAGATGTCCGGTGCCGTGGCGCCGAGCGCGCGGCGGGTGCCGATCTCGGTGGTGCGGTCGCGTACGGCGATCCAGGCGATGGCGAGTACGCCGAGGCCGCCCACCACGAGCCCCGAGAATCCGATCCAGCGCACCAGGAAGCCGAGCCGTTCGGACGAGGCGAGCTGCGTGCGGATGAGATCGACCTGGTTTCCGACCCGGAAGTCCGCCGGCCGGAACTCCGAGATGCGATGCCGGACGCGCAGCAGCTCTTCGATCTCGCGGCTGACGCGCGCCATCTGATCGGAGCTTTCCAGTTCGAAGAGGATCGAGGTGTAGTGCTCGGCGTCGAGGAGCCGGCGCATGGCCGTGGTGAGCGGCACGTAGACCTGCTGGTCCTCGTTGGTGATGTCGATCCCCTGGCCGCGCTCCGACAGCACGCCGGCAACCTCGAAGGGCACGCGATTGATGAACAGCCGCTGGCCGACGGGTGACTCCGCGCCGTAGAGGTCGCGGGCCACCGTGTGCCCCAGCAGCGCCACGCGTACCGAGCGCTTCAGGTCCTCCTCGTCGAAATACTCGCCCTCGGCGAGCGCCCAGGACTTGATGCGGAAGAAGTCGGGCTCCACGCCGAGGACAGGCGACACCTTCGAGTTGAACCCCGCCTTGAGCCGCATGCCAGCCGTGATCACCGCCGAGGACCGCACCAGGCCGGCGATCTCCCGTTGCAGGGCCCGGTAGTCGGGCTCCCGCAGCGTGGTGACGACCTGCCCGGTGCGCGCCCGGCCACCGACGGCCCGGCTCTGCTCGGCGTTGATGACGACGACATTGGTGCCGAGCCGGCGGATCTTCTCCAGCACCTGCGCGCGGCCGCCCGAGGCGTAGTTCACCGAGGTGACGGCTCCGGCCACGCCGAGCGCGGCGCAGAACACCACCAGCGCCGAGCGCAGGCGGTAGCGCCAGATCTGGCGCAGGCAGCCCCGCGCGAGATGCCGCCAGGTGCTCCCGTCGGGCTGCGCCACGGCAGCGCTAGGAGCGCAGCGCCTGGATCGGAGCCACGTTGGCGGCCCGCCAGGCCGGCTGCAGCCCGCACACCAGCCCGACCACGATCGCCATCAGGGCGGAGCCCGCGATTGCGCTCCACCGGATCGCCGGCGGAAGTTTCGCGAGCGTCGTCGCCACCAGCGTGCCGCCCACGCCGAGCACGATGCCGACGAGCCCGCCAGCGAAGGAAATCACCGCCGCCTCGATCAGGAACTGCACCATGATGTCGCGCTGGCTGGCGCCCACCGCGCGGCGCACGCCGATCTCCCGGCGCCGCTCCGACACGGCGATGAGCATCAGGCTCATGATCACGGCGCCGCCGATGAGCGTGGCGATCACGGCCACGCCGATCATGACCCGCGACAGCGTCGAGCCGATGTCGGTAACGCGGGCTATCTGCGCCTGCGGACTGGTCACGGTGAAGTCGTCCTCGCCGGGCGGCACGATGCCGTGCCGTTCGCGCAGCAGCGCCTTGATGTCCTCGATGGCCTCCGCCGAGCGCTCCGGGTCGCGCAGCTGCGCCAGCATGCCGGTGTAGTAGTCGCGGTTGAACAGGCGCCGCGAAGCCGTCGCGACCGGGATCGCGAGCGTGTTGTCCATGCTGGCGCCGCCCGGGCCGACGCCGCGCGACGCAAGCACGCCCTTGACCCGGAACGGCACGCCGGAAATGCGGAACTGCTTGCCGATGGGATCTTCCCCGCCGAACAGGAGGCGGCGCAGGTCCTCGCCGATCACGGCCACCCGGGCCGTGGTCTCGTCGTCCTCGGCGGTGATGCCCTCGCCGAGCGCGATGTCCTCGCCGCGCACCTCGTTCCAGTTGGGCGAGACGCCCATGACCGACGGGCTGGCCGATTTGTCGGCGTACTCGACATCGATGCCGAAGGCGAACTGCATGACGGCGACCTGCTTCACCAGCGCCACCTCGCTGGCGATCGCTGCCGCATCGCCCGGCTTGAGCACGGGCGGCGAGGTCGTGAGCGAGGGCATGCCGCGCGTGCTGGACCCGCCCGGATTGATGATCACGATGTCGAAGGTGCCGAGCATGCGCTTGAAGCGGCGCATCGTCTCCTGCTGGGTGGCCTCGCCCACGGAGGCGAGCGCCGTCAGCGAGGCCACACCGATGGTGACGCCGAGCATCATGAAGAAGCTGCGCAGGCGGTTGCGCGAAAGGGTACGCAGCGCATGACCGACGGTCCGGGAGATGTTCATGATGGGCCTCCTCAGGCACTCTGCCGTGCGGTCGCCGCGTCGCGGCCCTGCGGCCGGTCGGAGGCGATGAGCCCGTCGCGGATCAGGATCTCGCGCTTCGCATGGGCGGCCACGCCCTCGTCGTGGGTGACCAGCACGATGGTGCGCCCCTCGCGGTGCAGCTCCGTCAGCAGCGCCATCACCGACTCGCCGGCCGCGGAATCGAGGTTCCCGGTCGGCTCGTCGGCGAGCAGCAGCGGCGGATCGTTCATCAGCGCGCGGGCGATGGCCACCCGCTGCTGCTCGCCGCCCGACAGTTCGGTGACGTAGTGATCGGCGCGGTCGCCGAGACCGACGCGCCCGAGGATGGCGAGCGCCCGGCCGCGGTCCACGTGCCCGCCCGCGTAGAGGGCGGGAATCTCCACGTTCTCCACCGCCGTCGTGCGCGGCAGCAGGTTGAAGGACTGGAACACGAAGCCGATCTTGCGGTTGCGCACGTGGGAGCGGCGCTGGTCGTCGTGGTGGGAGACGTCCTCGCCGTCGAGCCGGTACGTGCCGGCCGTCGGCGTGTCGAGGCAGCCGAGGATGTTCAGGAGCGAGGACTTGCCGGACCCCGAGGCGCCGCGGATGGTGACGAACTCGCCCTTCGCGATGCCGAAGGAGATGTCCTTCAGCGCCGGCACGGGCGTGCCATCCCCGCGGGTGTAGGTCCTGGCGATGTGGTCGACTTCGATCATGGTTTCATCCTGCCTGGCCGGCGGCGCCGGCGTCCGGTTGCGGCCCGACGAGGACGCGGTCCCCGGGACCGATGCCCTGCCTGATCTCGGTGAAGTTCGCATCCCGGGTGCCGACGGTCACCGCCCGGCGCTGCAACCCGCCGTCGTCATCCACCCAGACGAAACGCTCCGAGCCGTCGCGCTGGACCGCCGCGTTCGGCACCACGAGGGCCTCGCGCTCGGCCGTGCGGATCGAGACGTTCGCCGTCATGTCTGGTTTCAGCACTTCGGCGGGCGAATCGATGCGCACCATCACCTCGAAATTGACGACGCCGGAGATGATCGTGCCCTTCGGCGCGATGCGCGCCACCGTGCCCGCGAACTCGAGCGCCGGGTAGGCCTCGACGGTGAAGCCGACCGGATTGCCGACGGCGACGGTGCCGATGTCGGTCTCGTCCACCATGGCGATGAGTTCCAGCGCCCCGTCCTCGATGATGGTGGCGAAGGTCGGCGTGTTGAACGAGGCCTGCACGGTCTCGCCCTCCTGCGTGGTGACGGATGCCACCGTACCGGTGATGGGCGAACGGATCACGGCATAGGCGAGATCCGTCCGTACCACGGCCACGTCGCGGCGCGCCTTCTCGAGCCGGGCCCTGGCGGCATCGAGCGCGATCGCGGCGTCCTCCACCTGGCTCTCGGCGACGAGTTTTTCCTCGTCGAGTCGTTGGGCGCGGCGCAGCTCGACCTCGGCACGGCGCAGGTCCTGCGCCTCGACGGCGACCTGGGCTTCGGCCTGGGCGAGGCGCGCGCGCAATCCGCTCGAGTCGATCTCGGCGATGACGTCACCCCGGCGGATCTTCGAGCCGACCTCGACGTTGAGCTTCTCGACGATGCCGGAGAGCTGGGCGCCGACACGCACCTCCCCGCCCACCCGCAGCCGCACTACGCCGGTGGCGAGCACGGTCGCGGCCATGGTGCGCCTTTCCGGTGTCGCGAACACGCGCCCGGCGGAGGCTTCGTCTTCGCCGGCCACGCGCTCCCAGGTGAACCAGATGCCACCCGCGACCGCGATGACGGCCGCAAAGGCCGTGAGGAGGACGCCAGTCTTCACGTGACGATTCCCGCCCTACTTGCGCTCGTACACCAGTTCCATCGGATCCCTGTTCGGCCGGCCGCTGACCACGGTCATGGTCCTGCCGTCGGCCGAAAGGCTGCGGGTCTCGGTCTTCACGCTCTTCGTGCCAGCCACGGCACCCTCGCCCGTCCAGGTGACGACGAGCTTGCTGCCCTCGATCCTGGCCACCGTCTCGGCCTTGTCGCCCATGGCGCCTTCATTCGTTACCGGCTTGCCGGCGAGGTCGTAGGTCACCGTTCGCTCGCTGGTATCTCCCATGAAGGTCGTCGTGTGGCTGGCGACGAGCTGGTCGGCGCTCTGGCTGATGACCACGGTCTCCTGGATGGCCGCGACCATGCCGAGGTTCCTGCCTTTGCTGGTATCGAGCACCCAGGTGCCGCTGAAGTCGGGCAGCGACTGGGCGGTGGCGGCGAGTGCTGCCGCGCAGAGCAGGACGGTGGCAGCCAGGCGTGACAGCGGGCTTTTCATGGCATCTCCCTGGGGTGTGAACGGTCGGAATCCGGGTGGTGACGCACGCGCGATGCGCGGCGCAGGACAGCGCGTCGGGCCAGCGCGCCCAACTGGCGGATGGCGCGATCGGTCCAGGCGATGTCGGCATCCATGACGGAGAGCGCATGGTCGGCGGCGAGCAGGCGCGGCGCCAGCCGTACCGGGTCACCCTGCTTGCTGATCGACGCCATCTCGTCCGTGACTTCGGTGCGTCGCGCACGGACCCCGTCGCGGCGCCGGCGCAGCAGATCCTGGGCCTCGGTGGGCGGCAACAGGCCGATGAAGGCCACGGCCACCTCGAAGTTCGTCTGGGGCGAGTCGTGCGAGGCGAGCGCCCCGCGCAGCAGGTCGAGCAGGAGGGCTTCGCCCTGCGCAGTCAACGCGAACACCAGCCGTTCGCCGCGCGGGCCACGCGCGCCGCCCTCGGACCGCACCGCCACGGCTCCATGCAGCGCGAGGCGGTGCAGGAGGTGATAGAGCGTCGGCTTCTTGAAGTCCGCGTACAGCGAACCGTGGGCCACGACGATCCGGTGCAGCTCGTAGCCATGCCTGGCCCCGGAACGCAGGAGCCCGAGGATCATCAACGCCTTCGATGCCTGCGCGGGCTGCAGGGAACCCCGCTCCACCGCAGGAGCGGCGGGGCGGGCGACGGAGCGGGACTGGCGGGTAGCGGCCTGCATAGTCAGCCAGGACTATACGGTCCCGGGGGCGCGATAGTCCACCTGGACTAACCGGGAGACACCCGCCAAGGGGAGCGGCACGTTGTCGCAGGCCGTGGGTGGCGCGCGGCTCTCAGGGCCAGACGGTCGCCTTCGCGTCGAAGTCGGCGGAGGTCTGCCGCACCACGCAGAAGCGCTGCCCGGTCGGGGCTTCCATGACCCACCAGCTGCGCACGAAGGCGATGCGCCTGGCGCCCAGCGCCTCCAGACGGCACACCTCGGCCTCGATGTCGTCGGTCTCGATGTCGAGGTGCACGCGACTCGCGTGCTCCACCGCCTGCACCTCGACGTGCAGGCCGTGCTGTTCGTCGAGGAGGCGCACGTACTGCGTGCCCTCATCGCCCGGCAGCAGATGCGCCTTCATGCCGAGGGCGGCACTCCAGAAGCCGGCCGCCGGCACCGGGTCGTCCACCCGGCAGTCGATGATGAAACCAGCGAGCTTACTGCGATGCATGGCCGGTACCGCTGCTGAGGCAGCGGACCTCATAACGCATGTCGCGCCGCGCCGGGTTGTCCTCCATGGCGTCGAAGCGGCGCTTGCCCACGACCTCGCGGCCGGCGGCGCACATGTTGCGCTGGGCCAGCCACTCGTCCAGCCAGCGCATGCGCTCGGCCTCGGCATCCGGGCTGCCATCCGGAAACTCGGCGGTGATCGTGACATCGAAATAGAAGATGTCGCTCGCCGCCGCCGGATCGCGCGGCAGCGTGATGTCGCTCAGCCGGTGGCGGTTGTAGGTGTCCGGAGTATCGAAGGCGGTGCAGCCGGCGAGTGTGGCCGCGAGCGCCAGCCAGGCCCAGCCGCCCGTGCCCGGTGCCCTGAACGATGCCCAACGTGATTTCATCGTGCCTCCTGCTCCAAGGTCGATTGTCACCGCCCTGCCCGGCAGGTGAGGACCTGGCCATTCGTCACACCCAATTCTCCACCTGCAAACCCGGCACCCGCCTGAACTCCTTCAGGTTGTTGGTCACCACAACCAACCCCTCGCTGCGGGCATGGCCAGCGATATGCAGATCATTGACGCCAATCGTCGTGCCTCTGCGTTCCAGTTCAGCGCGAATGGCACCGTAGTGTGCTGCGGCTTTCGGGCCGTAGTCCAGTATTTCGAGGCGCGAGCAAAAATCTTCCACCACGCGCAGGTTGCGCTCCGGCTGGGCACTCTTTTCCACACCGTGCATCAGTTCCGCGAGCGTGATCGAGGACATGGCCAGCTGGGTGGCGTGGCGGTTGAATGCCTTGTGGGCTTTGGCGGGGCGGCGCTTGATGACGTAGATCACCGTGTTGGTATCCAGCAGGTACTTGAGCATCAGAAATCTTCCCGTTCTGCCTGCTGCTGTGACGGTCGCACCTTCATGAAGTCGTCAGTAGCCGAAGAAGGCTGGTCCAGGAAGAAACTGTCCCACGTGCTTTCCGCCGGGGAGATCACCCGCTCCTTGCCGACAGCGCGAATATGGACCTTCTTCACGGAGGCCGGGAAGCGCAGCTCCGCCGGCAGGCGCACAGCTTGCGTGCGGTTGTTGGTAAAAATGGTGCCGGTGGTCATGGTGGCTCTCCGCAACGTATATGGCGCCAGTATATAGCAGGCGGTCGGCGTCAGACAATGCGAGGTTCACCCGGTTCCCGGGATTGCCGACGGTCCACGCTACCGCAGCCAGTTCACGAAGAGCGTGATCACCAGGGCGTTGGCGAAGTCGATGAAAAACGCGCCGACGAGCGGCACCACGAGGAAGGCCCGCGGCGCCGGGCCGAAGCGGCCGACGAGCGCGCGCATGTTGGCGACCGCGTTGGCGGTGGTGCCCATGACGAAGCCGACGAAGCCACTCGCCATGACCGCCGAGTCGTAGTCGCGGCCCATGAGGCGGAAGGACACGAACCAGGCAAGAAGGACGGTGGTAACGAGCTGCGCGGCGAGGATCACGAACAGCGGCAGCGCCTGGCCGGCGAGCTGCCAGATCTTCAGGTCCATCAGCGCCACCACGAGAAAGATATTGAGCGCGATGCCGCCGACGAACTCCATGACGTTCTCGTCGATGCCGAGCCAGCCGGTCGCCTCGTCGAGGTTGCGCAGCGCCGAGGCGGCGATCATGGCGCCGATGTAGGCCGGCAGCGTCAGGCCCGCCCCCTGGATGTAATGGCTGAGGATGCTGCCGAGACCCATCGCCAGCGCCAGCACGGCGAGGTTGCGGATGACGGGGGAATCCTCGCGTTCGACGTCCACGGTGAGTTCGCGCGGCGGAAAGTCGACCGGGAACTCGAGTTCGCGCTCGAGTTCCCGGCGCGGATACGCCCGGGCATGCAGGCCATGGCGGCGCACCAGCGCGGTGCCGACCGGGTTGCCGGCGAGCCCGCCGCAGACGATGCCGAACACGGCCGCGGTAATCGCGATCACGGCCGCGCCATCGAGACCCGCCGCTTCGAAGAGCGGCGCGAAGGCGAGCCCCGTGGCCGGGCCGCCGACGAGCGTCACCGAGCCTGCCATCACGCCGAGGAGCGGCGGCTCGCCGAGCAGCCAGGCGAGCGTCATGCCGACGCCGTTCTGCACGAAGCAGGCGGCCACGCCGAAGGCGAGGAACACGGCCACGGCGATCCCGCCCCGGCGCAGCAGCGCGAAACTCGCGCCCATGCCGATGGTGGTGAAGAAGGCGACGTTGAGGACGGGTTGCGCGGCGGTATCGAGCGTGAAGTTCACCACCCGGTCGCGCAACGCGAAGACCAGTGCCGCGAACACGAGGCCACCGACCACGGCCGACGGAATGTTGAGCCGGTCGAGCAGGCCGATGCGCTGGCGCAGCTTCACCCCGGCGTAGTAGACGACGGCGGCGAGCGTCAGGGTCTGCAGCAGGTCGAGTTCCAGCGTGCGCATCGCGAGTCCCGGGAGCCGTCGTGGCCTGGCCGCGCACAGCATACCGGCTTGGCCGGCGTCGCGGGACGGGCCTGCCGGCACCGCTGGGGCTGACCGAGGTCATGAGCCGGTGCAACGCCATGGGTATACTTCGGCGCAGGCGTCCTGAAGCGAGACCGACGTTGAGTCCCCTGGTCATGGCAATTGCCGCCGGCATGTCCCTCGGCCTGCTGATCGGCTACCACGGCGGTGCCGCCGTGGTGAACCGCGTCGGCGGGGAATACGCCCGCACGCCGCTGGTCGTCGGGCTCGCCGTTGCCGGTGCAGTCTTCTTCCTGATCCCCGCCACGCTCTTCGTGGTGTTTGCCCTGAAGAACCTCGGCGGCAACGCCGCAGTCCTGGCGCAGTCGGGCGATCTCGGGGTCATGGCGGTCATCGCGCTCGGGATCGCCGTGACCATCGCCAGCGGCGTGGTCGTCGCCGTGTTCGCCGGCGCGCTGTGCGGGCGCTTCGCCGAACTGTGGCGCGCCGGGAAGCAGTGAGCGGGGCGAGTTACCGGCAACGCCGCGCGCGATAGCGCCACGCGATCGCCACGCCGCTGCCGAAGAGCCACGCGGCAGGCGGTGCCGGCGCCTGGCTCATGGCCAGGAAATTGAAACCGAAGGCGTCGGCCGGATCGCTCAGCCACAGATCCATCTCGAAGCGCAGGTCGAGATCCCCGGTGGTCACACCGGCCCAGGGACCGAAGTCGAGCACCTCGTCGTCGAACAGCGCGAGCGCCTCGGTCAGCGTCAGGAATGTCTCGTCGAGGACGAGTTCGTCCTCGCGGTAGATGCGAAACTGCAGTTCGTCGAAGCCTGCGCCACCGACGACGGGCGCGAACAGCCCGACCTGGAGTGCCGCGCCGGATGCGGCGAGCGTGGCGGTATCGAACGACATGTCGACGCTGCCGCGGAAGTAGCCGGTGCCGGCACCGCCCTCGGGATAGGCGCCCGCGAAAGCACCGATCAGCAGGACATCGACCGGCTCACCGCCGTACAGGACGGCTTGCACCTCGGCGTGGCCGGCCGTCTGGTTCGCGAGCCGGTCGTCGACCAGCGGCAACGCCGCGACATCGAGCGCCACCCAGGCCGGGCGCCAGAGCCCCGGCCAGAACGCCGTTCCGATGCTGGTCCTGGCGCGGGCGCGGCCGCGGCCGCCGAGGTCGCCGGTACCGAGCACGGGCGCCGAAGCCTCGACGCGACTCCGCGCAAGACCGCCGCCGGCGACATCGGTCGTCGCCGTGGCCGACCCCTCGCCCCCGACCGCTTCGGACCAGGCCATGGCACTGCCGATGGGCAGGCGTGCCCGCGCAGTGGCATCGGCCGCCGCAAACCCGCGGGCACCGCTGGCATCACGGCCGGCCGACGCCCACGCTTCGGCCTGCGCTTCGCCACCGATCGCCGATTCCACCACCCCGAGCGCGCTGGCCACCCCGCTGCCACCCCGATACTGGCCGTTGCCGCCCAGGGCTCCAGCCTCGGCATACGCCAAGCCCGCGCCGGTGGCCGTCGCCTCGGCACGACTGGCGGCATCCCCGCCGCGACCGGCCGGCGCATCCACGGGCCCTGCCGCCCACCCGGCCGCCGCCACGGACTTCGCGAAAGCGCCCCCGGCGCCCCAGGGATCCGTACCCCGGCCCGCGGCGACGGCGAGCGCATCGGCATCGCCGCCATCGGCGACGTCGCTGAAATACCCCTAGCCACCCTGAGCATCAACCTGTACATGCGCGGTGCCGGTGTGGTTCACGCCCGTGGCAGCGGCAGTAGCGCTGCCGGCATGGTAGCCCCAGCCACCTTTGGCGATGTTCCAGATCCCGAGACTCCCGAAGGAGCCCGCTTCGCTCAGCCTCGAGGTCGCATCGCCAGCCACGCGACCATCTCCGCCATGGGCCTCCTGCTGGAGATGCAACGCGCCGCTGGTCCGGCCGCTCACGGCATCGACGACGGTCACGCTGGCGCCATTGCCATACTGACTGGCGTACTCCTGACCGGGATGCCCGAGCAGGTAACCGGACCCGCCGTAGGCCCGTCCGTCGACACGCACCTCGCCACCGCCGGTCGACTCACCGTGCACGACACCGAGTACGGCGTTGCCACCGTCGCCGGGGACGAGGCCCTCGAAATCTGCCCCGCCGCCCTGGCCACCCCAGGCGACGGCCGGGACGGTGACGGCACCGGGCGCCGTCGCCTCGGCGGCTGCCGTGGCATCGCCGCCGCGCCCACCGTTGCCGTGGATGCCCTCGCGGTCGATCCAGTCATCCGGAGGGGGCCAGCCATAACCGCCGGAACCACCATTGGCGCCTGAGCCCGCGCGCGCGGTGGCGGTGGCACTCGCCTCCCCGCTCGCCACGGTGGACCTCGCGGTGGCGAGCGCATCGCCGCCGCGCGCGCCATGGCCGCCGGCGGCGCCATCGAGAGGCGGGGAGGTGTCCGGGTCTGCGGGCAGGGCGTCGCCACCCCTCCCGCCGGAACCCCCGTGGCCGGCCGTCGCCGTGGCCGTGTTCGTCGCGTCGCCGGCGACGGCCGCCGTCGCCACGGCAGGGCCGGCGGCCGTGCCGTCCTGGCCGGGTTGCGGCGGGTCGCCCGACCAGCCATCGGCACCGCTCTGGCCGTTCACGCCCGTGACGGTGATGGTCGCCGGCAGCACCGGTGCGCCGACGAACAGGAGGAACGCCGCCAGCGCGACCGAAGCCCGACCTGGTGAACGGTTCATGATGCCTTGCCCTGCCTTGTTGTCGTTGGATTGACGGCGGACGCGACGACACCCTAACGCGCGACCTGCAGGGTACGCAATAAGATCTTGGGGACGAGATTCCGGGACAGTTACCGTAATTCGATCTGGAGTTTTTCCAGATCGAATTACGGTAACTGT
>JADZBS010000055.1 GCA_020851975.1 Gammaproteobacteria bacterium | reverse complement strand
GTCGAGACCCACATCAGCCGCCTGCGTGGCAAGGTGGACCGGGGCTTCGCATCCGGAGAGCTCATCGAGACGGTTCGCGGTGAGGGTTATGTCCTGCACTCGAGGCCAGCGGGCGTTGCGACATGAGAATGGGCCGCCGCGCTGAGCCGCGACTGCTGTTGCGCAGCGGGGCATTTCGCCTCGCCCTCATGCAGGCTGCGGTATTCGCGGTCATATCCGCGTCATTGTTCGGCGTGACATGGTGGTCGGTTCGCCAGTACATCGAGCAGCAGATCCACGCGGCGGCGCGTGATGAGCTCAAGGAGCTGGGCAATGCACTGGCGGCCTCGGGCGAGGCGGGACTCCCGGCGCGAGTCGAGGCGTTCCAGCACGGGGCGGACGAGTACGTCGGGTTGTTCGATCCCGCGGGCCAGCGGCTGGCCGGGGATCTCGAAGTGCTGCCCGAGGCGGAGGGTGACCAGGGCATCCGGATTCATCGACGTGCTGGACGGATCGGCCCGGTGGTGCATGCGCACGTGGTTCGCAGCCGGATGGGAACCGGGCAGTGGCTGGTCGCCGGTGTCAACCGACGGGAGGGAGACGCGCTGCTGGCCACAGTGGGCCGCGCGTTTCTGGGAGCGGGGCTGCTGGCGCTGGTCGCGACGCTCATTGGCGGGTTCCTGACGGCGCGGCGCTATCTGCATCGCGTCGCGACGATCGCGGACGCGGCGGCACGGATCGTCGAGGGCCGCCTCGAGACGCGATTGCCGGTGCGTGACCCGCCTGATGAGATCGATCGCCTGTCCGTGTCGCTCAACGCCATGTGGACGCGGATCGAGGCACTGCTGTCCGGCATGCGACAGATCTCGACCGATGTGGCCCACGAATTGCGCACCCCGCTCGCGCACCTGCGATTCAGGCTCGAACGTACCCGGGACGGCGCCGGAGATGCCGGCGTCAGGGCGGCACTCGATGCCTCGTTGCAGGACGTGGACCACGTCCTCGCCGTCTTCGGGGCGCTGCTGCGCATCGCCCAGATCGAGGCGCGCGAGCGCCAGGCAGGATTCGAGACACTCGACCTGTCGCAGCTCATCGAGGCGACGACCGGCGACTACCGGCCGCTCTTTGAGGACGAAGGCCGTCTGCTCGAGACCGACATCGAGCCGGGACTCGCGCTGACCGGTGACCGGACGTTGCTGGTGCAGCTCCTGGTGAATCTGCTGGAGAACATCCTCCGCCATACGCCGCCGGGCACACGGGCGTCGGTCGGACTGCGGCGGAGTGCTGCGGGGATCGTCCTGACTGTCGCGGACGCCGGCCCCGGGATTGCCGCGGACCAGCGCGAACGGGTACTGCGGCCCCTGGTCCGCCTGGATCTCGCCCGCACCGGTCCCGGTGCGGGGCTGGGGTTGGCGCTGGTGAAGGCGATCTCGGATCTTCATGAGGCACGCCTGGAACTCGCGGATGCGGCGCCCGGATTGTGCATTCGCATCCATTTCGCGCCACGCCTGCTTACGAATCGGTAGGGGAAGCCCGCCCTGCAGTTTGTTACGGTTCGGGACCTGGGAATCGGGAGCCCGGGATTGCGGAGCATATTGTCCTTCTGCAGCGTCGGTGTCGTGCTCATGGGCTGCAGCACGGCGCCCCCGCGGCCGGCCCCCGCGTACGATCCGCCGGCGGCCTGGCCGCACCGGCTCGCATCGGCAGGCCTCCCGGACGGGCGATTCCTGTCGGGATTCGGCTCGGCTGAACTGGTGAGCCTGATCGCCGAGGCGATGAAGTACAGCCCGGATGTAGAGGGCGCGGAGGCGCGGATACGTGCCGCCGACGCCCGGGTGCGGGCAGCGGGCGGCGCTCTGCTCCCTTCGCTGGCGGCGGCTGCCGGGATCACCCGGATCCGGGGCTCGGCGGCCGGGGTGTCGGCAACGGAGGTCGACCGCGGAATCTCGCTGTCGGCGAGTTACGAACCTGACTTCTGGGGCGCTGCGGCGAGCGCCCGGAGGGCTGCCCGCGCGGAGCTGCGGGCCACGCGGGCCGATGCCGCGCTCCTGCGGCTGACGCTGCAGGCCTCCGTCGCCGAGACCTATATAGACCTGCTGGGGGTTCGCGCACAGAGGGCGACGGTACGGCGCCGCATCGAGCTGTTGACCGATGCCACGGCACTGCTGGAGGTGCGGCAGGCGGCCGGACTCATCTCGGGCACCGAGCTCACTCCCTACCGTTCGGCGCTGGCCGCCGCGCGCGCGACACTCGCGCCGCTCGATGCCCGGGAGGCCGAGCTGGCCACTGGTCTCGCTCTGCTGGTGGGGCGGGATTCGCCGATCGATCTGCCGCCTGGCTCCCACCTGCACTCACTCGAGGTGCCGGGCGGGGTCGGCGCCGAGCCGGCGGAGCTGCTCGCACGTCGACCGGATGTGATTGCTGCCGAGAGTGCGCTCGCAGCAGCCGATGCCAATCTGACTGCGGCGCGGGCCGCTTTCTTCCCGCGCCTGACACTCGATGTGGTCGCTGCACGGCAGAACCCGGGATTCCAGGCCGCGCTGACTACGCTCGGGGGGACCGGTCAGTCGCTGAGTCTGGGCGCCGCGCTGACGCAGTCGCTGTTCGATGGCGGGCGCCGCCGGGCACTGCGCGCCGAAGCCCAGGCGCGGCAGGAAGAACTGCTGGCGGCGTATCGGCACGCGATCCTGGCGGCACTGCTGGACGCACAGCGTGCGTTCGCCCTGCAGCAAGCCGCCGTCGCGCAGCGCACGGACGCGGGGGCGGTGGTCGAGCACGCCGTGGCTCAGCAGCAGGCGTTGCTGGCGCGTGGTCGCGCCGGTGTCGGGGATCGTCTCGTGATCCTGGATGCTGAACAGACGCGGCTGCAGGCGGAGGAGGCATTCGATACGGCCCTGGTGCAGGAGCTCAAGGCAGCCATCGGGCTCTTCAAGGCACTGGGCGGTGGCTGGCAGGGCGAGGCAAGCGGATGAAACGACTCCGGGCGATTCTGGGTGCATGCAGCGTCACGCTGTGGCTCGTGTCCTGCGGCAGCCGGGTACCCGCGGCAGTGAGTGAGGGGCAGTCGGGGCAATCCGGTCCGGCTGCGCTGACGCCTGAGCAGCAGCTTCTCGCGGGTATCGAATTACGGCCGCTGCAAGCAGCGCCTGTGTCCGATGTCGTGACAGGGCAGGCGACGGTCCTCGGGCACGATGGCGTTGCACAAGGCGTGGCGGACATCCGGACGAGCGAGGCGACGGCAGCGCAGAGCGCCGCAGCCCTCAGGCGGATCGAAGGACTGAGGAATACGCCGGGCGCCCTGGGTGAAGACGCCCTGGAAATCGCCCGTCGTCAGGCCGCTGTCGACGGAGTGCAGCGCGACCTGGCACGTCGCCGCTTCGACGCGCAATACGGTGAGGGGGCGCGACGGCTGATTCCCGCTCAGTGGGATGCACTCGCAGAAGGCCGTCGGAAGCTGCTGCGCATCGTGATGCCGGAAGGCTCGCCGCTGCCCACCCGTTTCGACCCGCTGCGCTTCGCCCCGCTCGACGGCAGAGTCGCGCACGCACCGTGGCGCGCCACCGCGGTCTGGCGCGGGCCGTCGGAAGGCGGGATTCCGGGCCTCAGCCTGCTGGCCGTCGTGGACGGAACCGAGCTGGCGGAAGGCTCGAGACTCCTGGCCCTGATGGAGCGGCGCCCCGCCGTAACGGGCGTGCTGGTTCCCCAATCCGCCGTCGTCATGCACGACGGGAAGCTCTGGTGCTTCGTCGGTGCACCGCATGGGCAGTACACGCGACGCGCCGTGGTCACGGATCATCCGACCACGGCAGGCTACGTCCAGCTCGAGGGCTTCGCTGCCGGCGAGCCTGTCGTGGTACGCGGCGCCGGCCTGCTCCTGGCGCGCGAGTTCGGTACCGCTGAGGAAGAGCCCTGATGCGGGGGCTGGTCGCCCTCTGTGTCCGCCGGCGAGGGGTGGTCGCGCTCGCCAGTCTGCTGGCGCTCCTGATCGGCATCGAGGGTGCGCGCCGCGTGCCGCTCGACGTGTTTCCGGAGTTCGTCCCCGTGCAGGTGGAGGTGCAGACCGAAGCGCCGGGCATGACGCCCGAACAGGTCG
>JADZBS010000054.1 GCA_020851975.1 Gammaproteobacteria bacterium | reverse complement strand
TTCCTAACGCAACTGAGTTAGCCTCCTCCAGTCCATCAACGCGGGAGGCGACGATGAGATTTTCAACGGTTCTTGCCATGGTCGCGGCGCTGGCAGTTCAGGGCTGCATGTCCGCCCGGCAGCATCGTGAAGCCGTTACCGACACACCTGGAACTGCGCTGACAGTTGGCACCGTGCAAAAGGAAATCCGCGTTGGAATGAGCGGTGCTGAGGTCGCAGCAGTTCCGGGGGTCCCCCAACATCGTCACGACCGATGAGGAACGACGGGAAACGTGGATTTACGACAAGATCGCAACCGACACTGCTTATTCAACAAGTAGCGGTGGTGTCGCAGCGTTGATTCTCGGCACAGGGAGCGTCGTCGGCGGTGGTCTGGCCAGACGGTCAGGATCGTTATTGCAACCATTGGCGCCCTCCAGCTCCTGCTGGCACCGGCAGGATGACTCGATCACGAACGGTGACACCTTCCGTGTCTGTCACCGACCGGGTGTGCGGCAACCGTGGTTACTGACGTTTCTGGATCGGCCTGGTCATGGCCGTTATCGACGTGAACGCAGGCCGTGAGTCGCGGGGCCCCTTTGTCGAACAGGGCATGGGTACGTAGAAACCCTTAGTCCGATAAGTCAAGTCGGGGTGGCGCTCAGCACCGATCTGGTGTTATGACGCTGCAAAACAACAGGCTATCGACCAGCCTCCCGCCGAGTATCGGCATCGCCATGGCCATCGCCATCGCCATCGCCATAGCCATAGCCATAGCCATAGCCATAGCCATAGCCGCTTCCCTGCTGCCGGATGTTCGCAATGCTGCACTTGTTGAAAAAACCCTTGGTTGACATGACCTTGGGCACCCACCTGCTCCTCGGGCTGGTCGCGGCAGTGGCGATCGGCGGCACAACAACGGCGGCCGCCGCCGACGTGACGACCGTCGCCGGCAACGGCCTTGCCACCTTTTCGGGTGATGGCGGCCCCGCCACATTGGCGGCGCTCAGCGGCCCCACCGATGTGGCAGTCGCAGCGGACGGCACCGTGTACATCGCCGACAGCGGCAATCTGCGCATACGCCGTATCAGCCCGGGCGGCGTCATCAGCACCGTCGCCGGCAATGGCACCTACGGCGACGGCGGCGATGGTGGCCAGGCCACGGAAGCGCAGCTCGGGGCAATACAGGCCATCGCGCTCAGCCCGGCCGACGACATCCTCTACCTCTCGGACGCCGGCATGAACCGCGTGCGCCAGATCGATCTCGGCAGCGGCGTGATCACCACCTTCGCGGGCCGCGGCCTGGACTACATCGGCCACGACGGCAACGGAGGCCCGGCGACGTCCGCCTCGATCGCGATCCCCGAGGGAATAGCGGTCGACCCGGCCGGCAACGTGTATTTCACCGAGTTCGTGTACTGCACCGTGCGCAAGGTGGACATCGCCACGCACGTCATCACCCGGGTGGCCGGCTCCGGCGTGGCCGGGGATTGCGCTTCGGACGGCGACGGCGGTGCTGCGCTGGCGGCGCGTCTCGGAACGCCCTTCAACATGGCCACGGATGCCGCCGGCAACCTGTTCGTGGTCGACCTGTTGATGGACACCGTGCGTCGCATCGATGCCGTCACCCACATCATCACCACGATCGCGGGCGGCGGCGCCACCCCGCCGGGCTTCGGTGACGCGAGCACCATGGACCTCGGTGATATCCATGGCATCGCCATCGACGACACCGACAACCTCTACGTCTCGAATCACGCCCAGGTGTTCAAGGTCGACCTCGACACCGGCATCCTCTCGGTCTTCGCCGGTACGGGCGTCACCGGGTTCTCGGGTGACGGCGGCCCCGCGCTGGACGCTACCTTTTCGGACATCTGGGGGCTGGGCGTCAGGGGAGACGTGCTTTTCATCACGGACAGCGGCAATCAGCGAATTCGCGCGGTCGCGTCACCGCCGCCACCGACCGATGATCTGATCATCGATCTCGCCACCTCGCAGGCGCTGCTCGACAGCCTGAACGCCGTGGCGGGCAGCATCCTCATGATCAACGTCGATGGGCGCGAGTATCTCGTGGTGCCGAACGCAACGAGCGTCGGGCTCGACGTCACCCTCACCGGCAACGATCAGCTCCTGGTCATCGACCTTCATGCGCTGCAGAGCGCCGGCGGCAACATCACCATCTCCGGCAACCTCGCGCTGCAGAGCGTGGACCTGAGCAGCCTCGGTACCGTGGGCGGCTCGCTGACCGTCACCGGCAACCCGGCGCTGAGCGCGATCCTGATCTCGGGCGTGACCCGCATCGACGGCGATCTCAGGGTGGTCGGGACGGCCGCCACGGTCATCGACATGTCCTCACTCACGACGGTCAGCGGGTCGGTCGACATCAGCGGAAACACGTCCGCGACGATGATCGACATGTCGTCGTTGACGACGGTCAGCGGGTCGGTCGACGTCACCGGGAACACGTCCGCGACCATGATCGACATGACCGCGCTCACGACGGTCAGCGGGTCGGTCGACATCAGCGGCAACACGTCTGCGACGATGGTCGACATGTCGTCGCTGACGACGGTCAGCGGGTCGATCGACCTCAGTGACAACCCCGACATGACCGTGGTCGATGCGTCATCGCTCACCACGGTGGGGGGGTCCATCGACCTGAGCGGGGACACCTCCTTGACCACCGTTGACGCGTCGGCGCTAACGACGGTGGGAGGCTCCATCGATCTCAGTGACAACCCGTCCATGACGACGATCGACATGTCGTCGTTGACGACGGTCAGCGGGTCGATCGACCTCAGTGACAACCCGTCCATGACGACGATCGACATGTCGTCGCTGACGACGGTCAGCGGGTCGGTCGAAATCAGCGGGAACACGTCGGCCGAGGAGATCAACATGTCGTCGCTGGCAACGGTGGGCGGGGACCTCGCGGTCAGCGGCAACACCTCCCTGACAACCGTCAACATGTCGTCCCTCACGACGGTGGGAGGCAACCTCGAGGTGAGTGACAACACTGCTGCGACGACGATCAACATGTCGTCCGTCACGGCGGTGAACGGGACGCTCGAGGTTTCCGGCAACACGGGCGCTGAGACAATCAACATGAGCGGAATCGCCACTGTAGGAGGCGATCTCATCGTCGTCGACAACGGCGAAGCGACGGTCAACATGGCGGAGGGGGCCGATGTCGGCGGCAACCTCACCGTCGAGACCTCGGGCACCGGGACGTTCTCCATGGGAGACGGCAGCGTCGGCGGAAATCTTTCGGTCGACGCGACCGGCTATATCGAAGTCAGCGGCACCTCGCCCGGTGGAAATCTCGACCTCACCGTGAATCACCCCGAGGCGTTGATGCACCTGCAGGTGCAGGCCGCGACCTTCGAGACGCCGGTGAGCTTCATGGTCACCCGCGTGGAGCCGGTCGGCCTGGTGCCCGAGGGTGGCCTCGACGCCGGCGGCGCCGCCGCGACCATCGATCCCATCGCGGCGTACCAGTTCAACTTCGAAGTCCCCACGCTCGATCGCGACGCTGCGCTGTCGTTCGACATCACGGTCGCCGAGCTCGACGCGGCCACGCGGACGACGCTCCTCGATGCCCTGGCGTCGGGCACGGCGACGCTGGTGACCAAGGGTGACGCCGTCGGCAGCGTCTTCCAGGCCTTCCCCGTCTGCTCGGGCGGGCAGACCCCCACGGCTGATGGTTGCGTGCGGGCGGAGACGTTCGATGCACTCGGCCAGCCGACCAGCGGCACGCCGGCCAGCGTCCGCTTCAGCAACGTGGTGGGGCACTTCTCGACGTGGGCAGTGGCCACGGTCACGCGGGGCACGCAAGCCAATCGGACGGTGCTCTGCTCGACGCTGGAAAACGACGCGCTCCTCGACATGGGCTTCTTTGAATTCAGCGGCGCCAGGGGCGAGAAGGTGACCGTTACGCTCGTGCCGGATCCGGCCGGGACTTTCACCCCCGGCAGGGCGGCGCTCTCCGTCTTCGGCATCGGCCTGTTCAGACTGGACGCCTCGGCCCTGCCGAACACGATTGCGGGGAAGCTGCGCCGGACTTCGACCTACTATGTGACGGTCTCGGAGCCGCTGTGGGGGAAAGGAAAGTTCACGGGGGCTTACTGCGTGAGCGTGGAGTCCTCCGGCAACGCCTGGCGGACGTTCAGGAGACGGTGAAGTACGCAGAGGCTGGCGGTCCACGTCAGCTCGGCCGGCGATGTTGCTGAGATTCCGGTGCCGGGGCCGTTGGCCGTTCGGAACGGGACTGGCACCGTTGGGTGCGCCACCGGAGCGGCGTGTACGTCGCGTCGGGACGGGGGCATGGAGCGTCGGCCTCCATGTCGACGCTTCAATCGCGGCACTCGTACGCCGCTTCGCAGAACGCCACCCCCGAACTCAACATAATCCCGCTATGCAAATCGGCTTGAAGTTCCGATTTCGTCTGCCTGTGTAGACATCTCATAGGATGTCACATAGTATTCGGCCATGCGCGTCGTGGTCGATACTTCGGTATTGGTGGCCGGATTGCGTAGCCGGTTGGGGGCAAGCAGTCTGCTGCTGGCAGCCCTCAGCGATCGACGGCTCACCGCGCTCGTAACCACTGCGGTATTTCTGGAGTACGAAGCCGTTCTCCTGCGACCCGAGCACCGCCTGGCTACCCACATGAGCGAGGCAGATGTCGAAGGCTTCCTGCGGGCGCTGGCCGCAGCGGCAGAACCCGTGGAGATCAGCCTTCGATGGCGTCCGCAACTGCGCGACCCGGCCGACGAGTTGATGCTCGAGGCGGCAGTGAACGGGCATGCAGGAGCGATCGTGACGCACAACGTGACGGACTTTTCGCCGGCATCATCGAGATTCGGGATACGGATACTGACGCCGGCGCAGCTGCTGAAGGAGTTGCCAGAGCCATGAGCAAGAGCACCTATCCATTGAAACTGCCGAACTCGATCAAGTCTGCGGCGGCTGAGCTGGCGCGGGAGGAGGGAGTTTCCCTCAATCAGTTCATCGCTGCGGCGGTGGCCGAGAAAGTCGGCGTGTTGCGTACGACGGCCGAGTTTCTGCGCGAGCGTGCTGGCGATGCGAAGCCGGAGGATCTGCTGCGCTATGTGCGTGCCGCGCCGCGGGTGCGTCCCGTGGAAGGAGATGAGCCGGGTTGATCTGCCTGCTGCTGCCGTGGTGAGGTGGCCGTCCTCCATCCCGGAAACCACCGATGAACCCCGACGAACCCTTCATGCGCCAGGCCCTCGACCTGGCCCGCCAGGCGGAAGCGGCCGGCGAAGTGCCCGTGGGTTGCGTCATCACGCGCGACGGCAGCGTCGTCGCCACCGGCTTCAACCACCCGATCGGCGGGCGGGACCCCACGGCGCACGCGGAGATCGAGGCCCTGCGCGCGGCGGCCGTGGCGCTCGGCAACTACCGGCTCACGGGCTGCACGCTCTACGTGACACTCGAGCCCTGCCCGATGTGCGCCGGGGCGATGGTGCACGCGCGCATCGCGCGGCTCGTCTACGGGGCGCCGGATCCGCGGGCGGGTGCGGCCGGGACGGTGTTCGATCTCGTTCGCAGCCAGGCGTTGAACCACCGCATCGAAGTCACCGGCGGCGTGCTCGAGGCGGAGAGCCGCGAGCTGCTGCAGGGCTTCTTCCGCAGCCGGCGCTGAGGCGCCCGCTCAGCCGCGTCGCTTGTCGGCTGTTCGCGCGGCGACCTTGGTGCGGCCGAGATCGGCCTGGATGGCGGGCGGGGCGCTGCGCTGCTGCTGCCAGGGGGCGGCGTCGCCTTCGTCGCGCGTGGCCCAGGCGAGCGCGTTGTAATAGGTGCGCACGTTGTTCACGAAGTACAGCGTCTCGCCGCCGCGGGCGTAGCCGTGCCGGGTGCCGGCGGCCACGGCCGGGTCGGCGAGCAGGCGCACGTGCGGGCGCACGTCGGCCCAGCGGTTCCAGTCCCCGCCGCGGTCGCGGGTGAGGCGCCGGGCGTCGAGCAGGTGGCCGTAGCCGATGTTGTAGGCGGCGAGCGCGAACCAGGTGCGGTCGGGCTCTGCAATGGTGCGGGGCAGCTTGGCGAGGATGTGGGCGAAATAGCGCGCGCCGCCGTGGATGCTCTGGGTGGGATCGGTGCGGTCCTCGACGCCGAAGGTGGCGGCGGTTTCCTCGGTCAGCATCATCAGCCCGCGCACGCCGGTCGGCGAGACTGCCGCCGGGTCCCACTTCGATTCCTGGTAGCCGATGGCGGCGAGCAGGCGCCAGTCGAGGTCGTATTGCGCGGCGGCGGCCCTGAACAGCGCACGGTAGGACGGCAGGCGCGCGCGCACATCTTTCATGTACTGGCGCGTGCCGACGTAGTCGATGCGCGGCATCTGGCCGTAGTAGTGATCGAGGATCCGGCCGAGTTCGCCCGTGGACCGGATGTGCTCGAAGTAGCGCGCGGCCGCCTCGCGCAGGCTCGGGTCGGCGCGCTTGGGGAAGGCCCAGGCCACCGACTCGCCCTCGGCGACGTTGAAGGCGACGCGGATCTCCGGGATGTAGGTGCGGTAGACGGCGAAGGCGTTGGATTTCACCAGCGTGTAGTCGAGCGTGCCCTGGGCGACGCGGGTGAGCAGTTCCTGCTGGTCGGCCGTCGGGTTCTCGGTCCAGACGAGTTCCGGATGGCGGGCCTGGGCCCGGGCGAGCGTCTTGACATAAGTCGTGCCCGAGGCTACCTCGAGCCGCTTGCCGTGCAGCTGGCGCAGGTCGCGCGGCCGGCGCCGGCCCTCCCGGTAGACCAGGTATTCGGTGACCTGCTGGAACGGGGGCCCGAAGTCGACCTCGCGGGCGGTCTCCGGGTTCACCGTCAGCGCGGCTGCGGCGAGGTGGGCGGCCCCGCCGGTCAGGGCCGGCATGACCTCCGTGGGATGCTCGACCACCATCAGGCGCAGGCGTACACCCAGGTATTCGGCAAAGCCCCGGATGAGGTCGTATTCGGGTCCGGCCGGGCCCTCGCCGGTCGTGAAGTAGGTATTCGGCCCGTTGCGGGTCACCACGCGCAGTTCGCCCGTCCCGACCACCTCCTCGAGGAGGGAGGGCGGGCGCGCACAAGTGCCCAGCACCGCACTGGCGCAGAGCAGGATGCCGGCCTTGATGCCTCGGGACCGCACGTGTCTTTTTCCTCCGCTACCGGCCATCTGTCGCGGCCGGTTCGCTCTCAGCGCGGCAAACGTTACCATGCAGGCTCGCCGGGGCACCATCCGTGCGGGTCACCGTTATGGACAGGGTGATTATGTCTATAGAACGTTAAAACAATGAGTTACAGTAGTTTCTTGAATCGTTTCGTTATGAATAGGCAACCGCCCGCCGGGTATGCGCATGGCTGAGCCGGACCCGCCGGACTGGCAGGACCTGGCCCGGGACGAGGGCATCGACCCGGCCGAGGTGCGGGTCGTGTTCACCCGCTACCAGGCCTACCGGCGCTACCACCGCCCCGAACGTGGCGCCGATCCGCTGCCGCTCGAGACCTGGTTCCGGTACTACCGGATGGAGAGCGCCAGCGAGGCCGGGCAGGGGACCTCGGCGGCGCCCGGCTGTTCGGTGGACCCCAACGCGCGCAACCGCGGCGTGCTGGCGCGGCCCGAGGCCTTCTTCCGCGTACTCGCCGCCCTGGCTGCCGTCGAGGCGGTGGCCTGAAGGCGCTGGCACATTCGCCGCGCCTGCCTATAATTCGCCGGCCTGTGAACGGCCGCGGAGGGATGCCGGAGCGGCTAAACGGCCCTGACTCGAAATCAGTGGGACGGAAACGTCACGGGGGTTCGAATCCCTCTCCCTCCGCCAGTAAACAGAAAAGGCCCCCTCGAGGGGCCGTTTCTGTTTACTGGCGGAGGGAGAGGCTGGTGAGAACCCCTCGGTTCGACCGACTCGCGGAGCGAGTCGGCACGCCGTCGCGAAGCGACGGCGCCCGCAGGGCGAGCCGCTGTAGCCGGCGGCGAGTGAGTCCCTCTGCCTCCGCCAGAAACCTTTTTCGGGTCGCGACTGGCGTCGCTCCTACCCTTCATTGATTGACCATGGCGCGGTGGGCTTCGTCGGTGACGACTTCGCGCTCGGGCCAGCGGACGGCGCCGAGGCGGGTGTGGAAGCCGTCGCGGCGGCCGGTGGCGCGTTCCCGGTAGCGGGCACCGACACCGAAGTCCAGGCAGTAGACGTTGCGTTGCGCGCCGTGCCAGGCGTTCCAGGCGGTGCCGTCGAAGAGGTCGTGCTCGCCGCGCGAGAAGGCGGCGCGTGCCGCTTCGCTGGCCCAGCGCCAGTAGTGCCCGACCAGCACGGGGGTGGTGTGGCGGTAGTGCGTCCACCAGCGCACGCGGTCCAGCATGCGCCACTTGCCGGAGGCGTAGAAGGGCTCGGCGGCGAGCGCCTCGGGGCCAGAGGTGAGGATGCGCACCGGGTTGGCCATCTGGTAGAGGGCATCGAGACGGCCGACGTGTTCGAGCAGGGGCAGGGTGGCGGCCGGATCACGCAGCTGCGCTCCGTGCACCTGCCACTCGGCGGCGGCGCGTGCCGCGAGGCCGCTCTGGCGGGCCACCTCGGTGGCGCGACCGGCATAGGCGCGGTAGATCGCGGGCGTGTCGCCGCGGCATTCGCGCAGCAGGTTGATCGCCGCGTCGTCCCAGGCGGCATGCACCAGGCGCAGGTCCGCGCGCTCGAGCACCAGCGGCAGGCTGGCGAGGAAGGCGAGGATGGCGTCGCGCCCGGCGGCCGAGGCGCGGCGGGCAGTGAGGAACCTGCCCTCGGCGTGGTCGTGGTCGGTGGCGTGAAACCAGCCGTTGCCTTCCTTGACGGCGCCGCGCAGTAGGTTCAGTTCGTGATTGCCGAGCAGGCACTGTGCACGCCCGCGACCGACCAGGTCCTGCACGAGCGCGAACACGCCGGGGCTGTCCTCGCCACGGTCGCCGAGATCGCCGATGAACACCAGCCGCCGGCCGTGCGGATGACTGCCGTCGGCGCGATAGCCGAGCACGTCGAGCAGGGCCCGCAGCGCGGTAAGTTCGCCGTGCACGTCGCCGACGATGTCGAGCGGCCCGGCGAAGAGAGGCTGGAAGAGCGGGCTGGCCGGCACGACGCGCAGCGTCATCGCAACGCCGGCAGGACGCGCTCGCCGATCAGGCGGATCGCCGCTGCCGGCTCGTCGTGCACGCGCAGCGCGATCTCGGTGAGGCCCGCGGCGGCGAAGGCACGCAGCGTCTCGATGGCGGACTCGATCCGGTCGAGCCCGCCGGCGAAGGCGATGTGGCGGATCATCTTGTCGACGAGCCCTGCCGGCACGTTCTCGATCACGTCGCTACGGCGCAGGAAGGCGTTCAGGAAGTCGCGCTCGTGGGCGCGCATCAGGGCGAGTTCGTCCGGGTCGAGGAAGGGTGCGAAGTACTGTTCGCCCAGCCAGCCGCGCAGCATGAGTTCGCGGCGTGCCTCGGCCATGGAGGCGCGCGCGTCCTCGCGGATGTGCCAGGCCCAGAAATTGCCGATGCGAAACGTCGCCGGGTCACGCCCCGCGGCGCGCAGCTCGGCGTGCGTCGCCGCCACGAACTCGCGCACGAGCGGCACCACGAAGTCGCTGGTGATGAGCCCGTCGGCGAGTTGCGCTGCCACGCGACGGCTCTGCGGGTGATTGGCGCCGTAGTAGACGAGTGGCGGGGTGTCCGTGGCCCACCGCGGCTGGTAGCCCCACACCTGGTAGATCTCGCCGCGGAAGTTCAGGACACGATCGGGCGCCGTGCCCTTGAGGATCTGCAGGCACTCGCGCACGCGGCGCACGCGGCGATCGCGCCCGCCGCCCATCGCCTGCAGCACCGCGCCGCCACCTCCCACCATGATCATGGCGCGGCCGCGGGAGAGTTCGTTCAGGGACAGCAGCAGGTTCGCCATCTTCAACGGGTGCAGCTCGGCCGGGCTCACCGCCATCGGCCCCAGGCGGATGCGCGATGACTGCTGCGCCAGCAGCGAGAGCGTGAAGAAGGCGTCGCGCGAGCCGCCGTAGTTGCTCGACCAGACACCGCGCATGCCGTAACGCTCGGCCAGCAGGCCGAGTTCCGCCGCTTCCTGCGGCGAGGCGAACTCGTTCAGGATGATGTCGATCTCCATCGTCGCCATTCTGCCACCGCGGCAGCCGGCCCGGTCGGCTATCCTCTGCACCATGACCATCCGTCGCGTGCTGCGCCTCGGCCATCCTGTCCTGCGCCAGGTCGCCCGTCCGCTGTCAGCGGCGGAGATCGGCAGCGAGCGCGTGCGCCAGCTCCTCGCCGACATGGTCGACACGCTGCACGATTACGGCGGCATCGGGCTCGCGGCACCGCAGGTCGGCGAGTCGCTGCGCCTGGCCATCATCGAGATCGCCGGCGGGCCGACGCGCTACGGGGACCTCGCGCCCATGCCGCTCACCGTGTTCGTCAATCCGCGGGTCGAAGTCCTCGACCCGGCTACCACCGGCTGCTGGGAAGGCTGCCTCTCGGTCCCCGGGCTGCGCGGTTTTGTCGAACGGCCCCGGCACGTGCGTATCGACTGCCTCGACGGAGCAGGCACACCCGCCACGCTCGAACTGCGCGGCTTCGCTGCCACGGTCTTCCAGCACGAGTTCGACCACCTCGATGGCAGGCTCTACGTCGATCGCATCGCCGACCCGGCGCTGCTCGCCTTCGACGCGGAGTACGAGCGCTACCACCGCTGAGCCGGCACCGGCGGCGGAGGCAGCGTCGCATTCGGCAACCGGGTTGACATTGTGGTCACGGCTGCTACCGTTGCCCTGGTTCAGCGTTTCCGCTGAGCCATCGGGCAGGCCTGGATCCGGATTGTTCCATGACAGGTGGCGCCAACGTATCCCGGGCTGGCGGCGGGTGATCCAGTGATGTCGCTCGCGTTCCTGCCACCGAAATTTCCGCGCTTCTTCGCCGCGGTCTACGGCCTGGTGGAACGCATCGTGCGACGGCTCGGTCCCGCGATCCGGGGCTCGCATCTCGAACGACCCTTCACCGCCGTCGAGCGCTGGACCAAGGCCGTGCTCTTCGACTGCCGCATGTGCGGCGACTGCGTACTGCCCGCGACGGGGATGGTCTGTCCGATGCGCTGCCCGAAGGGGATGCGCAACGGTCCCTGCGGCGGCGTGCGCACCGACGGCGGCTGCGAGGTCGCCCCGTCGCGCCGCTGCGTCTGGACCGAAGCCTGGCACGGGCTGAAGGTCCAGGAGCGCAGTCGTGAATTCGCCGTCGTCCATCCCGCGCGCCGCCACGACTGGCAGGGACGCTCCGCCTGGCTGCACACGACGCCACCGGAGGAGGATGCCGCCACCTCATCGCCGGCCGAAGCGGTCCTGCGCGATCCGGCCAGTCCGCTGGAGGGACTGCTGCGCCGTGGGGTCTTTGCCGTCACCGCCGAGATGACGCCGCCGGACGTGATCGTCCGGGACGAATTCAGGCAGCGCCTCGCGCACTACCGGGGCTGCGTGGACGCGGTGAATGTGCCGGACGGGCCCGGCGCGAACTGCCACCTGTCGAGCCTCGCGGCCGCCGCCCTCCTGATCGGGGAAGGCCTGCAACCGGTCATGCAGCTCTGCTGCCGGGATCGCAACGTCATCGCGCTGCAGGCGGACATCCTCGGTGCCGCGGCGCTGGGCGTGCGCAACCTGCTGTGCCTGACGGGCGACGGCATCGGGCAGGGCGATCACGCCTGGGCCCGGCCGGTGTTCGAACTCGACAGCGCGACGCTGCTCCAGACCGCCACGATGATTTCCGCGCAGGGCCGGCTGCGTTCCGGACGGGTGCTCGCCGAGGCGCCGCCGCTGTTCGTCGGCGCCACGATCAGCCCGCTCGCGGAACCGCTCGAGGCGCGCGCCCTGAACCTGGCCCGCAAGGTGGCGGCCGGCGCGCGTTTCGTGCAGACGCAGTACTGCTTCGACGTGCCGCGCTTCGAGGCCTTCATGCGGGAGGTCCGTGATCTCGGGCTGCACGAACGCTGCCACATCCTGGTGGGCCTGGGGTTCCTGTCCTCGGCGCGGGCCGCCGCCTGGATCCAGCGACACGTCGCGGGTGCGAACATTCCGGACAGCCTGATCCGCCGGCTGGAACATTCATCGGATCCGGCGAAGACCGGCATGGACATCTGCCTGGAACTGCTCGACCAGGTGCGGGCGATCCCCGGCGTGGCCGGCGTGCACCTGATGATGCACCGGCAGGCGCATCGCCTCAGCGAACTCGTCGAGCGCAGCGGCCTCCTGGCCGGGCGCCAGGCCGGCGCGTGGGGCGAGGCGATGCCGGCCCGCCGGAAGGCCGGCACCGGCGTGGCGCGGTCTGCGCAGTGTTCCGATTCATGAACGATCCTCACAGGTGTGGTGATGAGCAACGATGACGACCAACGGCTGATCGGACTTCTGGCCGACATGGAGGAGGAGGCGGCGCTGGCCCTGGCCCGCCAGATGCTCGACAGCGGCTTTGACCCGATGCGAATGCTCGACCTCTGCCGCCAGGCGATGACGATCGTCGGTGCCCGCTACGAGGCCGAGGAATATTTCCTGACCGAGCTGATGCTGGCCGGCGAGATGCTCACCGAGATCAGCGGCATGGCGCGGCCGTTGATCGGCGAGCGCGGCGCCGGCGGTGCCGCGGCACATCGCGCCTGCGTCGTCATCGGCACGGTGAAGGGCGACCTGCACGACATCGGCAAGAACATCGTCACCTTCATGCTGGAGATCGCCGGCTACGAGGTGGTTGACCTCGGCGTGGACGTGCCGGCGCAGCGCTTCCTGGCGGCCATCGATGCGCACAAGCCGTCCGTCGTCGCCCTGAGCGGTTTCCTGACGCTCGCCTTCGACTCCATGAAGGAGATCATCGAGGCCTTCCAGGAGGCGCGGTCCCGCGACGGGTTCAAGATCATGATCGGCGGCGGGCAGGTCGACGATCGGGTCCGGGAGTTCACCCGGGCCGATGCCTTCGGCCGCAATGCCATGGACGCGGTCTCGCTGTGCAACTCCTGGACGGCGGCGTAGACGATGGACAAGTCACCCCAGGAACTCTATGCCGAACGCCAGCGGCGCATGCAGGAGGCGATGGCCGGACGGGTGCCAGACCGCGTGCCGGCGCCGTTCTTTACCGCTGATTTCCACGCCCGCTATGCCGGCTACACGCTGGCGGAAACCGTCTACGACGGCGACAAGCTCGAACGCGCCGTCGAGAAGGTGATCCTCGATTTCGAGCCGGACGCCTTCGAGCAGCAGCACACGCGCAACCTGATCGGCCGCCAGCTCGACCTCATCGATTACCAGCCGATGGAGTGGCCCGGCAGCCGCATCGGCGCCGATGATCCGTTCCAGTACCTCGACCGGGAGATCATGCGCGCGGACGAATACCGCGAACTGATCGCCGACCCCTCCTGGTTCTGGCTGACCCGGATGCTGCCGCGCACCGCGAAGAACCTGGAAGCCCTCGCGGCCTTTCCGTATCCGCCGAGCCTCGTCTACACGGGGGCCGCGATCAACGTGGCCGCCTTCGGCACGGAGGAGATGAAGCGTGCGATGGACACGCTGCACGAGGCGGGCAAGTGCGCGCTGGAGACGATCGCGCGGGAGCGCGCGTTCATCCAGCGCATGGCCGGGCTCGGCTTCCCGGCGCACCGCGGCGGCGCGATGCTCTGCCCGTTCGACATCATCGTCGACTTCATGCGCGGTGCCAAAGGCGGCATGCTCGACATGATGCGCCGGCCGGACGAACTGCTCGCGGCCATCGACATGATCCTGAATACCTTCAGCCGCCGGGCCGTCGACCTGTTCCGGACGCTGCCGAACAAGGTGGTGTTCATCCCGCTGCACTGGGGCATCGACGGGTTCATGTCGCCGAAGCAGTTCCGCACCTTCTACTGGCCGCAACTGCGCCGGATGATCCAGATGGTCATCGATGCCGGCCTCACGCCGATGCCATTCTTCGAGGGCGAGTGCACCAGCCGGCTGGAGATCATCGCCGATGTCCCGCCGGGAACCTGCACCTACCAGTTCGAGAATACCGACCTGGTGCGCGCCCGCGCGGTGTTCGGCAATACCATCTGCATCCGCGGCGGCATGTCGGGATCGCTGCTGATCGCCGGCTCCCCGACGGAGGTCGAGGAGCAGGTGAAGACGCTGGTGGCGACCGTCGGCAAGGAGGGCGCCTTCATCCTGGACGGCAGCGCGGCAGGCATTCCGCGCGAGGCGCGCCCGGCCAACGTCAAGGCCATGTTCGACGCGGCCCGGGCGCACGGGGTCTACTGAACCGTGACCATCGTCGAGCAGCCTGACCTGGAGATCTCGCCGGCCGATGTCCTGCGGCGGCTGCGGCTGACCGGCCGCGCCTTCACGGCGCGACCGGCGGAGACGATGGTGACGGCCCTCCTGGGCGAGCTGCAACGGGAGCGGCTGGTCGAGCCCCGCGCGAGCTACGGTTGCACCGCGGTCCGCAGCGCCGATGCGCGCCGCCTCGATCTCGACGACGGCAGCACGCTGGTGCTGCAACGACCGGTGGCGCAGGCGGCCAGGGCGCAACAGGTGCTGGCGGCGGCCTGGTCGCTCGGGCCCGGCATTGCGCAGGCCGTGGCGCAACGGTTTCGCGATCGCCGCGGGCTGCAGGCCCTGGTGCTCGACGAGATCGCGAGCCTGCTGGTGATGCGGCTCGGCGAGCGCCTGTTCGCAGAGCTGCGGCACGAGTTCGCCGCGCGCGGGCTCGGCATCGGCAGGGCGCTGGCGCCGGGGGACGGGGCGCTGGCACTGGGCGCGCAGGCGGCGGTGTTGCAGCTCGCCGGCGCCGACCGGATCGGCGTCGGGCTCGCGGCGGGCGGCGTCATGTCACCGCTCAAGACGGCGACGGCGCTGGCGCTCGTCGGGCCGCGCATCCGCCGCCCGCGGCGTGACCGGTCCTGTCGCGACTGTCGCAGCCGGGCCGGCTGTCGCCTGCGATCCGATCACGAGGCCGGAGCCGTGCATGACGTCCTCGCCTGCGGGTGAGCCGTCGCGGCTGGTCACGTTCCGGCCTGCCGGCCGGGCGCTCGACATTCTCGACGGAGAGTCGGTGCTCGACTGTGCGCGTCGCGGTGCCGTGCCGCTGTCGAGTTCCTGCTCGGGCAACGGCACCTGCCGCTCCTGCCTCGTGCATGTCGTCGGCGGGCCGGTTCCAGAGCCGACCATGGCCGATCGCCATCTGCTGTCGCAGAAGCTGCTGGCCGACGGCTGGCGGCGTGCCTGCCAGATCTGGCCGCGCGAGGGCTGCACCGTCTTCGTGCCGGTGCGCTCGTCGGCCGTGCACGCCGTGCGCAGCCTGGAGCAGGGCGACGTCAGGATTGCGCCCGATCCGACGGTGCGCACCTGGCGCATCCGGCTTGACGGTGAGGCGCAGGACCCGGCGCGCGGTTTCGATGACCGGCTGATCGCGGCGATCAACCATGGCGGCGTGGCGCGCTGTCGCACGGCGCATCCGGAGGCCGTGCGTGCAGCCTGGGCACTGGCCCGGACGGGTCAGGAGCGGCTGCTCGCCGCCGTGCGCCTCGGCGAGCTGGTCAACGTGCTGCCGGCCCGCCACCGTGCCCTGGCGCTCGCCGTCGATCTCGGCACCACCAGCATCGGCGCCTTCCTGGTCGACCTGCGCAAGGGGCGCACCTCGGCGCTGTACCAGGCCGGGCTCAGCAACCCGCAGGTCACGCTCGGCGCCGACATCGTCACGCGGCTGAATCACGCCGTGCGCGACGCCGGCTGCCTGCAGGACCTGCAGCGCCTGGCGATCGACGGCATCAACCAGTTGACCGCCACCCTGTGCCGGAAGGCGGACGTCGTCGCGACCGACATCTGCGACGTGGTGATCGCCGGCAACTCGGCCATGCAGCACTTCCTGCTCGGCCTGCCCGTGGATGGGCTGGCGCGTGCTCCCTTTGCTCCCGTGCAGCGCGAGGCGGTGGATCTCCGGGCCCGCGACCTGCGCCTCTTCGCGGCGCCGGCCGCCGGCGTGCACCTGTTCCCGGGCGTCGCCGGCTTCGTCGGCGGCGATCATGTCGCCGCACTGCTCGCGCTCGAAGCGCAGGACCTGCGCGGCACCGTGCTGCTGCTCGACATCGGCACCAACACGGAGATCTCCCTGCGGCACGAGGGCCGCATCCTGACCGTGTCCTGTCCCTCGGGGCCGGCGCTCGAGGGCGGCGAGATCACCTGGGGCATGCAGGCGGCGCCGGGGGCGATCGAACGGGTGGCGATCCGCGACGGCACGCTCGAGCTCGGCACCATCGACGCGGCCGAGCCGGAGGGACTCTGCGGCTCCGGTGTCCTCGATGTCACCGCCGCGCTGCTGAAGGCGGGCATCCTCAATCATCGCGGCCGCCTGCAGCCGGGTCATGCGCGGGTCCGCGACACCGATTGCAGCCGGGAGTTCGTGCTGGTCGACGAAGAGGAGCGCTCGGCGCCGGGAATCGTTTTCACGCAGAGCGACGTGCGGGCCGTGCAACTGGCGAAGGCGGCGATCCGCAGCGGCATCGACATGCTGCTGCAGGCGGCGGCGATCGGGGAACAGGCCATCGAACACGTCGTCGTGGCCGGCGCCTTCGGCAGTTACATTTCCATGGAAAGCGCCATCGCGATCGGCATGCTGCCCGACCTGCCGATCGGGCGGTTCCGGCAGATCGGCGGTGCGGCCGGTCTCGGCGTGCGGCTGGCGGCGCTGTCGCATCCGCATCGGGCACGGGCCGCGGAGATCGCCCGTGAGGCGCAGCACGTCGGCATGGCGGGCAGCGCCGCGTTCCAGCGCCAGTTCGTCCGCCGGATCAACTTCCCCTGATTCGCAGCGATGGCAGGAAAGGAAGGTTCCGGTTTGGCAATCCACGGCCTGGCGATCATCGGTGAACGGATCAATCCCGGCTTTCGCAGCACCCGGGCGCTCTTCGAGACCGGCGATATCGCCGGCATCCAGGCGCTGGCGCGGCGCCAGGCCGATGCCGGGGCCGCGTATCTCAACATCAATGCCGGGCCGCAGGTTGCCACGGCGCCGGAATTCCTCGTCACCCTGATCCGTGCCGTCCAGGCGGTCGTCGACCTGCCGCTGTGCTTCGATTCGCCCGACGTCCGCGTGCAGCAGGTCTGCCTCGAGGCCTACGACGCCGACCAGGCCCGCGGGCGCAGGCCCATCATCAACTCGATCACCGAAGCGCGCTGGCACCTGCCGGTCCGTGCCGGTGGCTGTCCGGCGCGGGTCATCGTCATGGCCTCGGAGCGGATGGAGAACGGCGAGGCGCGCCAGAACCGGACCGCCGAAGAGATCCACGCCACGGCCCGGCGCTGTCTCGCGCGCCTGACCCGCGAGTCCGGCCTCGTGCCGGATGATGTCATCGTCGATGTCTCGATCGGCGCGCTCGCGGCGGACACCGAAGGGGCGACCCGGGCGGCGCTCGATGCCGTGGAGCGGATCGGCTGCGATCCGGATCTCGCCGGTGTGCATCTCTGCGGCGGCCTCAGCAACATCGCCCAGCAACTGCCGGCGACCACGCGTGGCGGGCTGGCGCTCCGGGAGGGTCTCGAGAACGCATTCCTGACGCTGGCCGTGGCGCGTGGCCTCGACATGATCATCGGCACGCCCTGGCGCGACTACCGGCTGCTGCCGGACGACGATCCGCTGCTGGTGGCCTTCCGCGAGATCATCGCCCTGACGGGCCGTGATGCCCTGCGCCGCTTGCTGAAGCTGCAACGCTCCTGAGCCCCGTCATGCCTGGCCCGTCCGCCGCGTCATCCCGCACGATCGTCGCCGGCAGCTATTTCTGCGGCCGCCGTCATCACGACGCCGGCCCGTACGCGTTTCACCTGCAGCAGGGACGCATCGTCGCGATCACGTCCCCGCACGAAACGCCGCCGGCCGCCGTGGCACCGCCGGTGGCGACGGCCGTGCCCGACACGGCGGCCTTCCTCCTGCCCGGCCTCGTCGAGGCGCACTGCCACCTGTTCCTGGGCGGGGCGGCGAGGCAGGCGGCGGACCGCAGTGCCGGCCAGGGCGCGGACTTCGCGGGCCTGGCGGCCATCGCCGAGGCCAACATCCGGCACGCACGTGCGCACGGCATCACGCTGATCCGCGACGCCGGCGACCGGCACGGCATCAACCACGAGATGCGCCGGCGGCGTGGCGACGTGGCGGAGTTCTGGCCGGCAATCCGCTCGCCCGGCCCGGCGATCCGCCGCGCCGGCGGCTACGGCCGGTTCATGGCGATCGACGTGGCCACGCCGGACGAGGCCGTCGCCGCTGTCGACCGGGTGGCGCAGTCGGCCGACGACGTCAAGATTCTCCTGACCGGCATCGTCGATTTCGAACACGGCGCCGTGCCGCAGGGACCGCAGTTCGACGTGCGTACGCTCAGGCAAATGATCGACTGCGCCCATGGCCAGGGCCGGCCCGTTTTCGCGCACTGCAGCGGAGCGGAGGGGATCGAGCTGGCCATCGCGGCCGGCGTCGACTCGATCGAGCATGGCTACTTCATGACCGCCGAGGCGCTGCGGGCCATGGCCGGGGAGGGCATCGCCTGGGTCCCCACGGTGGCGCCGGTGCATTTCCAGTGGAAGCATCCGCAGTACGCCGGCTGGCCAGCGGCCACCGTGGCGAATCTCGGGCGCATCGTCGGCGATCATCTCGACCGCATCGCGCTCGCCGATCAGCTCGGCGTGCGCCTGATCGCGGGTTCCGACGCCGGCAGCCCGGGTGTCGGGCACGGACGCGGACTCCTCCAGGAGCTATCCTTGTTCGGCGCGGCCGGTTTGCCCATGGATCGCGTGCTCGCCTCGGCGACCGCCACACCGCGCCAGCACTGGGGCCAGGACTGGCCGGTGCTCGTCGCGGGCGCGCCGGCCGAGTTCTGCCTGCTGGCACAATCGCCCTTCGACAGGCCCGAGGTGCTGCTGGGCGACCTGGTGCTGGTGGCGGGAGACCCGCTGGCAACGTTCGGGTGCGCGACCGGCGGGCACTGAGTTCGCGTCACGATTCATGGCCATCAGGGCCGGAGAGGACCGCAAGCATGACCATCACCGTCGATCCCACCGCCCCGGAGTTTCGCTACGGCGCCATCGGGCTGTTCAGCCGGCTGCTGCGCGAACAGCCCGTGACACCGCTCGCCGATGGCGGCGTGCTGCTCTGCCGGCACGCCGATGTCGCCTGGGCGCTGACCAGCCACGACGTGCGTCGGCCGACGGAGTGGTCGGTCGGCCGCAAGCCCGAGGGACCGTTTCGCGACTTCGGGCGCAACAACATGATCTCGATGAATCCCCCCGACCACACGCGCTTCCGCCACGCCATCATGCCGGCGTTCTCCCGCAAGCGGGTCGAGGCGCTGACGGACTTCGTGGACCGGACCTGCGAGGCGCTGATCGGGCGCATGCGCGAACGCGACAGCGGCGACTTCATCGCCGATTTCGCCATGCCGCTGCCGGTCACGGTGATCTGCCACATGCTGGGCATCCCCACCGAGGAGGAGAACCTGCTGCGGGAAGGCTCCGGGGCAATGCTGGCAGGGCTCGAGATCGTGGCCACGCCCGAGGAATTTGCCCGCGCGACGGCCGGAGCCACGGCCTTGTTCGACTATCTCTCGGCCGTGGTCAGGGCGAGGGAGCAGTCACCGGGCGATGACCTGCTGAGCCTGCTGGTCCGCAACGAGCGCGAGCACAAGCTCACCCGCGACGAGGTGGTGTGGGCCATCATCACGCTGCTCATCGCCGGCCACGAGACCACCACGCACCTGCTCGGCAACGGGCTGCTCGCGCTGATGCGCCATCCCGAGGCCATGCGCCGCCTGCGCGAGGAGCCCGGGCTTACCGAGAACGCCGTGGAGGAGTTCCTGCGCTACGACCCGCCGCTGTACGTGCTGTTCAGGCAGGCAGCCCGCGACGTGCGCATCGACGATACGGCGATCGCCGAGGGCACGCACCTGATGCTCTCCATCGCCGCGGCCAACCGCGACCCGCTGCATTTCGAGTCGCCGGACGTCCTCGATCTCGGGCGCGCCAACGCGCGTGACAACCTGAGTTTCGCCGCCGGTCGCTACCTCTGCGCCGGGCACGCGCTCGCCCGGCTCGAGGGGCGCATCGCCTTCCAGAAGCTGATGAGCCGGCTGGCGGACATCCGCCCGGCGCGCGATCCGGCGCCACGCGAAGGCGTGATGTTCAAGGGCTATCACGACATGCCGGTCAGCTATCGCTGGGCCGGCTGAGTGAGGCGGGCACCCGCGCCCGGGGTCAGCGGCGGCGGTGGAAGCGCAACGGCGATTCGCCCGAGGGGCGCGCTGCCTTCGAGTCGCAGCCGCTGCACCCGGCCTTGCCGGCGCGCCTGCGTCGGGCCCGGCGCCAGAGCGTGAGGGCGACGACAAGGACGACGACGCCAAGGGCGAGGAGTTCCTGGAGGTCTGTGTCACTCATGGCGTGATTCACGAGCCGAGCTGGTAGGCGAGCAGCGCGCCGGCGTAGCCCATGCCGGTCATGTACACCCAGGCGAAGCCCGCCCAGCCCCAACTGTTGGTCTCACGGCGGATCATGACGATGGTGGCCGCGCACTGCAGGCAGAAGGCATAGAAAATGAGCAGCCCGATCGCCATCGGCAGCGTGAAGACGAGCCGGCCATCCGGCCAGGTGGCCGTGCGCAGCCGCTCGACGAGATCGGCATCCTCCTCGGTGACGTCCTCGCCGACGGCGTAGATGGTACCGAGGACGGCGACGACCACCTCGCGCGCCGGGAACCCGGCGATGACGGCAGCCGACACCTTCCAGTCCCAGCCGAGCGGGGCGAAGACCGGGGCGACGAAACGGCCGATGCGGCCGAGATAGCTCTCCTCGAGGCGGACGGCACTCTCGGCGTTGTCGATGCGCCGCAGCTCCTGGTCGAGCGCCGCTGCGCCGAGCGTGGCTTCGGCGCGGGCGCGTTCGGCATCGAAGCGCTCGGCCGTGGCCTGCGACTGCGGGAAGTACAGGAGCGCCCAGATGACGACGGCGACGCTGAAGATGACGGTGCCGGCCCGCACCAGAAAGACCCGGCCGCGCTCGAGCAGGCGCAGCAGGACGGAGCGCCAGTGGGGCAGGCGGTACGGCGGCAGCTCGATCAGGAAGGTGGGCGTGGGGCCACGCAGCGCGGTGCGCTTCAGGAGGAGTGCCGTGAACACGCCGGCGACGATGCCGAGCAGGTAGAGCGCGAGCAGCACCAGGCCCTGGAGACTGACGAGACCGGCGAGGTAGTGCCGCTCGGGCACGAAGGCGCCGATCAGGAGCGCATACACGGGCAGGCGTGCCGAGCAGGTCATGAACGGGGCGGCGAGGATCGTGGCGAGCCGGTCGCGCCGCTCGGGGATGACGCGCGTGGCCATGATGCCCGGCACGGCGCAGGCGAAGCTCGACAGCATCGGGATGAAGGACTGGCCGGACAGGCCGCACAGGCGCATCAACCGGTCGATGAGGAAGGCCACGCGCGGCATGTAGCCGGTGTCCTCGAGCAGGATGATGAAGGCGAAGAGGATCAGGATCTGTGGCAGGAAGATGACCACGCTGCCGACGCCGGCGATGGCACCGTCGACCAGCAGGCTGGCGAGGGCGCCCGGCGGCAGCGCGGCGCGCACGGCTTCGCCGAGCGCCGTGGTGGCTGTGTCGATGAGGTCCATGAGCGGCGTGGCCCACGAGAACACGGCCTGGAACACCAGCCCCATCACCAGCACGAAGAGCACCGAGCCGACCACCGGATGGTTGGTGACGCGGTCGATCTGCTCGCGAAATGTCGCGCGCGGCGGGGTCCGCTGCTCGACCTCGCCGACGATGCCGTTGATGAGGTCGTAACGGCTGCGAGCTTCCATGGCGGCGAGCGAACTGCCGGTGCTGAGCCGCATGCGCAGCTCGGCGAGCTCGGTCATGAGCTCCGGGCTGGTGGCGTACTCGAAGCGCCGCTCGGCAACGCCGCCGGCGTCGATCAGTGCGCGCTCGACCTCGTAGGCGGAGAGGTTATGCCCGGCGGCGACGAGCCGTGCCCCGAGTTCCACGGCTGCGCGGTGCACGTCGGGCAGCACCACGAGACGCTCGCGCGGAGGCTGGTCGATGGCGGTGGCGAGCGCCGCGCGCAGCTCCGCGATGCCCTCGCCGCTGGTGGCCACCACCGGCACGACGGCGCATTCGAGCCGGGCGGCGAGGCGCGCCACGTCGATCTGCACGCCGGCGGCGGCGGCGACGTCCAGCATGTTGAGCGCGATCACCAGCGGCAGGCCGAGTTCGGCGAGCTGGGTGGCGAGAAACAGGTTGCGTCGCAGGTTGGTGGCGTCCACCACCACGAGCACGGCGCGGGGCGGGGCGAGATCCTCGACATGGCCGAGCAGCACGTCGATGGCGACCATCTCGTCGGGCGAGCGGGCCGCTAGCGAGTAGGTGCCGGGCAGGTCGACGAGGCTCACCTCGCGGCGGGCGAGTTCGATGGTTCCGGTGTGCCGCTCGACGGTGACACCGGGATAGTTGGCGGTCTTCTGCCGCAATCCGGTGAGGGCGTTGAAGAGCGTGCTCTTGCCGGTGTTGGGATTGCCGATGACGGCAATCACCGGGGCGCTGTGCGGGGCAGGGGCCGCGGCGGGGCGCGCGGGTGCTCCGGCCGGCGCCGGCGTGCTCATGGGCCGAGCCGGACCTCGACGCGCCGGGCTTCCTCGCGCCGCAGCGACAGCGCGTAGCCCATCACCTGGACTTCCACCGGGTCGCCACCGAGGGCGCGGCGGATCATCGCGACGTCGGAGCCTTCCAGGAGACCGAGCGCCATGAGCCGCTGCACCAGCGGTCCGTCGCCCTCGATGCGCGTGATCGTGGCCTGCTGGCCGGGCTTGAGTTCGTCGAGTGTCATCGCGCCGCCATTGTAGAGGAGAACCGCCGGGCGCGGTGGCGGCGGCAGGCTGCGTTGTCCGGCGGCGTCAGGACGCCTGGGCGGGACGGCTGGCGATCGGTCGCGTGGCGCCGTGCTGCAGGATCTCGAGCTCCTGCTCGTAGGCCTTGGTGAGTTCGTCGATGACGATGGCCGGCAGCGGTGCACCTTCCTCCTGGTGCGTGAGCGTGAGGTAGCTCTCCTCGTAGAGCTCCCAGTACTTGAGCTTGTTGGCGCCGGCCAGCAGCGGCGAGCGCTTCAGGCCCCGGTCGAAGCGGCTGCGCAGCTCGTCGGGCTCCAGCCGCTCGGCGAAGTCGCGCACGGCGTGGATCATCGCCTTGAAGAGGGCCTGCTGGTGGCTGCGCACGTCCTGGAATGCGGCCTGCACGGCGCGGTCCGGCGGCAGGTAGCTCTGACCCGGCTCGCCGAGCAGGTAGCGCAGCGCCTCGGCCACGTTCGGGGAGAACTTGAGCGGGTTGTTGGCTGCCGGACGGATCACGGTCTGCGGCAGGCGCAGCGCGTCCTTCATGCGCGAGCGGCTCTGCAGCAAGTCAGCGAGCCCGGTGAGGAGCTCGCGCGTAAGCGCGCCGGCGATGCCGAGGATCTCCTCGGGATTGGTGCCGCGCAGGTCGGCCGGGGCGAGGCCGGCTGCCTTGCAGAAGATTTCCACGGCTGCCGCGTGCCCGCTGGCGGGTGCCGGACGGCGTTCGGGCATGCGCCCGGCTTCGGCGGGCGGGCCGGGCGGCGCAGCCGGTGCCGGCTGGCGCGTCCTGCCGCTCGCACCCGGTTCCGCAGGCTTCAGGTGGCGTTCGAGCGCGTTGTACTCGAACGCGCGCATCTTGTTCTCATCGACCAGCTGCAGCTCCATCGACTCGTCGACGGGGACGAGCTGGGCGCGCACCACCGAATCGCGCATGCCGTCGTCGGCGATGTGCTCGTCGCCGGCCGTCAGCTCCACGGTGATTTCGTACTCGCCCATGCGCAGGCGGTCGCCGTTGAACAGCCGCTGCGGGTGGCCGCGGCCGACTGCGGTATCCGAGCCGTTGATGTAGACGCCGTTGCGGCTGGTATCGACGAGGTAGTAGGCGCCGCCCTGGAAATCGACGAGCGCGTGACGGCTGGAGATGAAGCGCTTGGCGTCGGGCAGGATCCAGTCGTTGTCTTCCGCACGGCCGATGGTGCCGCCGCAGGCCACGAATTCGCGCACGTGGGACTCGCCCAACTGACCCTTCTGCTGGCTCGTGATTCGCAGGCGCAATGCCATGGTCGTTCCCGGGCATGGCCGGCGCACCCCCGTCGGGCAGTCGGCGCGATACCCAATTTCCGCTCGCCCATGATGGCCTTGCGGCTGCAGGGGCGCCGCCGTCTGGTTCACAGTTCTCCCCGGGCCCGCCAGCCCAACGGCCGGGATGCATGGGCTATAATGCGCACCGGTCTGAAGGGCTGCGTTGCTCCCGGCGGACTGCCCCCCCGGAACGCCTCGCCGAGATGTCTGCCCGCCGACTTTACAAAATCTCCTTCGTCAGCCAGGGCAAGATCTACGAGATCTACGCCCGTTCGGTGAGCCAGGGCGCCCTGTTCGGCTTCATCGAGGTCGAGAAGCTGGTGTTCGGCGAGCGCAGCACGGTCGTGCTCGATCCCGCCGAGGAACGCATCAAGACGGAGTTCGAGGGCGTACGCCGCACCTACCTGCCGCTGCATGCCGTGCTGCGCATCGACGAAGTCGAGAAGGAAGGCGTCAGCAAGATCACCAGGGCCGAGGGCGGTAACGTGGCCCAGTTCCCGGTGCCGGTGTACACGCCCGGTTCGCGACATGACGGCGGCGACTGAGCCGCCCGGACGAGCGCGCCCAGGCCCTGTCCTGCTGGAGATCCCGGGCTCACCGGCCCTCTCGGACTTTCGCCTGGCGAGACTGCTCGCCCAGGTGCAGGCGGTCGCGCCGCGCGCCGCCGCACTGGAAGCCCGCTTCACGCACTACGTCGACCTCGCCGCCGATCTCACGCCGCGCGAGCGCGACACGCTCGCCGATCTGTTGCGCTACGGCGCGGCGCGGGCGCCCCGACCCGGCACGATGCCGGCCCTCTGGGTGGTGCCGCGCCTCGGTACCCAGTCACCCTGGTCGAGCAAGGCCACCGACATCGCCCGCATCTGCGGGCTCGGCGCGGTACGCCGCATCGAACGCGGCGTCGTCTGGAGCCTGGTGAGCGAGCTGCCGCTGTCCACCGCCGAGATCGGTGCCATCGCCCCGTTGCTGCACGATCGCATGACCGAGTCGGTGCTGACCCGGCCGGTCCAGGCCTTCGACCTGTTCGCGCAACAGGCGCCGGCCCCGTTGCGTCGCGTGGCGCTCGGTCGCGACGCGCGCGCTGCCCTCGAAACCGCCAACCGCGAGCTGGGGCTCGCCCTGTCGGCCGGCGAAATCGGCTATCTCGCGGCGCACTTCGGTGAACTCGGCCGTGACCCCACGGATGCCGAGTTGATGATGTTCGCGCAGGCGAACTCCGAGCACTGCCGGCACAAGATCTTCAACGCGCGCTGGGTCATCGATGGCGTGGACCAGCCGCAGAGCCTGTTCGATCTCATCCGCGCCACCCACGCCACCAATCCGGCCGGGGTGCTGAGCGCCTACCGCGACAACGCCGCGGTGGTGGAGGGCGCACCGGCGGGCCGGCTCCTCGCCGATCCGGTGAGCGGCGAGTACCGGTTCCAGCGCGAGCCCGTGCACACGCTCATGAAGGTGGAAACGCACAACCACCCGACCGCCATCTCGCCCTTCCCGGGGGCGGCGACCGGCGCCGGCGGGGAGATCCGCGACGAGGGTGCCACCGGGCGTGGCGCCCGGCCAAAGGCAGGCCTCTGCGGCTTCACCGTCTCGCACCTGCGCCTGCCGGGGTTCGACGAGCCCTGGGAGACAGGCGGGCTTGGCCGACCGCGGCGCATCGCCTCGCCGCTGCAGATCATGCTCGATGGCCCGATCGGAGCGGCAGCGTTCAACAACGAGTTCGGCCGCCCGAACGTGGCCGGCTACTTTCGCACCTTCGAGCAGCCGGTGCCGGGCGAACCCGGCCGCGCCTTCGGTTACCACAAGCCGATCATGATCGCCGGCGGTCTCGGCAGCATCCGCGAACCCGACGTGCACAAGGCGCAGGTTCCGCCGGGCGCGCTGCTGGTGGTGCTCGGCGGACCGGCGATGCTGATCGGCCTCGGTGGCGGGGCTGCGTCCTCGATGACGAGCGGGGCAAGCACGGAGGATCTCGATTTCGCCTCCGTCCAGCGCGGCAATCCGGAGATGCAGCGGCGGGCGCAACAGGTCATCGAGGCCTGCTGCGCGGCGGGTGCGCAGGTCGATGGCCGCAATCCCATCGTCATCATCCACGACGTCGGTGCCGGCGGCCTGTCGAACGCGCTGCCGGAGCTGGTCGACCACAGCCACCGGGGCGCGCGCCTGGAGTTGCGCGACGTGCCGAGCGCCGAAGCGGGGCTCTCGCCGGCGGAGATCTGGTGCAACGAGGCGCAGGAGCGCTACGTGCTCGCCATCGCTCCGGACGACCTGCCGCAGTTCGCGGCGATCTGCGCCCGCGAGCGCTGCCCCTTCGCCGTGCTCGGCCGTGCCGACGAGACCGGCAGGCTCACCGTGACCGACCGGCTGCTCGGCGAGCCGGCAGTGGACATGCCGCTCGAGATGCTTCTCGGCAAGCCGCCGCGCACCTTGATGAAGGTGACCCGTACGCCGCGTGCCGCGATGGCGGGCAGCTTTGCGCACCTCGATCCCGCCGACGCCTGCCGGCGCGTGCTGCGTTTCCCGGCGGTGGCCGACAAGTCCTTCCTGATCCACATCGGCGATCGCACCGTCGGCGGTCTCGTGTGCCGCGACCAGCTCGTCGGCCCCTGGCAGGTGCCGGTGGCCGACGTGGCCGTGACGGCGCTCGGCTTCGACGGCGTCGCCGGCGAGGCCATGGCAATCGGCGAGCGCACGCCGCTCGCGGTGCTCGATCCGGCCGCATCCGGGCGCATGGCGCTCGGCGAGGCCCTCACGAACCTGCTCGCCGGAGGCATTGCCGCGCTCGATCGTGTCCGCTTGTCGGCCAACTGGATGGCCGCGAGCGGCGTCAGCGGCGAGGACGAGGCGCTGTTCGACACGGTGAGCGCCGTGAGCGCCCTCGCGTGTGCGCTGCGCATCGCGATCCCGGTGGGGAAGGACTCGCTGTCCATGCGCACGGCCTGGCAGGACCGCGGCCAGCCGAAGGCCGTGGTGGCGCCGGTGTCGTTGATCGTCTCGGCCTTCGCCCCCGTGCCCGACGTTGGCCGCGCATCGACGCCGCAGCTGGAACGCGGCGGTGACACCTGGCTCTACCTCGTCGACCTCGGCGCCGGCCGCAACCGGCTCGGCGGCTCCTGCCTCGCGCAGGTGTACGGCATCGCCGGCGGACCGGTTCCCGACGTCGACGACCCGGCGCGGCTCGCCGCCCTGGCCGCGGTGTTGACCGGCCTGCAGGCACAGGGGCTCGTCCGCGCCTACCACGACCGCAGCGACGGCGGGCTGTTCGTGACGCTGGCCGAGATGGCCTTCGCCGGCCGCGCCGGCATGACGATCGACCTGCCGGCCGGCGCGGGCGGCGTCATCGGGGCGCTCTTTGCGGAGGAACTCGGTGCGGTCGTGCAGGTCCGTGCGGCGGATGCACCAGCCCTGGAAGCGGCCTGCGCGCAGGCCGGGCTCGCTGGCTGCCTGCACCGGCTCGGGCGGGTGGACGAGGGCGACCGCCTGGTGTTCCGCCACGGTGGCGAGACGCTCCTCGACTTCGGGCGCGGTGAACTGCGCGCCGCCTGGTCGGAACTGACCAGTCGCATGCAGGCGCTGCGCGATCACCCGACCGCGGCAGCCGAGGCCTACGCGGCGGCGTGCGACGAGAGCGACCCGGGCCTTTCCCCGCGGCTCGGTTTCGATCCTGCCGAGGACGTGGCCGCGCCGTTCGTGGCGCGCGGTGCTCGCCCGCGCGTGGCGATCCTGCGCGAGCAGGGTGTCAACAGCCAGCTCGAGATGGCGGCTGCCTTCCTGCGTGCCGGTTTCACGCCGGTCGACGTGCACATGTCGGACCTGCTCGAGGGCCGCCGGTCGCTGGCGGAGTTCCGCGGCCTGGTGGCCTGCGGCGGCTTTTCCTTCGGCGACGTGCTCGGGGCCGGCGGTGGCTGGGCGAAGTCCATCCTGTTCAACGCCGGCGCCCGCGAGGCGTTCCAGGCATTCTTCGAACGCCCGGATGTCTTCACGCTCGGCGTGTGCAACGGCTGCCAGATGCTCTCGGCATTGCGCCCGATCATTCCGGGCACCGCGCACTGGCCGCGCTTCGTGCAGAATTTTTCCGAGCAGTTCGAGGCGCGCCTGAGCCTGGTCGAGGTGCTGCCGAGCCGCTCGGTGCTGCTCGGTGGCATGACCGGCAGCCGGCTGCTGATCGCCACCTCACACGGCGAAGGACGCGCCGAGTTCGCGGCAGCGACCGACCTGCCAGCCTGTTATTCGGCCGGCCAGGTGGCGATCCGCTACATCGACAACCACGGGCAGCCGGCGCGCAGTTATCCGGCCAATCCCAACGGTTCCCCGGACGGCGTGGCCGGTTTCACCTCTGCCGACGGCCGCGTCACCATCTTCATGCCCCACCCGGAACGCGTGCACCTCACGTGGCAGCACTCCTGGGCGCCACGCGACTGGGGCGAGGAAGGCCCCTGGATGCGGATGTTCCGCAACGCGCGGGCCTGGGTCGGCTGACGGTCAGCCGCCGGCGGAGCGCGAAGCGGGGAGGTCGCCGGCCGGACGCGGTGCGCTCTCGGCGGGCGGGAACTGGCGCAGCCGCAGCGCCGCCTGCAGCCTGGCGCGACGCACGTAGGTCTGGAAGAGCAGGTCCTTCATGGTCTCGAGCAGCACGGCAGCCTGCAGCCGCGTGAGCGGTGCCGGCGAGGTGCCGCGCGGCGGCTCGCCCTCGAACAGCACGCGGCGCACGGCGGCGAAGGTGCCATCGTCGATCTCGGCGAGCATCTTCACCTCGGCGACCTGGTCGAAGATGCGCAGGCGGCTGCGCTCGCCAAGATCCTCCAGCATGGCCTGGGTGGTGGCGCGGCACATGACGGCGAAGGCCTGCAGCAGGCCGGCGCCGTGGCAGGCGAGCGCCTCGCGGAACGTGGCCGCGACACGCTCGGGCAGGGTGTCGTAGGCGAAGCGCTCGGGCGCGCGCTCCATTTCCTCCGGGTGCGGGTGGAACTCGACCCGGTCCTCGAGCCAGGCGCGCACGCGGTAGCGCAGGAACAGCGGCGTGCGGCAGGAGTCGCACTGGACCACGATGCCGACACGCGCCGGCCGGTCGGTGCGCAGCCGCGCGAAGCCCGGGCAGGCGAGGAGCGAGAAGTGCGCGCTGTTGCCGCAGTGGGGGCATTCGCCGCTCACCGTCTCGCGGTGCAGGCGGTTCTGGCTGTCGAGGTAGGCCGATGTCGTCATGGCGCGTGCTCCGGCCCCCGCCGGCGCTCAGTGCTGCAGGGGCTTGTAGCGGATGCGGTGCGGCTGGTCGGCGTCGTCGCCGAGCCGGCGGTGCAGGTCCGCCTGGTACTCGGCGTAGTTTCCCGCAAACAGCAGCACCTGGCTATCGCCCTCGAAGGCGATGATGTGGGTGGCGATGCGGTCGAGGAACCAGCGGTCGTGCGAGATCACGATCGCGCAGCCCGGGAAGTCGAGCAGGCCCGCCTCCAGCGCGCGCAGGGTCTCCACGTCGAGGTCGTTGGTCGGCTCGTCGAGCAGCAGCACGTTGGCGCCGGACTTGAGCACCTTGGCGAGGTGCACGCGGTTGCGCTCACCGCCCGACAGCAGGCCGATCTTCTGCTGCTGCTGGGCACCCTTGAAGTTGAAGCGGCCGACGTAGCCGCGCGAGGCCGTTTCGTAGCGGCCGACGCGGATCAGCTCATGGCCGCCGGAAATCTCCTCCCAGACGGTCTTGTCGTCGTCGAGGCTCTGGCGCGACTGGTCCACATAGGCCATGTGCACGGTCTTGCCGATGCGGATCTCCCCGGCATCGGGCTTCTCCTGGCCGGTGAGCATGCGAAACAGCGTGGTCTTGCCGGCGCCGTTCGGGCCGATCACGCCGACGATCGCGCCGGGCGGGATCTGGCCGCTGAAATCCTCGATCAGCAGCCGTTCGCCGAATGCCTTGCCCAGGTGGCTGAACTCGATCACCTGGTCACCGAGGCGCTCACCGGGCGGGATGTAGATCTCGTTGGTCTCCTGGCGGCGCTGGAAGTCCTGCGAGCACAGTTCCTCGAAGCGCTGCAGCCGGGCCTTGCTCTTGGCGCGGCGCGCCGAGGGGTTGGCACGCACCCATTCCAGTTCGGCCTTGATGGTCTTCTGGCGCGCGGCTTCCTGCTTCTCCTCGACGGCGAGGCGCGCCTCCTTCTGTTCGAGCCAGGAGGAATAGTTGCCCTTCCACGGAATGCCGTGGCCGCGGTCGAGTTCGAGGATCCAGCCGGCGACGTTGTCGAGGAAGTAGCGGTCGTGGGTCACCGCGATGACGGTGCCCGGGTACTGTTCGAGGAATTTCTCGAGCCAGGCCACCGACTGCGCGTCGAGGTGGTTGGTGGGCTCGTCGAGGAGCAGCATGTCGGGCTGCGACAGCAGCAGCCGGCACAGCGCCACGCGGCGGCGCTCGCCGCCGGAGAGCGTGGCGACCCGCGCGCCCCACTCGGGCAGGCGCAGCGCATCGGCCGCGATCTCGAGCTTGCGGTCGACCTCCCAGCCGGCGACCGCGTCGATCTGGTCCTGCAGCGTCGCCTGCTCGTCGAGCAGCCGGGTCATCTCCGCGTCGTCGAGCGGCTCGGCGAAACGCTCCGCGATGGCGTTGAAGCGCTGCACCAGGCCGATGGTGTCGGCCACGCCTTCCTCGACGATCTCGCGCACCGTCCGCGTCGCGTCGAGTTCCGGTTCCTGCGGCAGGAACCCGATCCGGATGCCGGGCTGCGGCCGCGCCTCGCCCTCGAACTCCTTGTCGACGCCGGCCATGATGCGCAGGAGCGTGGACTTGCCCGCGCCGTTCAGGCCGAGCACGCCGATCTTGGCGCCCGGGAAAAAGCTGAGCGAGATATCGCGCAGGATGAAGCGCTTGGGCGGGACGATCTTGCCCACCCGGTTCATGGTGAAGACGTACTGGCTCATGAATCGAAGTCCGGCTGTGCGCAGCGACGCGCGATTATCCCGGAAGCGGCGCGCGGTTGCACCGGGCTGCGCCCGGGTCCAGCGCCAGTCCTATAATCCCGGCGAGCTGGCGCCATGTCCCACCAGGTCCTGGTCATTCGCGACCCGCGCACCGCGGCCTACGGTTTCGCGGGCAGGCATCCGTTCGGGCCGGACCGGCACGACGCCTTCCATCACGAACTCGAACGCAGCGGACTGGCCGCGCAGGTGACCCTTCGGGAGGGCCGCCGGGCGACCGGCGAGGAACTGCAGGCCTTCCACGGCGCGGACTACCTCGAGTTCGTCGCGCGTCGTTGTGCCGAGGGCGAGGGCTTCCTCGACGGCGGCGACACGCCGGCCGAACGCGGGCTCGATGCGGCCGCCGCGGCGGTGGTCGGTGCGGTGGTGGTCGCCATGGAGGCTGTCGTCGGCGGGGAGGCACCGGCGGCGTTCGTGCCGATCGCCGGCCTGCACCACGCCGGGCGCGACCATGCCGCCGGATTCTGCGTATACAACGACTGCGGCGTGGCGATCGAACTGCTGCGCCGGCGCCACGGGCTGGAGCGCGTCGCCTACGTCGACATCGACGCACACCACGGCGACGGCGTGTACTACGCCTTCGAGTCCGATCCGGACCTGGCCTTCGCCGACATCCACGAGGATGGCCGCTACCTCTACCCGGGCACCGGCGCGGCGGACGAGACCGGCCGCGGCGCGGCGCGTGGCACGAAGCTCAACCTGCCGCTGCCCCCCGGCGCCGGCGAGGCCGAATTTCGCGCCGCCTGGGCCCGGGTGGAGGCGCACATCGAGGCCGCGCGTCCGCAGTTCATCATCATGCAGTGTGGGGCCGACAGCGTGGCCGGTGATCCGCCGACCCACCTCGCCCTGCCGGCCACGATCCACGGCTGGGCGGCCGGGCGGCTCGCCGCGCTCGCCGAGCGCCACTGCGGCGGGCGCCTGCTCGCCACCGGCGGTGGCGGCTACGACCGGCGCAACCTGGCCCTCGCCTGGACCGGTGTCGTCGCCGCGCTCGCGGCCGCCGCCGGGCGGGCTGGCGCCTGAAGCCGGGCGGGGTGCTCGGGTACAATTGCGCCCCCACCGACCCGGAGACAGGCATGTTCACGAGGCAGATGACGATCGCGGGCTTCGATCCCGACCTGGCCGCGGCGATCGCCGGCGAGCAGCGCCGCCAGGAGGAGCACATCGAGCTCATCGCCTCGGAGAACTACGCGAGCCCGCGCGTGCTGGAAGCCCAGGGCACGGTACTCACCAACAAGTACGCCGAGGGTTACCCGGGCAAGCGCTATTACGGTGGCTGCGAGTTCGTCGACCAGGCCGAGGCGCTCGCCATCGACCGGGCGAAACGTCTCTTCGGCGCCGCCTACGCCAACGTCCAGCCGCACTCCGGTTCGCAGGCCAACGCCGCCGTCTACATGGCGCTGCTCAATCCCGGCGATACCGTCCTCGGCATGAGCCTCGCTCATGGCGGGCACCTCACCCACGGCTCGCCGGTGAATTTCTCGGGGCGGCTCTACCACATCGTGTCCTACGGGCTGGACGCCGGGACCGGCGAGATCGACTACGCGGCGGTGGAGTCACTCGCCCGCCAGCACCGGCCGAAGATGATCATCGCCGGGTTCTCTGCCTACTCGCGCGTGGTCGACTGGGCCCGCTTCCGGCAGGTGGCCGATGCGGTCGGGGCGTATTTCTTCGTCGACATGGCGCATGTCGCCGGCCTGGTGGCGGCCGGCGAGTATCCGAACCCCGTGCCGCTCGCCGACGTTACTACCACCACCACGCACAAGACGCTGCGCGGCCCGCGCGGCGGGCTCATCCTGGCTCGGGAGAACGAGGAGATCACGAAGAAGCTGAACTCGCTGGTCTTCCCCGGCACGCAGGGTGGCCCGCTCATGCACGTCATCGCCGCCAAGGCGGTGGCGCTGCTCGAAGCCCTGCAGCCGGAGTTCAGGACCTACCAGCAGCAGGTCAAGGCCAATGCGCGCGCGCTCGCTGCCGGGCTCGCCGCACGCGATTTCCGGATCGTCTCGGGCGGCACCGACAACCACATGTTCCTGCTCGATCTCGTTGACCGGAACATCACCGGCAAGGATGCGGATGCCGCGCTGGGACGCGCCAACATCACGGTGACCAAGAACGCCGTGCCGAACGACCCGCGCTCGCCCTTCGTCACCAGCGGCGTGCGCATGGGCACGCCGGCGGTCACGACGCGCGGTTTCGGCGCGGCGGAGATCGCCCAGCTCGTCGCCTGGATCAGCGAGATCCTCGGCGACATAGGCGACGAGCGTCGCATCGCGCGCGTGCGTGGCGAGGTGCTGGAGCTCTGCCGCAGGTTTCCGGTGTACGGCTGACGGCCCCGCCGTGCGACCGGCACGGCATGGGCCAGGGTCGCTGGGTCGGACATGCACTGCCCCTTCTGCAACCATGACGAGACCAAGGTGATCGACTCCCGGCTCGCCGGCGAGGGCCGCCAGATCCGCCGGCGCCGCGAGTGCCTGCGTTGCGGCGAGCGCTTCACCACCTTCGAGACGGCCGAACTGGTCATGCCGCGGCTGGTCAAGCGCGACGAGTCGCGCGAGCCCTTCGACGAGGACAAGTTGCGCAGCGGCATGGTACGTGCGCTGGAGAAACGCCCGGTGGGCATGGAGGCGGTGGAGGCAGCCATCTCGCGCATCATCCACCGGCTGCAGACCATGGGTGAGCGCGAGATCGCCTCGCGGCTGGTCGGCGAGATGGTGATGGAGGAACTGCGCCAGCTCGACGAGGTGGCCTACGTGCGTTTCGCCTCGGTCTACCGCAGCTTCCAGGACGTGACCGCGTTCCAGGAAGAGATCCGCCGCCTGCGCGAGCTCGGCGAGGCCGAGTCGCGTCGCGACCAGATGTCGCTGCTGCCGGACGATCGGTGAGCGCCGGCGCCGACGACTTCCGCTGGATGGCCCGGGCGCTGCAACTGGCGCGCCGCGGGCTGTACAGCGCCCATCCCAACCCGCGCGTCGGTTGCGTGATCGTCGCCGGCGGCGTGATGGTGGGGGAGGGCTGGCACCAGCGCACGGGCGGACCGCATGCCGAGGTGGTGGCGCTGGCACATGCCGGCACGCGGGCCGCTGGCGCCACGGCCTACGTGACGCTCGAACCCTGTTGCCACCAGGGCCGCACGCCGCCGTGCACGGCGGCGCTCGCCCGCGCCGGCATCCGCCGCGTGGTGTTCGCCGCCGGCGACCCGAATCCCCGTGTCGGCGGTGGCGGCGCACGCCAGCTCACGGAAGCCGGTATCGCCTGCCTGAGCGGCGTGCTCGAGGCCGAGGCGCGCGCGCTCAACCCGGGCTTCCTGTCGCGCATGGAATGCGGCCGGCCCTTCGTGCGTGTCAAGCTCGCGGCGAGCCTCGACGGGCGTACGGCGCTCGTCAATGGTGTGAGCCGCTGGATCACCAGCGAGGCGGCGCGGGCGGACGCGCACGAGTTGCGGGCGCGCAGCTCCGCGATCCTCACCGGCATCGCCACGGTGCTGGCCGACGACCCGTCGCTGACGGTACGTCGCCCTGATCTCGGCGAGGTCCGTGCGCCGGAGCGCCTGGTCATGGACTCGCAGTTGCGCACGCCACCCGCCGCGCGCCTGCTCGCCGTTCCGGGGACGACCCGGATCTTCTGCAGCCGGCCGGAGGCGACGCGCCAGCGCGCGCTCGAAGCCGCCGGCGCCACGGTGGAGGTGCTGCCGGCCGGGCCGGAGATGCGGCCCGACCTCGTCGCGCTCATGGCGCGGCTCGCTGCTCTCGAGTGCAACGAGCTGCTGGTGGAAGCCGGTCCGCGGCTCGCCGGCGCGCTGCTCGACGCCGGCTTCGTCGACGAAGTCGTGCTCTATCTCGCCCCACACGTACTCGGCGCCGACGCGCTCGGCATGTTCGCCGGGCGGGGGCTCGCCACGATGGCCGAGCGCCATGCCTTCGAGCTCACCGACCTGCGCCGGGTCGGCGCCGACTGCCGCCTCAGTTTCCGTCCACGGAGCGCCTGATGTTCACCGGAATCGTGCAAGCCGTCGGCCGGCTGGTGGCCGTGGAGGATCGGGGCGGTGACGTGCGGCTCGAAGTCGACGTGACTGGCCTGCCCGAGGCGCGCCTGGCGCCCGGCGCCAGCGTCGCCGTGAACGGGGTCTGCCTGACCGTGACCGGCCGCCAGGGCAGCGCGGCGGCCTTCGACGTCTCGCGCGAGACGCTGGCGCGCACCACGCTCGGCCGCTGCGTGGCCGGCGCCCGCCTCAACCTGGAACCGGCCCTGACACTCGCCGACCCGCTCGGCGGCCACCTGGTGACGGGGCATGTCGATGGGGTGGGGGAGGTCGTCGCGATCGAGCCCGACGTCCGATCCACGCGCGTGACCTTCCGGCTGCCGCCGGCCCTGGTCCGCTACGTGGCACGCAAGGGGTCGCTGTGCGTCGATGGCGTCAGCCTCACCGTCAACGAGGTGAGCGGCGACCAGGCCGGCGTGAATCTCGTGCCGCACACCCTCGCGCACACTATCATGGGCGACTACAACATCGGGACGGCGGTCAACCTCGAGGTGGACCTCATCGCGCGCTACCTCGAGCGGCTGCTCGGGGAGCAGGGCCGCATTCCCGGGCAGCCGCCGGACTGACAGTCATGCCACAAACCGCCAGCAGCAACCACGCAGCCTTCGCCGATGTCCAGGAGATCATCGCCGACATCCGCGACGGACGCATGGTCATCATCGTCGACGACGAGGATCGCGAGAACGAAGGCGACCTGCTCATGGCCGCCGCGCGGGTGCGGCCCGAGGACATCAACTACATGGCCCGCTACTGGCGCGGGCTGATCTGCCTCACGCTCACCCGCAATCGCTGCCTGCAACTGCGCCTGCCGCTGATGGTCACTGGTACCGACGAAAGCCATGCCACCAACTTCACGGTGTCGATCGAGGCCGCGGAAGGCGTGACCACCGGCATCTCGGCCCATGACCGTGCCCGCACCATCCGCGTCGCCGTGGCGCCTGAGGCGCATCCGGAGGATCTGCGCCAGCCCGGCCACGTGTTCCCGCTGATGGCCCAGCCGGGCGGCGTGCTGACGCGCGCCGGGCACACCGAGGCGGGCTGCGACCTCGCGCGCCTCGCCGGGCTCGAGCCGGCGGCGGTGATCGTCGAGATCCTCAACGAGGACGGCTCCATGGCGCGCCGGCCGCAGCTCGAGGCGTTCGCGCGCGAACATGGCCTGAAGATCGGCAGCATCGCCGACCTGATCCGCTTCCGGCTGCAGCACGAGGTGTCCGTCGAGCGCATCTCGGAGCAGCCGGTGGCGACCGAGTTCGGCGAATTCCGCCTGCTTTGCTACGAGGATCATGTCAACCGCAACGTGCACCTGGCGCTGGTCCACGGTGATCTCGCTGCCGGCGAGGTGCCGCTGGTGCGGGTGCACGTGCAGGACACGCTCGGCGACGTGATCGGCGTGCGCAGCCCACAGCTCGGCTGGCCGCTGCGCGCCGCCCTGCGCCGGATCGCCATGGCGGGCTGCGGCGTGGTGGTGCTGCTGCGCTATCCGGAGGCACCGCGCCAGCTGGTCGACAGCATCCGGGCGCTCGCGGCCAACGGTGCGCCGGAAGCGGGGCGGCGCGAGCGGACCACGGTGCTGCGCACCTTCGGCACCGGCGCCCAGATCCTGCGCGATCTCGGCGTCACGCGCATGCGCGTGCTGAGCGCGCCCAAGCAGATGCACGCCATTTCCGGCTTCGGCCTCGAGGTTGTAGAGTACGTCGACGATCCGGCCTAGTGCCATCGCGCCCGCCAACAGGGAACCCATGCGCACCATCGAAGGACAGCTCACTCTGCGGGATGCGAAGTTCTGCATCGTCGCCGGCCGCTTCAACGACCGTATCGTCGAGGACCTGATCCGCGGCGCTGGCGACGCGCTGCGCCGGCACGGCATCGCCGACTCGGCGATCGACCTGGTGCGGGTGCCGGGCGCCTTCGAGCTGCCGCTGGCGGCGCGCCGGCTGGCCCGCACGCGCCAGTACGACGGGCTGGTCGCCCTCGGCGTCGTCATCCGCGGTGCCACCCCGCACTTCGACTACGTGTGCTCGGAGTGCGCGGCAGGTCTCGGCCGGGTGAGCCAGGAGTTCGAGCTGCCGATCGGCTTCGGCGTGCTCACCTGCGACACCGTCGACCAGGCCGTGGAGCGGTCCGGTGTGAAGCACGGCAACAAGGGCGCTGACGCTGCGCTGGCCACCATCGAGATGGTGAGCCTGCTGCGGCAGATCGCGTCCTGAGCGGGGAGCAGCTCTCATGGCCAGGGGGCGCCACGGTGCGCGTCGGTTGCTGCTGCAGGCACTCTACCAGCGCCAGCTCGGCGGGCACGATGCGGCCGAGCTCGACGCGCAGTTCAGCGACAGCCGCGAGTTCCGCGGCATCGATGCCGGCTATTTTCGTCTCCTGCTCGGCGAGATCGTCGGCGCCGAGGCCGGCCTCGATGTGCTGATCGCGCAGGCGGCCGACCGCCCGGTGGCCCAGCTCGACCCGGTGGAGCACGCGGTACTGTGGATCGCCCTCACGGAGCTTCGTGACCACCCCGACGTGCCGCCGCGCGTGGTGATCGACGAGGCCGTCGAACTCGCCAGGGAATTTGGCGCGCAGGACAGCTTTCGCTACGTCAACGCGGTGGTCGATCTGATGGCGGTCCGGTTGCGCCCGTCGCCACCACGGGAGGGCTGAGGCCGCCGCGCGCGGCCCGGCGCGACATCCATGAGCCGCCCGGCGCCGCTCACCGAGGCTGCGATCATCGAACGCTTCTTCGTGCGCCCGGCCCGGCGGCGCGACGTGCTGCTCGGCATCGGCGACGACGCCGCCGTGACGCGCCTGGCGGCGGGCCACGACCTGGTGACTGCAGCGGACGCCATCTTCGAGGGCGTCCACTTCCCGGCCGGCACGCCGGCGCGCGCAATCGGCCACCGCTGCCTGGCCGTCAACCTGAGCGACCTCGCGGCCATGGGCGCCGAGCCGCTGTGGGCCACGCTCGCGCTCTCGCTGCCGGCACCGGACAGTGCCTGGCTGCGCGAGTTCGCACGCGGGTTCTTTGCGCTCGCCGATGCCTGGCGCGTGGCGCTGATCGGTGGCGATACCGTGCGCGGGCCGCTCGGCATGTCGGTGACCGTGCATGGCCGGGTGCGGCGCGGGCGCTACGTACCGCGCAGCACCGCGCGGCCTGGCGACGGGCTTTACGTCACCGGGCACCCGGGCGATGCGGTGGCCGGCCGCCTGCTGCTCGAGCGGTCGCGCGGCGGGCGCGCTGCGGCGCAGTTGCGACAGCGCTTCCTCTATCCGCAGCCGCGGCTCACCGAGGGCCGGCTGCTCGTGCCGCTCGCCTCGGCGATGATGGATGTGTCCGACGGCCTGCACGACGATGCCGGCAAGCTGCTGCGCGCGAGCGGCCTCGGCGCCGATCTCGACGCGGCGGCGATCCCGCTGTCGCCGGCGTTGCGCGCCGTGGCTGGCATGCCGCGCGGCCGGCTGCTGGCGCTCACCGGTGGCGACGACTACGAACTGCTGTTCACGGTGCCGGCACGGCGTGAACCGCTGCTGGCCCGCGCGGCGCAGCGCTGGCCTTGCGGCATTGCGCGGCTCGGCACCGTGAGCGCACGCCCGGGGCTGCGCTGGCGGCTCGACGGCCGGCGCTACCGCTTCGCCGACAGCACCTTCCGGCATTTCGCACCGGGACGCCGCTGATGCCGGGACGACGGGTCGGTCTCGCCCGGACGGTGCTGCGCGACCCGGTGCACTGGCTTGCCTTCGGCGGCGGCATCGGGCTCGCGCCGGTGGCGCCGGGCACCTGCGGCTCGGCACTCGCCGTGCTGCTGTTCTGGCTGGTGCCGCCACTCCCGGCCCTGGTCCACGTGGGGCTGGTGGCCGCAGGCTTCGTACTCGGGGTCTGGGTCTGCGGCGCGAGCGCACGGCGGCTCGGCGTGCACGATCATCCCGGCATCGTGCTCGACGAGATCGTGGCGATGTGGGCGGTACTCGCGCTCACGCCTCGGGAATTCGCCTGGTCGGCAACGGCCTTCGTGGCCTTCCGGATCATGGACATCTGGAAGCCCTGGCCGATTCGGGAGGCTGATCACAGAATCCCCGGCGGGCTCGGAATTATGCTCGATGACGCGTTAGCGGCCGCATTTGCGGCCGTCGTCATGTCGAGCCTGTGGAAACTCTTCGAGTCCCTGCCCTGAACGAAGCCGCCGCCCTGCCCGCAGCCCCGACCGCTGCGGGGGAGGCATCCGCCGTGCCCGAGCGCATCGGCAAGTACGTCATCGTCAACGAGGTCGGCAAGGGCAGCACCGGCACCGTCTATCTTTCCCACGACCCGTACTTCAAGCGGGACGTGGCCATCAAGGTCTACAACATCGTCACCGGCGAGGATCCCGAGCGCGTCCGCAACGCCCGCAAGATGTTCTTCAACGAGGCGCGCATGGTCGGGATGCTGCAGCACCCGAACATCCTGCCGATCTACGACGCCGGCGAGGAGAACGGCCAGTACTACGTGGTGATGGAGCACGTGCAGGGTGCGCGCACGCTCGGTGCCTACTGCCGGCCGGACAACCTGCTGCGCGTCGACGACGTCGTCAAGCTGACCTACAAGTGCGCCCGTGCCCTGCAGTACGCCCACAAGCGTGGCGTCATCCACCGCGACATCAAGCCTAGCAACATCATGCTCACGCGCGACAACGACGTGCGCATCATCGACTTCGGCATCGCGCTGTTGCGGGATGCCGATGTCTCCAGGATCGAGGGCATCGCCGGCTCGCCGAGCTACATGTCGCCGGAGCAGGTGGAATCGGCCGAGATCACGCCGGTTTCCGACATCTACTCGCTCGGTGCGGTGGCCTACGAGCTGCTGACCGGCTTTCGCCCCTTCCGCGCCAGCACCCTGTCGCGGCTGCTGAACCAGATCGTCTATGCCACGCCGCCGCCGCTGCACACGCTGCGCGACGGCATCCCCGACGAGCTCGAGCAGGCCGTCATGGCGGTGCTCGCCAAGGACCCGGCGGCGCGCATCAGCGCCGGGGAGTTCTCGGCGCGGCTCACCCGCGTCTACCAGCAGCTGCGCGACCAGTACGCCAAGGCCGACAATCAGGAGCATTTCGACCAGTTGCGCCGCCTGCGCTTCTTCCACGACTTCGCCGGGCCGGAGATCTGGGAGCTGCTGCGGGCGAGCGAGTGGCGCGAATACGGGCCGGGTGACGAGATCGTGCGCGAGGGGGAGATGGACGATCGGTTCTACGTGATCGTCGAGGGTAACGTCACCGTGGAGATGAACGCCAGTGCCGTCGGCAGCCTGACCGAGGGCGACTGCTTCGGCGAGAGCAGCTACGTCGGTGGTGTGAAGCGCAACTCCACGATTCGTGCCGATGGCTCGGTCACGGTACTCAGCGTCAGCGCCACGCTGCTCGAGCAGGTGTCCACGGACTGCCAGCTGCGGTTCAACAAGGTGTTCCTGCGCTCGCTCATCCGCCGCCTGCAGGGGTCGAACGGCACCCGCACCTGAGCGCCGGACGCCGTTCAGGCGTCGGCGTCGTCCTGCTCGTCGTCCTCCGCAGGCTCGCTGGCCTCCGGGGCGGGGGCATCGAGATCCTTCAGCCCCGATTCCACCAGGACCTGCACGCGCTGCTCGGCATCCTTCAGCGACGCCTGGCATTCGCGGCTCAGCTTGACGCCGCGCTCGAACTGGCGCAGTGCCTTCTCGAGCGGCAGGTCGCCGGACTCCAGTTCAGCGACGATGCCCTCGAGTTCGGCGAGGGCTTTCTCGAGGTCCAGGCGCGGACGGCGGGCTTCGGTCATGGTGGCGGCGACAGGCGGACAGGGCGCGTCACGTTCGCACAGCGTTCCGTGCCGGTCAATCGTGCCGCGCTGCCGTGTATAGTCCGGCCTGCAAATTGACAACGCAGCGAACGGCTCCCACTATTCAGACGAATTCTAAAAATGCGGTCCCCGGGTCGGGGACTGGTACCAGCGAGGAGAAATAAAGTGAATCTCAAGGGCAGCAAGACCGAGAAGAACCTCAAGGACGCATTCGCGGGCGAGTCCCAGGCGAACCGTCGCTACCTCTATTTCGCAGCCAAGGCCGACGTCGAAGGCTACAACGACGTGGCCGCCGTGTTCCGCTCCACGGCGGAGGGCGAGACCGGCCATGCCCACGGCCACCTCGAGTACCTCGAGGTGGTCGGCGATCCGGCCACCGGCCTGCCGATCGGCGAAACGTCGGCAAACCTCAAGGCCGCCATTGCCGGCGAGACCCACGAGTACACCGACATGTATCCGGGCATGGCCAAGGCGGCCCGCGACGAGGGCTTCGGCGAAATCGCCGACTGGTTCGAGACGCTGGCCAAGGCCGAGCGCTCGCACGCCAACCGCTTCCAGAAGGCGCTCGACACGCTGGGGCGCTGAGTCTGTCGGCCGGTGTCCCGGGCGACGAGCGCCCGGGGTGCCGGTACGGTCTGGCAAGGCCGGCCCGCTCCGGGATCCCGGCCATCGGAGATGCACATGGCTGACGAAACAGCGCGCGAGGGCAGCCTCGAAGCACCGCGCCGCCACCCGCTCGACTGGCGCAACTCCTCGTTCTACGACGAGACCGCGCTGCAGGCGGAACTCGAGCGCGTGTTCGAGGTCTGTCATGGCTGCCGGCGCTGTTTCAGCCTGTGCAATGCCTTTCCGACGCTCTTCGACGCCATCGATGCCACCGACACCGGCGAACTCGAGGGTGTGCCGAAACAGGTGTTCCGCGACGTCGTCGACCACTGTTACCTCTGCGACATGTGCTTCATGTCGAAGTGTCCGTACGTCCCGCCGCATCCCTGGAACATCGATTTTCCGCACCTGATGCTGCGTGCCAAGGCGCAGCGCTTCCGCGCCGAGGGTGCGCCCTGGCGCGACCGGCTGCTGACCGACACGGACACCGTGGGCCGGTTGGCCGGCATCCCGGTGGTCGCCGAGGTGGTCAATGCGGTGAACGCGACCGGCGCCGGACGCGCGCTGCTCGAGCACACGCTCGGTGTGGCCCGCGACGCGCCCCTGCCGCGTTACGAGTCGCGTTCGGCACGCCAGCGCCTCGGCAGCGGCCGGGCACGGCCGCAGGCACTCACCGGACCGGCCGGCGGAACCACGGGGCGCGTCGTGTTGTTCACGACCTGTTACGGCAACCGCAACCTGCCGGCCATCTGCGAGGACCTGGTGGCCGTGTTCGAGCACAACGGCATCGAGGTGCGGCTGGCGGACACCGAGCGCTGCTGCGGCATGCCGAAGCTCGAACTCGGCGACCTCGACGCCGTGGCGCGCTCGCGCGACGCCAACGTGCCGGCGCTGGCGCACCTCGTGGCGGAGGGCTGGGACATCGTCGCGCCGGTGCCCTCCTGCGTGCTCATGTTCAAGCAGGAACTGCCGCTGATGTTTCCCGGGGACGATGCGGTGAACCGCGTCGCTGGCGCGTTCTTCGACCCGTTCGCCTACCTCGTGGCCCGGCACCGTGCCGGCAGGCTGCGCACCGATTTCGCGGCCGGCCTCGGCAAGGTGGCCTACCAGGTGCCCTGCCACCTGCGTGTGCAGAACATCGGCCTGAAGACCCGGGAACTGCTGGAGCTGGTGCCGGACACCCAGGTGCAGCCGATCGAGCGCTGCTCGGGTCACGACGGCACCTACGGCGTGAAGCAGCGCTTTCGCGCCGCCTCGCTGCGGATCGCCGCCCCGGTGGTGAGCCGCGTGCGCGACGCAGGTGCCGCGCACTTCACCAGCGACTGCCCCATGGCGGGCGAACAGATCGCCGGTGCGCTCGGTGGCGACCATTACACCCATCCGCTCACCCTGCTGCGGCAGGCCTACGGGCTGTGAGGGTCGTGCCTTGCATGCGCTGACGCCTGGCGACCTGTACGGTCTGGAGGAGTACGCCCGCCATCGCAGCGAGTTCCGCGCGCGGGTGATCGAGCACAAGCAGCACCGCCGGCTTGCCCTCGGCGCTCACCTCACGCTGTACTTCGAGGACCGCCTGACCATCCAGTACCAGATCCAGGAGATGCTGCGCATCGAGCGCATCTTCGAGCCGGACGGCATCCGCGCCGAACTCGACGCCTACAACCCGCTGGTCCCCGACGGGTGCAACTGGAAAGCCACGCTCATGATCGAGTACCCCGACCCGGAGGAGCGACGCCGCGAGCTCGCCCGGCTCGTCGGCGTGGAACACGTCATCTGGGTGCAGGTCGGGGACTTCCCGCCGGTGTATGCAATTGCCGACGAGGACATGGAGCGCGCCACTGCCGAGAAGACCTCTTCCGTCCACTTCCTGCGCTTCGAGCTCACGCCCGACATGGCCGCCGCCATGCACGCCGGCGCCGGGCTCGCCGCCGGTGTCGAACATGCCGCGCTCACGGTGCGCATCGACGCTGTCCCCGAGGCTCTGCGCGAATCGCTCGTCGCCGATCTGGCCTAAGGTGGGCATAAGGTGCGGCCTAAGGTGCCGGGTCGAAGTTTCGAAGTT
>JADZBS010000053.1 GCA_020851975.1 Gammaproteobacteria bacterium | reverse complement strand
GCTGGATGACCTGGCTCTGCTTGCTGCGGTGGACGAACTCGATCGGGTCCTCGAGGCTGATGATGTTCAGCTGCCGGGTCGAGTTCAGGTGGTCGATCATCGCCGCGAGCGTGGTCGACTTGCCGGTGCCGGTCGAGCCGGTCACCAGGATCATGCCCTGGTGGTGGTCGCAGAGTTTCTGGATCACCTTCGGCAGGTTCAGCTTCTCGAGTCGCGGGATGTCGCTCGGGATGAAGCGGACGGTGGCGCCAACACCGGTCTCCTTGTGGAACACGTTGACGCGGAAACGCCCGCCGTCCTCGGAAACGTAGGAGAAATCGACATCGCGGCCGGTGCCGAAGCGCTCCTTCTGCCCCGGCGTGAGGATCTCGTGCACGTAGCTCTCGAGTTCCGCGGCACCGAGGTCGCGGAACTTGATCGGCATCAGGTCGCCGTGCAGCCGCAGCATCGGGGGCACGCCGACGGCGAGGTGCACGTCGGAACAGCCCTGGGCGAGGCCGAGCTTGAGGAAGGCGTCGATGCGTGGCATGGCGGCGTCAGGCCTGCACGGTCTGGCCGGCGGCCACGGCGGCGCGCATCTCGTCCATGGACTCGAAGCGCTTCATCTTGTCGATCTCCATCGCCCGGCGCACCACGGCGGCAAGTACCGGCGGGATTCCGGGGTTGATCTCCTCGCAAGGTTTGCACTTGCCCTGCACGTGCTGGTACATCACCGACATGTGGTCGCCCTTGGAGTAGGGTGGCACGCCGGCAAGCATCTCGTACATGATCACGCCGAGGCTGTAGATGTCGGCACGGTGATCGACCTTCTTGCCGAGGATCTGTTCCGGGGCCATGTACTTCGGGGAGCCGATCACGTAGCCGGTCTTGGTGAGCTGGGTGTCGGCGTGCGAGGCCACGGCGGCGACGCCGAAGTCGACGATCTTCAGCAGGCCGTCGTCGTTGATGAGGATGTTGGCGGGCTTGAGGTCGCGGTGCACGATGCCGACCTGGTGGGCGACGGCCATGCCGGTGGCGATGTCGATGGTCCAGCCGGCGGTCTTGTCGAAAGGCAGCGCCTTCTTGCCGGTGATCTCCGCGCCGAGCGTGTGGGACGGGAAGTACTCCATCGAGATGGCGTAGTTGCCGCCCAGGTTCAGGAAGTCGTAGATGCGGATGACGTTGCGGTGCGTGATCTTGCGCGAATAGCGCAGCTCGTGCACGAAGCGCTTCATCATCTCCTCGTCCTGGCTGACGTTCGGATTGAGGAACTTGAGGATCAGCCGTTCGTCGACCACCGTGTCCTCGACCAGCACGACCGTGCCGAAGGCGCCCTTGCCGATCTTCTGGATGAACTTGTAGCGGTTCTCGATCATGTCGCCGGGGCCGAGTGCGGTGAAGTCGAACTTCTGCGCGCTTTCGGCGGCTCGCACGATCTTCTCGACCTCGGCCGGCTCGACCAGCAGCGTGCGGTTCGGCGTGGCCAGCTGCTCCTGCTTGCGGGCCGCCTCGACGGCGGTCGTCGAGAAGCGGTTGTCCAGGTTCACCACGGCTTCGGCGGCTGCCTTGGCGATGGTCTCGTCGGCGCCGGCCATGAAGGGCTGAAGCTTCGCCTTCACCGTGTTCGCGTTGTGCTGGTCGGCGAGCCGGGAGACGGCGCCGACGGCTTCGAGGCGGATCGCCTTGTCGGCATGGTCGAGCAGGGGCATGAGGCTCGTCATGATCTTCGAGTCGCCGAGCCGGCCGAGGGCCCGTACGGCGGCGGGCGCGGAGCGCACGTCACCGCCGAGCATCTGTACCAGCGCCGGCACGGCCTTGCGGCTGCCGATCTCCGCCAGCGCGTCGGCGGCGCGTTCGCGGACCCACCAGTCCTTGTCCTGCGTGGCTGCCATGAGATGTTCAACCGCGCGCTCGTCCCGGGTCTGGTTGAGGATCTCGATGGCGGCACGGCGGATGTTCTCGTTCGGGTCGCGCACCAGCTGCAGGACAGCGTCCATGACCTTCGGGCCGCCGATCTTGGCGAGCGCGTCGGAAGCGCGCGAACGCACCCACCAGTCCTGGTCCTCCAGCGCGGCCAGCAGGTACTTGATCGTGGCGACGTCGGCGATGCCGTTCAGGACCTCGACGGCGGCGCGGCGCGCATCCTCGGCCTCGTCGCGCAGCACGTCGATCAGGTGCTTCATGGTGTCCGGATGGTTGGCCTTGACCACCAGGTCGATGGCCTTGGTGCGGGTATCCATGTCGGGGTCGCGCAGCAGGCTGCAGAGCAGGGCGAGGTTGCGTTCGCCCGGCATGTTCTCGACGGCGAGCAGCGCGGCCTTGCGCACCGTCTTGTTGCGATCCTTGAGCTGGGCCTCGAGTGCCTTGGCGACGTCGGGGCGGTTGAAACGCGACAGGACCTCGATCACGTGCACGCGCACGGCGGGGTCCTTGCCCTCGAGGCGATTGATGAGTTCAGGCACGAGTTCCGGCGTGGCAACGTCGGCGATGATGCGGAACAGGGCGGCCTTCTCCCGCGGTTCCAGGTCGTAGGCGCGGCCCAGCAGTTCGCGCACATTCAGGCGTTGCTGCTGGGAGCGCAGGACGTCGATCAGGGCCGAGACGGAGACGTCCTCCTGGCCGAGGAAGCCGAGCAACTGGTTCGGGTCGTAGGTCGCCGCCGCGGCGAGGGCGGCGGTCGTGCCGGCGACGCAGCGGGCGTTGCCATGGCCGAGGCCGGCGACAACTTCCTTGAGCGTGCGTTCGCTGACGTGGACGGAGAGTGTCTGCGCCAGGACTCCGGCCTGCTCGCGCTCGGCGGTGGCGAAAGCCTCGATCAGCTTCGGGATGGCGGGAGCGCCGAGCTTGCGCAGGCTCTCGATCGCCTTGCGCGCCTCCGGGGCCTTCATGTCGCGCTCCGCGAGCAGCTGCGCGATGGAACGCTCCGCCTTCAATGTGCTGATGAACTTCATGGCTTCAGGGAACCGACCCTTTCCACGCCTTCCACGCACGCACCACGGCCCCGCCGCCGCCCCTGCTGCGGGTTATGTCAACGAGGATCCGCCGGGTCCAGCCTCGCGCCGCGAGAATTATGCCACAGCCCCTCGCGCCTTCCGCCGCTGGCGCTGCGCGGTACCGGCGGCGGGCGCCCCGCCACCGATCGGTTACAATGTGACTGCGCCACTCCCTGCATACTGTTAACAACGTCACGAATCATGCCGGACTCCACCGTCGCCGACATCCAGCGCTGCGTCGCTGGCCTGCGTATTGCCGACCTCGACACGACCCTGGGTGAGGCAGGCGCCCGCATCGAGGTCCGTGCTGCTGAGGAGGCCATCGAGGTCGCCGTGCACCTCGGCTTTCCGGCCGCGGGCATCCGGGCGGACATCGAGACGGCCGTCACGGCCGCAGTGCGGGCGGCAGTGCCGTCGGTGCCGACTGTGCGGGCGAGTGTCGACTGGGCGATCGTGGCGCGCTCGCCGCAGGGCGGCCTGACGCCGTTGCCCGGGGTGCGCAACATCATCGCCGTCGCCTCGGGCAAGGGTGGGGTGGGCAAGTCGACCACCTCGGCGAACCTGGCACTGGCGCTCGCGGCGGAGGGCGCGCGCGTCGGCCTGCTCGATGCCGACGTCTACGGCCCGAGCCAGCCGACCATGCTCGGCATTTCCGGCAGGCAGCCGGAGAGCCGCGACGGCAAGACCTTCGAGCCGCTCGTGGCGCATGGCATCGAGACGATGTCGGTCGGCTTCCTGGTCGACGATTCGCAGGCGATGATCTGGCGCGGTCCCATGGTGACCCAGGTGGTGACGCAACTCACGTTCCAGACTGCCTGGCACGACCTCGACTACCTCGTCGTCGACCTGCCGCCGGGTACGGGCGACACCCAGCTGACACTCAGCCAGAAGGTGCCGGTGGCCGGCGTGGTGATCGTCACCACGCCGCAGCAGGTGGCCATGCAGGTGGCGCGTCGCGGCCTGAAGATGTTCGAGAAGGTCGACGTACCCCTGCTCGGCATCGTCGAGAACATGAGCAGCTTCGTGTGTCCGAAGTGCAGTCACGAGGAACCGCTGTTCGGCGCGGGGGGAGGCGCGGACCTCGCCGCTGAGTGCGGCATTCCCCTGCTGGGGGCGATTCCGCTCGACCGCACCATTCGCGCCCAGACCGATGCCGGGCGCCCGCCGGTGGTGGCCGATCCGCAGGGCGTGCTGGCGCAGCGCTACCGGCAGGTGGCGCGACGCACGGCCGCGGCGCTGGCGCGGCGTCCCGCGGACCAGAAGCACAAGTTTCCCCGCATCGTGGTCGAGCGCGCCCGGTGAGCATCAAGTCGGATCGCTGGATCCGCCGCATGGCGGAGCAGCACGGCATGATCGAGCCGTACGAGCCGGGCCAGGTGCGCACCGTGGGCGACCAGCGCGTCATTTCCTTCGGCACGTCGAGCTACGGCTACGACGTTCGTTGCGGCAGCCATTTCAAGGTCTTCACCAACATCAATTCGACGATCGTCGATCCGAAGGCCTTCGACAGGTCGAGTTTCGTGGACATGGAAGGCGAGGTGTGCATCATCCCGCCGAATTCCTTCGCGCTGGCGGCGACGGTGGAGTATTTCCGCATCCCGCGCAACGTGCTGACGGTGTGCCTCGGCAAGTCGACCTACGCGCGCTGCGGGATCATTGTCAACGTGACGCCGCTCGAGCCGGAATGGGAAGGGCACGTGACGCTGGAGTTCTCGAACACGACGCCGCTGCCGGC
>JADZBS010000052.1 GCA_020851975.1 Gammaproteobacteria bacterium | reverse complement strand
TCTCCAGCGTTATGGCGAACGCAACTGGCCGTTCGACCACGAGCTTGGCCTGAATAGCGATCGTGACCTCCCCGGAACCGACGACGTCGAAGATGCCACCGTCAACGGGGTGGGAATCCCGCTCAGGGTCCACGATCCAGAGCTGGTACTGGCGCCTCCCCGGGTCGTTAGGCGGCAGACCCGAGAGGCGGAGATATCCCTGCTGGCGATGGCTGCTCCAGACGACGTCACCCGTGACCTTTTCGAACCCGGCCGACGTTGACGGCGACCAGCGCACCGTCAGCAGGTCGTCGGCACTGCGGAGCAGTTCGGCGCGCCTTGAAATCACGTCAATCGCAACTGACGGTCGAGGGGCTTCCGGACCGATGGTCACCAGGCCAACCGCGAGCCCGGCAGCAACGTACCAGCCAGTCGCGCTGAGGCTCAGCCAACGCTGGCGTCGCGACGGCCTGCGCCAGCGCGTCTCACGCCGCGCACCGGTCTCGCTGCGATCGACCCTGGAGGGCAGGTGTTGCGCGGCGCGCAGTATGCGGGCCTGCAGAGCTGCGGGCATCGGCTGCAGTCCGCGATCATCAAACAACAGGAAACACAGCTGCACCAGAGCGGCGGCGGTCATGAACTCCTTTCGGCGACGGTGCCCGTCTTGCCCCAGCGACTCAAGAAGCTCAGCGGATTTCTCCTGACCGAGATCGCCCGCAGCATCGCCGGCAAGCAGTTCATCCTCTGGCACTCTGTTGCTCATATGAAGTGTGGCGGGCACGACCGGATGCCGTGCCCGCCCAGCTTCCCGTATGGATCAGCCCGGCGGCAACAGTACGGTATCGATGACGTGAATTACGCCGTTGCTCGCGCTGACGTCGGCCCCGGTGACTTTCGCGCCATTCACGGTAACCCCGCCACCCGACTTCTGGACGTTCAAGGTCCCGCCCTGCAGGGTTGCCGGGCTGGCCGCGGCCTTGATGTCGCCCGCCATGATCTTGCCGGAAACGACGTGATAGAGAAGGATGCCCTTCAGCTTTTCCTTATTTTGCGGCTTGAGCAGGTCGTCGAGCGTACCGGCGGGAAGCTTCGCGAAGGCCGCATCGGTCGGCGCGAACACCGTGAAGGGCCCAGTGCCTTTGAGAGCATCGATCAGCCCGGCCGCCTGGAGGGCAGTAGCAAGCGTCTTGAAGGAACCGGCCGCAACTGCCGTGTCCACGACATTCTTGGACATCCCATTCGAATTGGCCTGGATCGGCTGCGGCACCGAAAGACCGGCGACACCAAGAGCCAGCACGCTGGCCATCACGAACCCGCGCCGGGTTGATAACAGTCTGGCAATCGAAATCATTTCTTGTGCTCCTTGAAGAGTTGTTGTCAACGCAGCCCGGAACATTCCTGCTGCTCGCAGGAGGTTTCGCCGGAGGCACCGGCATCGGATTCACCCGGACCTGCCCGGAGGGACACGACCGCGCCCTGGTGCGGAAGATCCCGCAACGCTTCCCCCTGGCCGGGGGCTCGAGGGTACCCGCCGAATCGGCGGTTATTGGCGGCTGTCGCTCGTGATCGTGGCCTGCTGCGCCACTGTCGCGCAGTAATTGACGCCGCGCCCCGGCCGCTCTCCCTCGTAGAACACTCGATAGGCCGTGTAGTCGTCCAGAATGCCGAACTCGCCCGTGAACTGGTAACAATAGAAGTTCTCGAAGACGAAGAACCGCGGCGGGAAGTACGTGAACGTCGAGAACGCCAGGACCAGCGCCACGTAGGTTGCCAGCGCGTAGCGGCCCGCGGCCGGCTGCAGAGCGGTCCCGGTCAGGATCAGCCAGCTCGCGAACTGGCCGGCGGCAGGTCGAGCGGCTGTGCCGCTACATCGCGCGGCCCGCGGTGGCGACTGGGCGGCTCTCGCTCACCGCCCAGGGGCTGGTGCGTTACACGCTCAAGACCCCGTACCGCGACGGCACGACCCACGTCATCTTTGAGCCGCTGGACTTTATCGCCCGGCTTGCCGCACTGGTGCCCAAGCTCCGGGTGCACCTGACGAGATTCCATGGTGTGTTTGCCCCGCACAGCGCGCTGCGCGCTGAGATCACCCCGACAGGGCGGGGGAAGAAGACGGGCAGCAGCGAGCGCAGCCCGGCCGAACGGCATTGCGCCATGAGCTGGGCCAAGCGGCTGAAGCGCATCGGCCGCCTGTTCATCGAGGTCTTCGAGGAGGAGGCGGCAAAGCTCAGGGACGTGCGCTGGCTCGCCCAGGGCACCATCTATCCGGACGTGATCGAATCCGCCGGCTCCCGCACCGGCAAGGCGCACGTCATCAAATCGCACCACAACGTCGGCGGGCTTCCCGAGGAGATGAACCTCAAGCTGATCGAGCCGCTGCGCGACTTGTTCAAGGACGAGGTACGCCGCATGGGCATCGAGCTCGGCCTGCCGCGTGACCTCGTGTTCCGCCATCCCTTCCCGGGTCCGGGACTGGGCGTGCGCATCCTCGGCGAGGTGCGCAAAAAGTTTGCCGATCTGTTGCGGCTTGCCGACGACATCTTCATCACGGAACTGCGCCGCGCCGGGCTCTACGACAAGATCAGCCAGGCCTTCGCCGTATTTCTCCCGGTCAGGTCGGTAGGCGTGATGGGCGACGGCCGCCGGTACGATTACGTGGTCGCCCTGCGTGCGGTGGAGACCGTGGACTTCATGACGGCGCGCTGGGCGCACCTGCCTTACGAGTTCCTGGACCATGTTTCCAGGCGGATCATCAACGAGGTGCCGGGCATATCCCGTGTCACCTACGACATCTCGGGCAAACCCCCGGCCACGATCGAGTGGGAGTGATCAGGTGCATTTCCGGGTCTATCGGCCCCCTACAAAGTACCGCCGGTCGAGATGATGCGAATCGGCCGGATTGCGGCCGATTTGCCAACCTTGTGCCTTTCAGGCCGCTGAGTACATAAAGGCAGCTGGCCACAGCTTCCCGCCGATGGCGAGTCTGCGGCCATGGAAGCCGCCCATGTCCAGCGCCGCCCCGATGCGCCGCGCTACGAGCGCCACCGCCCGGAGGCGACGCTTCTTTATGAGCTCGTCGAGCGTCACTACCCGGCATTCGTTGCGGCGCTTGGCACCCGCGGGCGCACGCTGCCCGCCCATGTGCACGAGGAGTTCGCGGCCTACCTGGAGTGCGGCCGGCTGGAGCACGGCTTTCTGCGGGTGCGCTGCACGGCCTGCCACGCCGAGCGGCTGGTGGCCTATAGCTGCAAGCGCCGTGGGTTTTGCCCGAGCTGCGCGGCACGGCGCATGACGGAGAGCGCGGCGTTGCTGGTGGACGAGGTGCTGCCACAGGAGCCGTTGCGCCAGTGGGTGCTCTCGGTGCCCTTCCCGCTGCGGTATCTCTTTGCCACCGACCCGGTGGCGATGGGCGCGGTGCTGGGCAGCGCCTACCGGGCCATTGCGGCTCACCTGGTGAAGAAGGCGGGGCTTACACAGGAGACGGGCCGGACCGGCGCGGTGACGCTCATCCAGCGCTTCGGCAGCGCCCTGAACCTGAACATCCACTTCCATTTACTGGTACTCGACGGCGTCTATGAGCTGACCGCGGCCGGGCCACGCTTTCGGCGCGTGGCACCACCCACAGCGGCGGAACTCGATACGCTGCTCGGCCAGATCGTCGCGCGCACCGCCCGGCACCTGGAGCGGCGGGGGCTGCTGATGCGGGACGCGGAGGGGAGCTATCTGAGTGCCGGCCCCGGAGAGGAAGATGGCCTGGCTGCCCTGGTCGGGCACTCGATCACCTACCGCATCGCGGTGGGACCGAACGAGGGGCGCAAGGCGTTCACGCTGCAGACCGTCGCCCCGGCGCTGGAAGCGCCTGCCGGGGATGAGCGGCTGGCGAAGC
>JADZBS010000051.1 GCA_020851975.1 Gammaproteobacteria bacterium | reverse complement strand
TCGCAGAAGATCGGCATCTCGGTCGAAGCCTTGTCGACCCTGCGCTTCGCCGCGCAACTGTCGGATGTCAGCCTGGAGACCTTGCAGAAGGGGATCAAGGGCCTGTCGCAGAACATCGCCGAGGCCAACACCGGTGTCGGTGACGGGGCACAGGTGTTCGAGGCCCTGGGAATCTCCGTCAAGAATGCCGACGGCAGCATGAAATCCACCGAAGCCGTGCTGCTGCAGGTGGCCGATGTTTTCGCCAACCTGGAGGATGGAGCGGTCAAGACGGCGCTGGCCGTGAAGCTCTTCGGCAAGAGCGGCATGGACATGATCCCGTTCCTCAATCAGGGGGCGGCTGGCATCACTCAACTGACCGCCGAGGCCGAGCGGCTCGGCCTGAAGCTCACCACGGAAACGTCTCGTTCCGCAGAGGCGTTCAACGACAATCTCACGGCGCTCAAAGCATCAAGCTCCTCGCTTGGCATCGCTCTGGCCCGCGACTTCCTGCCGGAACTGACGAACATCACCAATGCTATGCGCGAGGCAGCCAACGAGGCCGGCACGCTGAAGGCGTTGTGGGTCGGTCTGGGTGGGGTCGGCAATCTGGTCTTCAACGGCACCGAGATCAAGCGTGCCCGCGACGAGGTCGCGCGGATTCAGGAACTGGTCGACTCGACGCGCAAGAAGGTCGATACCGGCAAGGCTCCGGTGCCGTTCATGCCGTTCGACGTCAAGTTCAACGACGGTGCGATGGCGACGCTGCGCAAGAACCTCGCCCAATGGGAACAAGAACTGACTGCGGCCAAGCAACGGCTGGATGCCCTGACCAGCCCCAAGCGCCCCGAGGAAAAGACTCCGACCGGCAAGCCCACCGAGGATATGCAACGCATCGCCTGCGTGGTGTCGGGAGGCCAGTGGGTCAATGGCAAGTGCGAGAAGAAGTCCGCCGGTGGGGCCGAAAAGGACACGACCGGCGCGGAGACCGCGCTGCTGAAAGCGCAGCTGGATGCCGAATTCGCGCTCCTGAAAGATGGACTGACCCGACAACAAACGGCGCTGGACGCCGCGCTTGAAGACCGTCTGGTTTCGGTGCGCGATTACTACACCCAGAAGACTGCCATCGAGCAGCGTGAGATCGATGCCGAGATCGCCCGCAAACAGCAGGAACTGGCCCGAAGCCAACTGGTCGCGAGCACCGGAAAGTCCGAAAACGACCGCCTGCGCGCCAAGGCAGAGGTCGCCAAGGCGGAATCCGATCTCATCACGCTCAACAACCGGCGTGCCGACATCGAGCAGGCCAACGCCCGCAAGGCGGCACAGGCCGAGCGCGAGCTTGCCGACGCCTTGGCTCAGGCGCGGGAAGAACTGACCCAGATCACCGGCACCGCGACCGATGCGGATCGACAGGCCGCGATTGCCCGCAGCTACCGCGATCTCCGCGCCCGTCTGGCGGCGGAAGGCGATGCCAGCGGTGTCTCGCTCGTCGACCGGCTGATCGATGTGAAAGCGGTGCAGTCCAATCTGGCGGCACTCGAATCTCAGTGGCGGCAGGTGACCGAGCGTCTGCGCAATGCGCAGGAAGCGATCCAGACCCAGCAGCAGGCGGGCTTGCTGACCGAGGCGCAGGCCCGCCAGCAGATCGTGGCTCTGCAGCAGCAATCGGCCGCCGAGATGGAGCGCCTGCTGCCGACCATGCAGCAAGCCGCACAGGCCATCGGGCCGGATGCGGTGATTCGCGTGCAGTCCTGGCGCAACGAGCTGGAACGCACCCGCCTCGTCGTAGACGAGATGGCTCCGCTGTGGAACCGCATCGGTGAGGCCTTCGGCGGTGCCCTGAACGGCATACTGACTGGCACGCAGACCTGGCGCAACGCCATGTCCGCGCTGTTCCTGCAGGTCGCTAACGCCTTCCTGCAGCAACTGGTCATCCAGCCCTTCCAGCAGTGGATTGCCATGCAGGCGCGGATGCTGGCGCTCAAGCTCGGCTTCATCCAGCAGGAGCAGGCTGCGGATACGGCGGCGAGTGTCACCAAGGTCGCGCAGAAGTCTTCGGAAACCACCGCCGTGGTCTCGATGGATGCCGCCAAGGCCGGTGCAGGTGCAGCAGCGTCGCAAGCCTCCGTGCCCATCGTTGGCCCGTGACTGGCCATTGCCGCAATGGTGGCGATGGTCGCCGCCGTGATGGCGCTACTGGGCAATGTCAAGAAGTTCGCCGACGGCGGCCTGGTGTCGGGCCCGGGCACCTCGACATCGGATTCCATTCCGGCACGCCTGTCCGCCGGGGAATTCGTGCTGCGCGCCGAAGTCGTGCGCCGGGTGGGCGTGGATTTCCTGCTTGCCCTGAACGGCGGACTGTCTGGGCCACGCTGGTCGGGCCCGCGCCTGGCCTTCGCCGACGGCGGCGTAGTGCCGGAGATTGCCCCGGCTCCGGCTGCCGTCCCGTCACAAGCGGTGCGCATCGTCAACGTCATTGACCCCGGCATGGCGGCCGACTATCTGAATTCCGCCGCCGGTGAAAAAACCATTCTCAACGTGCTCTCGCGCAACGGCTCGGCTGTGCGCGAATTGCTGAGGTAAAGCTCATGGCGTTCACCAGTGGCACCGCCACCGACTATCTCGATCTGCTGAATCGGCTCAAGCAGTTTGTTACTCAGGATATGTTGCCGGCCAACGAACGCTGGTCGGTCTTGCGGTGGGTGCCCGGGCCGCCCGCCGAACTGGTGCTGCAGGGGCCGGGATTGGCCGGCACCGACCAGATCAACGTCGGCATCCTGTCCGAGGCCGGCGCGGACTACGGCAACTGGAAGC
>JADZBS010000050.1 GCA_020851975.1 Gammaproteobacteria bacterium | reverse complement strand
GACGTCAGCCGGGAACCGATCGTGCTATCGGTACCGGACACCGGGGGGCGTTTCTATCTGATGCCGATGATCGACGCCTGGACCAACATCTTCGCATCGCCCGGCAAGCGTACGACCGGCACGGCCGCGGGTCATTTCGCCGTCACGGGGCCTGGCTGGACAGGGACATTGCCCGACGGGGTGCAGGAGCTGAAGTCGCCCACCAGCATGGTGTGGATCATCGGCCGCACGCAGACCAACGGACCAACGGACTACGACGCGGTCCACGCCATCCAGGTGCAGTACCGGCTGACGCCGCTCTCTGCGTTCGGCGGCCCCTACACGCGGCCCGCCGGCGTGATCGATCCGTCCGTGGACATGGCGGTCGCACCCATCGAGGCGGTGCAGAAGATGACCACTGCGCAGTTCTTCGATGCGATGGCATCGTTGATGCAGGCCAATCCCGCGCCGCCGGCGGACGCGCCGGTACTGCAGAAGCTTGCCGGGATCGGCATCGTGCCTGGCCAGCGGTTCGACCCGTCGAAGCTCGATCCGGCGATGGCGAAGGGACTGGAGCAGGCGCTGCCGGCGGCTCTCGAGAAGCTGAAGGCCGCCGCCAAGGAGGCCGGAGCAGCGGTCAACGGCTGGCGCGTGCCTGCGATGAGTCTCGGCGCATTCGGTACCGACTATGGAACGCGGGCGGTCGTGGCGTTGGTCGGTCTTGGTGCGAACCTGGCTGCCGATGCGGTTTATCCGTCAGCGTTCGTGGATGGCGACGGGCAGCCGCTCGATGGTGCGAACCGCTATGTCCTGCATTTCGACAAGGGACAGGAGCCGCCGGTCGAGGCGTTCTGGTCGGTCACGATGTATGACGCGGAGTCCTTCTTCGTCCCGAACGCCATCAACCGCTTCGCGTTGAGCAGCTGGATGCCGTTCCTGCGCAATGCCGATGGTTCGCTGGACCTGTACATCCAGCGCGAATCGCCGGGCGAGGATCGCGAAGTGAACTGGCTGCCGGCTCCGGGAGGCGCCTTCAACCTGACGATGCGCCTTTACTGGCCGAACAAACAGGCGCCATCGATCATCGACGGTTCGTGGCAGCCACCCCCCGTGCGCAAGGCGGCACCTTAGGTCAGCGCTGATGGCGTCACTCCCGCGTGTGCCGGCCGGCCTCTTCCACTGCCGGGCGACCCGATGGCTGCTGCAGATGTCCTGGAGCTTGGTGGCGCTGCTGCTGGTTGCCGTGTCCTGGCTGCCGAGGGCGACAGCCCAGGCGGACCCGGGGCCGTTGCAGCAGGCGCGTGTCGATTTCGTCGTCGCCAACACGGTGTTCGCGCTGTCGCACGAGTTCGGCCACGCAGTGATCCGCGATTTCGACCTGCCGCTGCTCGGGCTCGAGGAGGACTCGGCCGACACGCTCGCTGCCATGTTCATGCTCGGTGAAGTGGACCACAGCGCCAGCCCTGAGAATCATCGGCGCCTCACCGGGATGCTGGCGCTTGCCGCACTGGGCAATGTGCTGACCTGGAAGACGGGCCTCGAGAGACAGGACAGCGAAGTTTTCTACTGGGCGCAGCACGGCCTGAGCGTACGCCGCGCCGCGCGCATCGCCTGCCTGATCTACGGCAGCGACCAGCAGCGTTATTCGTGGATCGTGGAGCTGGCGAAGATGCCCGAGTTTCGCCGGGACATCTGCGAGGACGAGTTCGGCATCGCCAGGCGTGCGACATCCTGGGTCAGGGACACCTACGGGGTCCGCCAGGGCAGGCTACGCAACAAGGCGGCTGTGGAGATTGGCGTCGAGTACGGCAGGACCTTCACCGGGGAGCAGGCCACAGTGCGAGCGTTCCTGCAGCAGGAACGGATACTCGAGCGCCTGTCCGGGCGCGTCGACGACATGCTCGATTTCGGGGCGCCGCTGACCGTCAGGGACCGGACCTGCGGCGGACCCAATGCCTACTGGGACCCGGAAGGACGCGAGCTGCGGCTGTGCTACGAGCTGCTCGAGGCATTCTGGAAGCTCAGCGCCGACCCGGATCTCGAAGGCGTCTACGCGACCATTCGCGGCAAGCTGGGTTCCTGAGCCGTGGTGAGCGGCCTGTCGGGGAGCCGACCCATGGCGGCGCCATTCTGGAGTCGTCACCTGCCGGCGTCTCATTGAAGGGCGAAGATGCGCCGTAGCCTGCTGGTCGTCGGTGTGATCGCGCTGGCTGGTGCAGCGGTCGCAGGACTGTGGTATGCGGCCGCCAACGGGGCGCTGACCGGGCCGATCATTCGTCGCCTGGGCCATGAACTGGGTCGTGAAGTCACCGTGGACGGCGCCATCCGCGTCCGGGTCGGTCCGGTTACCCGCATAACCGCCGATGGCCTGCACCTGGCCAATGCATCGTGGGGAACACGCCCCGACATGCTTGCGGTGCGTTCCATCGCCATCGAGTTCGACACCCGCACGCTGTTCGACCACACCCTGGTGGTGAGGGCGATGCACGTGGAGGGTGCCGGCCTGCTGCTGGAACGCACGGCCGACGGCCGCAGCAACTGGGACCTGGACCGGCGCCGGGACGACGAGCGGGAGCCCGGAAAATTGCCGCTGGTCATCGAGCGCCTGTCCGCGCCGGGTGCGCGCGTTCGTTTCGTCGGTCCACCGTTCGAGCAGCCACTCGACGTCGTGATCGACGGTGCCAGGCAGGCCAGCAGCGGTGACGGCATGCTGCGCCTGGTTGCGCGCGGCATGGCGGGCGATACACCACTGGAGCTGCAGGTCCACGCCGGCCCGCTCGCCGGGTTGGTCGAGGGACGGGACGTCCGCTTCCGTGCCAGCGGACGCATCGGCGAGGTGACTCTGGACGCTGCCGGGCACGTCGATGCCTTCCAGCGCCCTGCCGACACCGAGATCCGCCTCGATCTGAGCGGGCCGGATGCCGCCTACGTCACCGAGCGTCTTGGTGTGCGCCATCTCGGCAATGGCCCGTTCAGCCTCGAGGCCGTGGTGATGCCGGCACCGGGCGGCAGCGGCCTGCGTGGGCAACTGAGCGGCAGGCTCGGCGGGTTCGATATCGCCAGTCGCGGCTACGTCGACACTCGGGTTGCCCTGCCCGCCTTCGGTGTGCAGGCGCGCGTGTCGGGCCCCGACCTGTCGCTGGCCGGTGATATTGCCGGCGTCGGGAAGTTGCCCGCGGAGTCCTTCAGCCTGCGCCTGGATGCCGAGCGACGCGAAGGCACGTTGCGCGTGCGTGCGGGTGAACTGGACGTGGGCGGAGCGCGCGCGCGTTTCAGCGGTGTCATGGGCCGCGAGGCGCGAGGCGACGAGCGGCTGGAGTTCGCCATCGAGCAGGCGGACTTTGCCCGCATCGGCGGCTGGGCTGGATTCTCCGGGTGGCCTTCCGGCCGCACGGACGCCAGTGGTCGTGCAGGCCCCCTTCTGGAGAACGGGCTGGTGCTGCTGTTGGAGGCGCACACGCCGATTGGCCGGATCAGGGCCGACGGCGTGGTCGGCGCCGGTCCGCAACTCTCCGGCACCACGGCGCGGATCGAGGGCGAAGGCGCGGACTTCAGGCCACTCGGCAGGTTGCTGGGCTGGAGCGATGCGCCGGCTGCAGGCTTTCAGGTCCGCGGTAATCTGGCCTGGAGAGAGGCTGGTGTGGTGCTGGACGGTGTGCGGCTGAAGGTGGGCGGCGACGAACTGCAGCTCGACGGCGCGATCGGTCGGCCGCTGGCGTCACCGGCCACAAAGCTGCGGTTCCAGCTCGACGGCGCCGATGCACGGCTAGCCGGTCGCTACGTCGGCATCGACCGGCTGCCTGCCATACGTTACCGCGTGGCCGGCCGCTTGCGTCGCCAGAAGACCGCCACCGTGCTCGACGAGGTGGAAGCGAGACTGGCAGGCGCCACGCTCAGGCTCGATGGACCGCTCGGCGACGCTCCCGGCCATGGCGGCACGCGCCTGCGGTTCTCGGCGCAGGGCCCGGCGCTGGAGCGTCTTGCGGCGCTGGCCCCCGGCTATCCGCTGCCGCGCGGTGCGTTTCAGGCCGCCGGCACGCTGGAACGTACCGGCGCCCAGGTCGGGCTGCACCAGGTGACGGTGGCAGCCGGCGGGGCGCAGGGTACGGTCACGGCGGAGTTTCCCCTGCCATTGCAGTCGGCCACCATTCGCTTCGATGCGGACGTACGCGGACCAGACCTGGCGTTGCTGTTGACGGAACTGCGGGAGACGCCGGGGGCAGGGCGCAATTTCCGTCTGCAGGTGAAGGGCGCGCGTCAGCCCGGTCGCTGGTCGTTCGAGCGGCTGGTGCTGACGACGGACGACGGTTCGCTGGACGCCGTGGGGGACATGGCGCTGACGCCGCACTTCAACACGAACTTGCTGGCAGTGGACGCGCGTACCTCCAGCCTGAGCGCCGTCGGGCGCATGTTCGGGCGCCAGTGGCCGGACCAGCCGCTGACGCTGCGCGCCCGGCTGTCCGGAAACGGCGAAGACTTCGATGCCGAACAGTTGCGCATCAAACTCGGTGCCAGCGATGTCAGTGGCCGCATGGCGGTACGTACGCACGGCAAGGTGCGTGACCTCGACCTGCGCCTGGAATCGACGCTGCTCGACCTGCGACCGTATTGGCACGCCCCCTGGCAGCAGTCAGTGCCGTCGAAGAAGCGTCGCGGCGACAAGACCCGTCTCATACCGCCGATGAAGCTGACGCTGGCGGCATTCGACGGCTACACCGGCACGCTCGGCCTGAGCGCGAGGGAGCTGCGGGCAGGCGAAGAGCGTTTTCTCGACCTGCGCCTCACGGGAAAACTCGCGAAGCGGAGCTTGCGCATCGATCCGCTTTCCCTCGGCGGCGACGCCGGCGACATCAGCGCCCGCATCGAGATCGAGGAAGGCCAGCAGGGCGTCATAGCGGGGATCGCCGGAACGGCGACGAACCTGGCGCTGGCGCCGATACCCACCGGTGCCCGCGGCCCCAACGCCAGTCGTTACGAAGCCAGATTCGACCTGCGCGGCAGGGGCCACGACCTGCGTGAACTGGCCAGCACGCTCGATGGCGGGATGCGGTTGGTGGGGCGCGGCGGGCGCATCGCCAATTCCAGGCTGCTGGCGACCACCGATGATTTCATCACCCAGTTGCTTAGCAGCCTGAATCCCATGACGACGCGCCAGCCGACCACCGACGTGGTGTGCGTGGCGTACCTGTTCAGGGCGCAGGATGGCCGCCTGACCACGGACCCCGTCATGGTGTTGCAGACCACCGAGCTCGACATCATCAGCCACGGCTCCGTGGACCTGCGCACCGAGCAGGTGGATTTCAACTTCAAGACCGCCGCGCGCAAGGGCATCGGCATCGGTATCGCGCAGTTCGTCAATCCCTACGTGAAGGTGAACGGCACGCTGGCGTTCCCCGGGCTCACGCTCGACCCGCGAGGCGCCGTGGTCAACGGCGGTGCCGCGTTTGCCACGGCGGGCCTGTCCATCGTCGCCACGACCGCCTGGGATCGCGTGTTCCGCGAGAAGGATCCCTGCGGCGCAATTACCGCCGTGGTTGGTGGCAACGGTGAGTCCCCGACGGCCAAGCGCCCGTGGTGGCGGCGCATGCCCCTGCCGTGACACGCCTGTCGGTGCCGCGCCTGTCGGTGCCGGGTCGAAGTTTCGAAGTTGTTTGCCTGCTACGGCGCAGCCGTCGCGATCTCCACCAGCGTGAGCGCGATCTCGGCCTCGCCGTCATCGTGAACGAGGAGGCCGAGGTAGAGCTGTGAGGGTTCGAGGTCCTGCCAGCCGAGCGTGACCTCGCCGCCCGTGCCGAGCGTGGCGGCGGCCGGCGCGCCGGTGATGGCGAAGGCGCCGGGGCCGGCACCGTCGCCGACGGTCCACACGCCGATCTCGAAGTTCGCGCCGTAGCCGCCGACGGCGTTGTCGGTGGCGTAGCCGTGCACGTCGATGATGTATTCGCCGGGCACGGGGTCGAGGATGTCGATCGATTCGTAAGCGGCGACCGTGGCGCTCGAGAGCAGCGTGCCGCCGCCCGGGCAGCGGTCGTCGGGGCACTGCAGGTAGAGGTCGAGGTCGTCGGCGGCGCCCTCGTCGCTGCTGGTGGCCGCCACGCGCAGGTAGCGCACGCCGCTCGCCACGGTGATGCGCAGCCGGCGGATGTGGTCGGGCAGCGCGGCGTCATCGGGCTGCACGGTGTAGAGGTCGAGCGGGTCGTCGGTGATGAAGCCGCTCGTGACCGACGGCGCGGCGAGTGCCGAGACCCGCGCCGTATAGGCACCGTTGTAGCCGCACTGAACCGGCACGCCGAGCGTGCCCGTGATGCCGCTGCCGGCCACGGCGGCAGCCACGTCGATGCGACCGGGGGCGACGACGACGGGGCTGCGCACGCGCGTGGCTCCGCTCACCCAGGTGAGGGCGCCGCTGTTCCACACGTCGAGGCTCAGCGGGTCGCCGAGGTTGGTGAACGTGACGGCGTACTCGCCGGTCTCGCCGGTGGCGAGCGTGAGCGAGGGGGGCGAGACGCTCATGGCAACCCCGGGCGGGGCGATGGTCTCCACGTCGTAGCGCGCCGGCGGGCCGACGTTGGTGACGCGCCGATGCACGGTGCGCTCGGTGACCAGCAGGCTGGTGGCGATGGAGGGCAGGTTGAGCGCGTCCTGGTCGAGTGGCCAGCCGGCGTCGGCGAGGTCCTGGCAGCGCTCGGCGGCGACGTGCTCGAAGCCGGCGCCGCAGGCGAAGGCGTCGTAGTCCTCGCGGCCGGCGTCGTACACGAGGCCGGGCTCCACGGCGAGGTTCGGCACGATGGCGCCGGCGCCGACGTCGAAGGCATCGGCGCCCGTCGCATCGTCCTCCTGCAGCACGTCCTGGCGGGCGGTGGTCATGAGCGCAGAGCGGAGCGCCGCCGGGCTCCAGTCCGGGTGTGCCTGGCGCAGCAGGGCGGCGACGCCGGCGACGTGCGGCACAGCCATGGAGGTGCCGGAGAGGTACTGGAAGCGTTCGCCGCGCGTGCCGTTGGCGACATCGGGCGTGTGTGCCCCGAGGATGTTCACGCCCGGCGCGGCCAGATCGGGCTTGAGCACATCGCCGAGGTTCGCATTGGGGCCGCGGGCCGACTGCGCCTGCAGCACGTTGCCCGCCTCGTCGCGCGCGAGCAGGCGGCCTTTCTCGAGCTGCACCTGCACGGCGTCGCCGGCGGCGAGCCGCGCAGCGAGGAACTCGCCGTTCACCTGGCTGATCATCACCGCCGGAATCGCCACGCTGCCGCGCGTGCCGGTCATGGTGATTGCGGCACCGGCATTGCTGTAGACGACCACGGCCTTCGCGCCGGCGGCTTGCGCGTTGGCGACCTTCTCCTGGAAGGTGCAACTGCCACGACGCACCAGCACGATGCGGCCGCTCGCCTCGTTGGCGTTGCGAAGCGCCTGGCAGGCGTCCGCCGGGCTCGCATCGCCGTCGGCCACGGCTGGCTCGCCATCATCGGCGGCGACGAGACCGAGATCGAGCGCGCCGGTCGTGCGCAGCGTCGGCGTGAAACCGGCCTCCCGGAACGCGTAGTGCCCGGCAGCGGCGGCCGGGGCGCTGACGCGCATCACCTCGTCGAAACGCTGGCCAGCACGCGAAACCGATGCCACGGCCGTCACCCAGGGCGCCGTGGCCGGGGACTCGACGCTGGCGAGCGCCGACCCGCCATTGCCGGCGGCGACTGCGGCGAAGATGCCGGCGTCGGCGGCGGCGAGCAGCGCCAGTGCATCGGGGTCGGCCGGGCCGCCCTCGGTGGTGCCGACCGAGTAGTTGATGATGTCCACCCCGTCGGCCACGGCGTCCTCGATGGCGCGCTGCAGGTCCGACATGGCGCAGCTCGCGCGCGTCGCGCCGCGTTCCAGCCAGCAGGCCTTGTACACGGCGATCCTGGCGCGCGGTGCCATGCCGGTGATCGGCGCGAGTGGGTGCCCGCCGATCGACGCCTGCACGCGCGCGCCGGCAGCGACCGAGGCGATGTGGGTGCCGTGGCCGTCGGCATCGCGCGGGGAGAGGAACTCCACCGGGTCCATGTCGTAGAGCTGGTGGAAGCCCTCGGCGTAGAAGCGGGCGCCGATGAGCTTGCGCGAGCAGGCGGCGGCGGTGAAGCGCGCGCCGGTCGCGCACACGCCGTGCCAGTCGCGGGCCGGCGTGTAGAGTTCCTGGTAACGCGGCTTGCGGTAGCGCGCGCACAGCCAGCGGCCGAGGAGCGAGGACTCCGCCCAGGACGAGCGGCACAGCCGCGGCTTCGGCGTGACCGCGCGCGCGGCGAAGCTCGGGTGCTCGGGCGTGATGCCGCTGTCGATGACGCCGATGACCACGTCCTCGCCATCGAGTCCGCGCGCGCTGCGCAGCCCGGTGTCGGGGTCGAGCAGTCCGAGCGCGCGGGCGCTGGCGTTGGTCCTGAGTTTCTTGACCCGGTCCTCCCACACGCGCCGGACCTCGGGCCGGGCGCGCAGCGTGGCGACCTGCTCCGGGGTCAGCCGCGCGGCAAAGCCGTTGAAGGCGAGCCGGTAGCTGTAGAGCTTGGCGTCGGGTGCGCCGATGGCCTCGAGCAGCTGGTCGTGGCGCTCTTCGAGCGCGGCGCCGTAGCGGCGCACGGCGGCCGAGCGCGGGTCGACGCGCTCGCCCGCCCCGGCGCGCACGCGTCCGGGATCGGCCTCGATGGCGGCGGGTTCGGCGAGCTGCACGATGTAGACCCGCGTGGCGCTCGCATCGTCGGCGGCGCGCGCTGCGCCGACGGCCAGGGCGCCGAGCGCGAACGCGGCCAGTGCTGCACGGCGGGCGCTGAGGCGGAAGCGTTGGCGGTCTGGCTGGCGCACTGTCCGGGAGTCCCGTCCTGCCGCCCGCTGGAAGGGCGGAGATTCTTGTTATTACAGTGGGTTAGCCGCAATTCCTGAGGCGGCTGGGCCTATCTTACAGAATCCGGGCGGTGCGCGTCAGCCTCGGGGGTTGCGCTGGTTGCCTTGGTTGTCTGGGCCCGCCTCAGCCGCGGCGCAGGACTTCGCCGGTGGCGGCGAGCCGGATCTCGCTTGGCCGCAGGCGCCCACCGGTCGGCCCCGGCACGATGAGGTCGAGCTCCCGGCCGAGGCGCCGGCGCACGCCGAGCGCGGTGCGCGCGGGTGGCCGTCCGTGGTAGTTGGCGCTGGTCGAGACGAGCGGCATGCCGGCCGCGCGACAGAGTCCGGCAGCCACCGGGTGCGTGGTGATGCGCACGGCCACGGTCGCTCGCCGTCCGGTCAGGAGCCTGCCGGCGCGCGCCCCGGCCCGCACCACCCAGGTCACGGGCGTGCGCGTTGGCGAGGCGAGCCGGCGCTGCTCGGCCGCGGTCGGGGCGATCCAGCCCTGCAACTGGCCGGCCGTGGCGGCGATGAGAATGAAGCCGGCCCGTGCGCTGCGCCCTTTGATGGCGATGAGCCGGCGCAGGGCGGCCTCATCGTCCGGGTTGCAGCCGAGCCCGTAGACGGCTTCGGTGGGGTAGGCAACGATGCCGCCGGCGCGCAGGACGCGGGCGGCACGGCGCAGCAGCGGGTTCGCCGTCACGGCGGCGCGGTCCGGCCCGGGCTCAGCCGGACGCGGCGGGCTGCTTCTTCTTTCGGCTGCCACTGGCGCCACCCCGGGCACTGGCCGCCTTCGGCTTCGCAGCCTTGCCGGTGGCTGCGGCCGGCTTCGCCGCCACCCTGGCCTTTTCGGCGGGCGCGGCAGCCTTGCGGCCGCGGAAGCCGCCCTTGCGTCGGGGCGGCGCTGCCGCCAGCAGTTCGCGGCAGTGTTCGAGCGTGAGACTCTTCGGGTCTTCGCCCTTCGGGATGCGGGCGTTGCGTTCCCGGTCGGTGATGTACGGACCGTAGCGGCCGTTCAGCACCTGGATGCCGGCCTCGGGGAAATCGAGGATGAGCCGGTTGGCATCGGCGATCTTCTTCTCCTCGATCACCTGCAGCGCCCGCTCCAGGGTCACCGTGTAGGGATCGTCGGGCGGCTTCAGCGAGACATACTTCTTGCCGTACTGCACGTAGGGCCCGAAGCGTCCGACGCTGGCCTGCACCGGCTCGCCTTCGGCATTGACGCCGAGCTTGCGCGGCAACTTGAACAGCTCGAGCGCCTCGGCGAGCGTGATGGCGGCCATCTTCTGCCCGGGTCGCAGGCCGGCGAAGCGCGGTTTCTCCGTGTCGTCCTTGGTGCCGATCTGGGCGAACGGGCCGAAGCGGCCCATGCGCACCGACACCGGCTTGCCGGAAGCCGGGTCGATGCCGAGATCACGCGCCTGCGCCACCTGCTCGCGCGTCACGCTCGCTTCCTTGTTCTTCACGAGCGCCTCGAACGGGTGCCAGAACTCGTCGAGGAAGCGGATCCAGTCGCGCTCGCCGCGCGAAATCTCGTCGAGTTCGTCCTCCATCAGCGCGGTGAAGCCGTAGTCGACGTAGCGGGTGAAATGATCGGTGAGGAAGCGGTTGACGATGCGGCCGATGTCGGTCGGCACGAAGCGCTTGCCGTCGGTCTCGACGTAGCGGGCCTGCAGTGTGGAGATGATCGAGGCGTAGGTCGATGGCCGGCCGATACCGTGTTCCTCGAGCGCCTTGACCAGCGTGGCGTCGTTGTAGCGCGGCGGCGGCTCGGTGAAATGCTGCTCGGCGCGGATCTCCTGCTGGGCGATCTCGTCGCCTTCCTTCAGCGGCGGCAGGATGCGGTCGCCGTCATCCTCGGCCGTGTCGGCGCGGCCTTCCTGGTAGACGCTGATGAAGCCCGGCACCACCCGCGTGGAGCCGCTGGCGCGCCAGCGGCCGGCGGCGGGGCGCACGGCTGGCGACATGTCGGCAGTCACGACGTCGTACACGGCCGGCACCAGCTGGCAGGCGACGGTGCGCTTCCAGATGAGGTCGTAGAGCCGGAACTGCTCCTCGCTGAGGTACTGCTTCAGGCTGTCCGGCGTGCGGGCGATGCTCGTCGGGCGCACGCCCTCGTGGGCTTCCTGGGCATTCTTGGCCGACGTCTTGTACAGACGCGCCTGCGGTGGCAGGTTGTCGGCACCGTAGCGCTGGGCGATGAAGGCGCGGATCTCGTCGAGTGCGACCGCCGCGAGGTTCACCGAGTCGGTACGCATGTAGGTGATGAGGCCGACCGTGCCTTCGCCGGTCTCGACACCTTCGTAGAGCTTCTGCGCCACCATCATCGTGCGCCGGGCGTTGAAGCCGAGCTTGCGCGAGGCCTCCTGCTGCAGCGTCGAGGTCGTGAACGGCGGGGCGGGATTGCGCCGCCGCTGGCGCCGCTCGATGGCGCCGACGCGCAACCGCCCGCCGGCGGCGTCCAGCAAGGCCTGGCGTGCCGCCCCGGCACTGGCCGCATCGGTGAAGCTGAACTGCTCGACCTTCGCACCTGCGTACTCGGTGAGCCGCGCCGCAAAGGGCGCGCTGCCGGCGAGCAGGTCGGCCTCGATGGTCCAGTATTCCTGGCTGCGGAAGGCCTCGATCTCGTCCTCGCGTTCGCAGATCAGGCGCAGCGCCGGACTCTGCACGCGACCGGCGGAGAGCTTCGGCTGCACCTTCTTCCAGAGCAGCGGCGAGAGGTTGAAGCCGACGAGGTAGTCGAGCGCCCGGCGCGCCTGCTGGGCGTTGACCAGGTCGGAAGAGACCTCGCGCGGGTTCTGCATGGCCTCGCGCACTTCGCGCTCGGTGATCTCGTAGAACACCACGCGGTGCACCGGGCGGCCGTCGAGTGCGCCGCGTTCCTTCAGGATCTCGGCGAGGTGCCAGGAGATGGCTTCGCCCTCGCGGTCCGGGTCGGTGGCGAGGTACAGCGCATCGGCCTTCTTCACGGCGCGGGCGATGGCATCGACATGCTTCGCATTGCGCTCGATCACCTCGTAGCGCATGGCGTAGCCCTGCGTGGGGTCGACCGCGCCTTCCTTCGGCACGAGGTCGCGCACATGCCCGTAGGACGCCAGGATCACGTAGTCCTTGCCAAGGTACTTGCCGATCGTCTTGGCCTTGGCGGGCGATTCGACGATGACGACGTTGCTGGCCATTTATCCGGTACCCATAGACGACAAACCGCGGCAGGGCCGCGGTCGGGGAGGTTGCTGCATGTCCGGCGCGTTCAATTGACCAGGCCGGTGTTCTCCTCGAAGACCAGGTCCTCCATCCGGGCGAAGGCGTTTTCCTCGTCCGCCTGGCTGAAGAGCACCATCAACGTGACCCACTTGACCTGCTCCACGTCGATCTCGCCGGCACCGAGCGCCATCAGCCGGTCGATGACGATCTCGCGCTGCAGGGGCGAGAGGATGCCGACGTGCTCGAGGTAGATCAGGTAGCCGCGGCAAGCTGCATCCAGGCGCGTCAGTTCCACCGGGTTGAACACGCGCACGGAATGCTCGCCGGGCGCGGCTGGAAACGGCCGGTCCGGGTCGCTGCCGAGGTCGTCGAGCCAGGTCAGGGCGCGGTCCACTTCGGGTTCGCCGAAGCCGGCCTGCAGCAGTTCCTGCCGCAGCACGCCGTGGTCGGTGGCCTCATCGTGCTCCTGTTCCGAGAAGGTCTCGAACAGGTACATGAGCACGTCGAGAACGCTGTGATTCATCAGGAAACGACCCGTCCTACCTCTGGCGCTGGTAGCGCCCGCCCGGGAGCAACTGCACCGACCCTTCCAGTTCGAGTATCAGGAGCATGGAGGAAACCTCCGCTGGCGTCAATCCGCTGCGCAACGACACGGCATCGGCATCGACGGTATCCCAGCCGAGCGCATCGAGCAGTCGCGCGTAGTCCGGGTCGGTCGCGTGGCCGGTGTGCGCAGCGCTCGCGGTATCGTCTGCTGCCGCCGCCAGCGTCGGTGGCACGCCGAGCAGGGGCGCGAGTTCCTCGAGGATGTCGCCGGCCGATTCCACGAGCTTCGCGCCGTCGCGGATGAGGCGATGGCAGCCGCGGGCGAGCGGGTTGTGGATCGAGCCGGGGATGGCAAACACCTCGCGCCCCTGTTCGGCGGCGCGCCGCGCGGTGATGAGCGCCCCGCTGCGGGCGCGCGCCTCCACCACCAGCGTGCCGACCGACAGCGCGCTGATGAGGCGGTTGCGGCGCGGGAAGTGGGCGGGCAGCGGTGCGGTGCCGGGCGGGAACTCGGTGCAGAGCGCACCGTTCCTGGCGATGGCCTCGGCGAGATCGCGGTGCTGCGGCGGGTAGACCTGTTCCGGGCCCGTGCCCATGACGGCGACGGTGCGCCCGCCGCCGGCCATCGCCCCGGCATGTGCGGCCGCGTCGATACCGAGCGCGAGCCCGCTGGTGATGGCGAGCCCGCAGCCGGCGAGATGCGCGGCGAAGGCGCGCGCGGTCGCGGCACCGCCCGGGCTGGCGTGGCGGCTGCCGACGATGGCGAGCTGGGGGAGTGCGAGGGCCGCCGGATCGCCGCGCACGAAGAGCGCGACCGGCGCATCGTCGATCTGGCGCAGCAGCGCCGGGTAGCGCGCGTCGGCCCAGCTCACCAGGTGATGGTCGGTGGCGCCATCGAGCCAGGCGAGGGCTGCGGCGAGCGGGCGCTCGTCGGGCCGCGTGATCGATGCGGCGCTGGCTTCATCGAGACCGGTGGCGCGCAGCGCGCTCTCGGCGGCGGCGCAGATCGCGTCCGCGCTGCCGAAGGCGGCCGTGAGCTGCCCGACCGTGCGGCCCGTGAGGCCGTGAGTACCGGCGAGGATCAGCCAGGCGCGTGACATGGCCGGTGGCGGCGTGGGTGGCCGGAAAACGGACAGCCCGCCGGCGGGCGGGCTGTCGGGTCGGGATGGTACGCGCGCGGTTGCGTGCCGCGGCTGCGGCGCAGGTCAGTTCGGGTTGCGGACGACGTCCAGTACATGGATCTCGCTGGTGGCCTGCATGATCAGCGCGAAGCTGACGCGGTCGTAGGTGCGGAACACCATTGAAATCCCGGCGGGCTCGTCGGGCAAGCGGACTTTCTGGGAAACCCGCCCGGGTTTGCTGTGATCGGTCACCTTCCCGCCACGCTGCCAGACGCGCAGCACGTGGCCGAGTTCCAGGCCGTCGCGCTTGCCGCGGTTGATGACGACGACCTGGTACTGTCCGATCTGCGAGACACCGTCGACGACGTGGATGATGGAGCCTTCGACGGGCCGTGACGGGGCGTGCGGGGCGATCTGCGCCGGGTAGGCCACGTCCTGACGGATCAGGCGGTCGCCCTCGCGTGCCTCCCGCGCACTGTCGCTCATGAAGAGCGTGGCCGGGTCTCCGGTGCGCCGGATGCTGCCCTCGCCGACGTAGATGCCCTCGTAGCCGACGACGTCGCCGTCGTCCGGGTCGATGAGCTTGTCGCCGACGTGCACGACGCTGTACCCCTGATCCACGGCGCCGACGTCGCCACGCACGTAGAACTCGTTGCCGGCCGCACCGGCGATGTGGTCGTCGCGGATCGCCACGACGTACGGCGAGCGCTTCACGTCGCCTTTTTCCAGAATGGCGCCGCGGCTGAGGAAGGGCCCGATGACTTCCAGCGGGATGGTCGGGATGGCTTCCTCGAGGCTCTGCTCGCGGATGCGCGGGGAGAGTTTTCCGCTGCCGCCGCTGGTCGCGGCTGCGGCTGCGGCGTGCTGGAGCCGCGGGCGGCCGTTCACGTACACCAGCTCGAGCACGTCACCCGGATAGATAAGGTGTGGATTGGCGACCTGCGGGTTGGCATACCAGATCTCCGGCCAGTACCAGGGATCGCGCAGGAACATGGCCGCGATGCCCCACAGGGTGTCGCCGCGCTTGACCACGTACTGGTCCGGGTGCGAAGGATTCAGGGCCGGTGCGCCCGTTGCGGCGGCGGCATCCTGCGCCGCCAGCGTGATACCCGTCACGGTTCCTGCCCCGGCACCAGCACTGAGCACCAGCGTGGCAGCACACAGCACGAGGCCGGCGGACAACGAAGCGGGGCGTGAGATCTTCATGACAGCGCCATCCCTAGTTCGGAGCGAGGAGCCTCGGGGCCGCGCCCGGCGGCCGAAACCACCGGTGCTATGATCCCGGGCGATCCCCGGGGACGCACGCGACCACGATCCGGCAACGACAACCGCAGCCCCGGGCCGGCCAACCCAAACGACCGGTCCTCGGGCGGAATCGGATGCGGTATATCATAAAATTGTCGCGCCTTCCTAGGGATGGACGCGAAAGTGTGAGGCAATGCCGATGGCGCAATTGAAGATTCTCGAATACCCGGATCCCCGGCTGCGGACGCGCGCCGCACCCGTGGCCGCGGTCGACGACCGCATCCGGCGCCTGGCGGCCGACATGCTCGAAACCATGTACGCCGCACCCGGCGTGGGGCTGGCCGCCACCCAGGTGGACGAGCACCTGCGCCTGCTGGTCATGGACATCTCCGAGAGCCGCGACGAGCCCCTCGTGCTGATCAACCCCGAGATTCTCGAGGCCGGCGAGCCGGCGAGCGGCGAGGAAGGCTGCCTGTCGGTGCCGGGTGTCACCGAGACCGTCGAGCGGGCCGGTCGCATCCGCGTGCGCGCCCTCGACCTCCAGGGACGCGCGTTCGAACTCGAAGCCGACGGCCTGAAGGCGGTGTGCATCCAGCACGAAATGGATCATCTCGAAGGCAAGCTCTTCGTCGATTACCTCTCCGAGCTCAAGCGCCTGCGCATCCGCAAGAAGCTGGCCAAGACCGCGCGTCGCGAGCCCGACACGCCGGCCGCCCGCATCCCGGTGATCTGAGTGATGACGGCACCGGCCGACGTCGCCGGCGAAGCCGCACGGCGCGCCGGACGTATCGTCTTCGCCGGTTCCCCGGCGTTCGCCGTGCCGGCGCTCGATGCCCTGGCGGCTTCGCGCCACCGCGTCGTCGCCGTGCTGACCCAGCCGGACCGCCCCGCCGGGCGCGGCCGGCAACTGCAGGCCAGTGCGGTCAAGCAGCGCGCGCTCGCCCTCGGCCTGCCGGTATTGCAGCCGGCGAGCCTGCGCCACGATCCCGCCGCCGTCGCCGCACTGCAGGCGCTCGCACCCGATCTCATCGTCGTGGTGGCCTACGGCCTGCTGCTGCCGCGCGCCGTGCTCGAACTCCCGCGTTGCGGCTGCATCAACCTGCACGCCTCGTTGCTGCCGCGCTGGCGGGGTGCGGCGCCGATCCAGGCCGCGGTGCTCGCCGGCGACGAGCGCACGGGTGTCGCCCTGATGCGCCTGGAGGAAGGTCTCGACACCGGACCGGTCGCCGCCGTGCGCGAACTGCCCATCGGGCCACGCGACACAGCCGGCGCGCTGCACGACCGGCTCGCGGTGCTCGGTGCCGGACTCCTCGCTGCCGAACTCGACGCGATTCTCGAAGGTCGCGTCACGTTCGTGCCGCAGCCGGCCGCCGGCGCCTGCCATGCGCCGAAGCTCGACAAGGCGGATGCCGTGGTCGACTGGTCGCTGCCGGCTGCCGTCATCGACCGGCGCATCCGCGCCTTCGATCCCTGGCCGGTCGCCGAGACGCGCTTCGGCGGGAGGCAGCTGCGCCTGTGGCAGGCGTTGCCGCTGCCGGCCGCCGGGGACACCGCTGCCGTACCGGGCACCGTCGTCGCCGCCGGAGCCTCCGGCATGGACGTGCAGACCGGCGCCGGCCTGCTGCGGCTCGTTACGGTGCAGCTCGCCGGCCGCCAGCGCGTGGCGGCGGGCGAGTTCGCCAACGGCCACCGCGCGCTCGGTGAGGTTCTCGGCCGATGAGCGGCGCCGTGCACGCACCGCTGCCGGGCGCTGCGAGCCGGGGCACGGCCGCGCGTGCCGTGGCAGCGGTGCTCGCGGCCGGGCGCACGCTCGAGGAGGCCTTCGCCACGCTGCCTGGCGAGCCGCTGACCGGGGCTGATCGCGCCCAGGCGCGTGCGCTCGCCTTCGGGGCGCTGCGCTGGCATCACCGCCACCGCGAACTGCTGGCACGGCTCTGCGACCGGCCGCTGCCGCGTGGCGACCGGCTGCTCGAAGCGCTGCTCTCCGTGGGTCTCTTCCAGCTGCACGATGCGCGCCAGCCCGAGTACGCCACGGTCTCGGCCACGGTGGAGGCAGCGCGCTGGCTCGGGCTCGGGCGGGCGGCGGGTTTCGTGAATGCCACGCTGCGCCGGATGCAGCGCGAGGGAGAAGCGCTGCTCGCCGAAGTCACAGCCGGGCCGACCGGCCGCTACTCGGCGCCGCACTGGCTGGTGGCGCGCATCCGGCGCGACTGGCCCGGGCACTGGCAGGAGCTGCTCGAGGCGAACCTGCGCCCGCCGCCGCTCTGGCTGCGGGTGAACGCGGCACGCACGAGCACCGCCGATTACCTCGCCTCGCTGGCCGCCGCCGGCATGCCGGGAACGACGCTCGCCGGCGTGCCGCAGGCGGTGAAGCTCGCCGAGCCCGTGCCGGTCGCCGACATCCCGGGCTTCGCGGCCGGCCTCGCCAGTGTCCAGGATGCGGCGTCCCAGTGCGCCGCGGCCCTGCTGGCGCCGGCGCCGGGCATGCGCGTGCTGGATGCCTGCGCCGCACCCGGCGGCAAGGCGGCGCAGCTGCTGGAGGCGACGGGCGGGGCCATCGACCTCACCGCGCTCGACATCGATGCCGCGCGTCTGGCGCGCGTGCAGGAAAACCTGGACCGCCTCGGCCTCGCCGCGCACCTGCGGGTGGCCGACGCGACGGCGCCCGGGGAGTGGTGGGACGGGGAGCCCTTCGACCGCATTCTCGTCGATGCTCCGTGCTCGGGCACGGGCGTGATCCGGCGTCATCCCGACATCAAGTGGCTGCGGCGCGAGACCGACATCGCCGCGCTGGCGGCACGCCAGTTGCTGCTGCTCGCGCGGCTCTGGCCGCTGCTGCGCCCGGGCGGGCAACTGCTCTATGCCACCTGCTCGATCCTGCGCGAGGAGAACGACGCGGTGATCGAACGGTTCCTGGCGCTCCAGCCCGGAGCGACGCTGGTGCCCCTCGCAGCCCCTGACTGGGCGTGGCCGATCGAGGGGCACGGCTGGCAGGCGCTGCCCGGTGCGGCAGATACCGACGGCCTCTACTATGCTTTAATGACGCGGCAGCGGGTCTGACGGCCCCGCTCAGCCCGACAATCGTCACCACCGCCGTCGCCCGCATACAGGCCCTGACCCCGGATGAACCCTGCCGTGACCGTGATTCGCGCCCTGCTTGCCGCCTGCCTGTTTGCCTTTGCGATGCCGCTTGCGGCAGCCGCGGATTTCGACGTGCGCACCGCGAACCTGCGGCGCGTGGGCGAGGACTGGGCGCTCACTGCCCGGATCGACTACCGCCTGACGGAGAAGGCGGAGGAGGCGCTGGCGAACGGCGTCACGCTCACCTTTCAGGTCGAGACCGTCGTCGAGCGCGTGCGCGGCTGGTGGACCGATCCCGAGGTGATCGGGAAGACGCTGAGCTGGAAGCTCGCGTTCGACCCGCTGACCAAGCGGTACCTGGTGCATTACCCCGACGGGCGCGAGCTGAGTTCCCACGGCACGCTGTTCGGAGCGCTCAACGCCATCGGTCGCCTGCAGAGCCTGCCGGTCGGCCCCGCCGATGCGCTCAGCGCCGGCTCGACCTACGACGTCGCCGTGCGCGCCGTGCTCGACCAGCGGACCCTGCCCGGGCCGCTCCAGGTGCTGGCGTTCTGGAGCGGCGGCTTCAGCCTGGAGAGCGACTGGTACGAATGGACCATGAGCCCGTAAGGACCCCGGCCGGAGGCCTGACGCTCGCGGCCAGCCTGGCCGCAGGGCTGGCGGGCCTCGCGCTGCTGACGCAGACGGTCCAGAACTCCGGGCTCTTCGAGCGCTGGCACGCCACGGTGCTGGCTGCCAACGCGGTGGGCGCACTGGCCCTGCTGGTCGGCCTTGCCTTCAAGGTGAAGCGGCTGATGCGTGCGAGCCGCCTGCAGGTGCCCGGGGCGACGCTGACGCTGCGCATGGTCGGCGCCTTTGCGGCGGTCGCCGCCGGCCCGGTGCTGATCGTGTTCCTCGTCGCCGTGCAGTTTCTGCACCGGGGCATCGAGACCTGGGCCGACGATCGCATCGCCAGCGGCCTCGAGCAATCGCTGCAGCTCTCCCGCGCCGCCCTCGACGCCGAACTGCGCACGCGGCTGGTGCAGACGCAGGCGATGGCCGGCCGGCTCGGCGGGCAGCCGGCCGGCGCGCTCTTTGCCGCCGTGTCCGAGCTGCGCCGCGAAGCCGGCGCACGCGAGCTGACGGTGTTCGGCCGCAACTACCGCATCCTCGCCACCAGCACGGAGGCCGCCTTCGGCCGCCTGCCGGAGCTGCCGACCGAGGACGTGATGCTGCAACTGCCGCGCGTCGGGCACTACGTGGGCCTGGAGCCGGCCGGCGAGGACCGCCTGCGGGTGCGCGTGGCCGTGACCTACGTGGCCGCCCTCGAGGCGCAGGGCGACCTGCGCATCCTGCAGGCGCTGTATCCGGTGGACGCCACGCTCGGTGCGCTCGCGGAGTCCGTGCAGGGCACCTACACGCGCTACGGGGAGCTGGCGTTCCTGCGCGAACCGCTGGAGACGAGCTTCACGGTCGCTCTGCTCGTGGCAGTGCTGCTGGCGCTGGCCATCGCGCTCTATGGAGCCTTCGTGTCGGCGCGCCGGCTGGTGGCGCCGGTTCGGCGGCTGGTGGCCGGCACGCACGCCGTGGCGGCCGGCCAGCTCGACACGCGCCTGGCTGGAGCCGGCACGGACGATCTCGGCCTGCTGGTCGCTTCGTTCAACGACATGACGGCGCAACTCCAGGCCGCAAGCGTGGCGGCGGCGCGCAGCGCGGCGGAGACCGAGCGTTCGCGCGCGAGCCTCGCCACCGTCCTGGCGCGCCTGACGAGCGGGGTGGTCGCCGTGGATTCGGGCGGGTGCCTGCGCATCGCCAACGCCGCGGCCGCCGGCATCCTGCAGGCCGAACTCGCCGCCGACACCGGGCTCGCGTTGGCCGAGGTCGGCAGGCGCCATCCCGCCCTGGTCGGCTTCCTGGAGTCCTGCGCCGCGCGCATGATCGACACGCCCGCCGGCTGGCGCGAGCAGATGCCGTTCACGCCCGAGCACGGCGGCCGCCGGGTGCTGATGTGCTCGGCCTCGCCCCTGCCCGACGAGCAGGGGGCGGCCAGCGGCTACGTGCTGGTTTTCGACGACATCACCGGACTCCTGCAGGCCCAGCGCGAGGCCGCCTGGGGCGAGGTGGCACGCCGGCTCGCCCACGAGATCAAGAACCCGCTGACGCCGATCCGGCTGTCGGCCGAACGCATACGCCGCCGCTATCTCGCCAGCCTGCCCGGGACGGAGAGCGAACTGCTCGATCGCGCCACGCACACGATCGTGCAGCAGGTGGAGGCGATGCGCGACATGGTCGATGCCTTCAGCGCCTATGCGCGCTCGCCCGAGGTGAGGTTCGGCGCCCTCGACCTCAACACGCTGGTGCGCGAAGTGACCGAGCTCTATCACGGACCACAGCAACCGGTGCTCGTGCTCGAGCTCGAGCCGGATCTCGGGCACATCGAGGCCGACGCCGTGCGCCTGCGCCAGTTGATCCACAACCTGCTGCGCAACGCCGGCGAGGCGCTGGAAGGTGTGGTGCAGGCGCGTGTGACCGTGTGTACCCGGCGGGCCGGCACGGACCGGGTGGAGATCACCGTGACCGACAACGGGCCGGGCATCGACCCGGATCTGCTCGAGCGCATCTTCGACCCCTATGTCACCACCAAGGTCCGCGGCACCGGGCTCGGGCTCGCGATCGTGCGCCGCCTGGTCGAGGAGCACGGCGGCACGGTCGCGGCCGACAACCTCGCTGGCGGTGGTGCGGTCATCAGGGTTACCCTGCCGGTGAGCCAGCGCCACCGCGAGGCGCCCGCCGAGGCGCGGCCGCGACGCGCCGGCGAACGGAGGTAGATTTCCATGCGCGCTCCCCACGTCCTGGTCGTCGACGACGAGGCGGACATCCGTCACCTGATCCAGGAAATCCTCACGGAAGAGGGTTACGACGTGACCATCGCCGCCAACGCTGCCGAGGCGCGCGAGGCGATCGCCGAACGCACGCCCGACATGGTGCTGCTCGACATCTGGATGCCCGACACCGACGGCATCAGCCTGCTGCGCGAGTGGCAGGAAGGCGGCCGCGTGCACTGCCCGGTGGTAATGCTCTCCGGCCACGGCACGGTGGAGACGGCGGTGGAAACCACGCGTCTCGGCGCCGCGGATTTCGTCGAGAAGCCGCTGTCGCTGAACAAGCTGCTGCGCACCGTGGAGAAGACGCTGCGCGGCGTGCGCCCGACCCCGCGCGGCGGCCCGGCCCGCGGCATGATGCCGCCGATCGTCACGGCGCTCGGCCGCAGCCGGCGCATCCGCGAATTGCGCCAGGTCGCCGAGCAGCTGGCCCTGCACAACGCCCCGGTCCTGATCATCGGCGAGCCGGGCACGGGTCGCGGGCTGCTGGCGCGGTTCATCCATGCCAGCGCGCCACGACGCGACGAGCCGTTCATGGTCGTGGCCGGCGCGAGCCTGGTGGCCGACAACGCTGCCGGGCTCATCCTCGGCGTGGACCGGCCGGGCGGCGCCGAGCCCGGCTGCATCGCGCAGGCAGGCGCCGGCACGCTGTACGTGAGCAACCTCGAGGACGCGAGTGCGCCGGCACAGGCGCTCCTCGGCGCCGTGATCGAGACCGGGCGTTACACGCCGCTCGGGCGCGCAGCACAGCAGGAGACAGCCGTCCGCGTCCTGGCGAGCGTGCGCCCGGCCACGGCAGCCGACCCGGCCGCCCACGGCGTGCGTCCGGACCTGCTCGCCCGGATCGGCGTGCTGCGCATCGAGGCACCGCCGCTGCGCGAGTATGCGGAGGACATCTCCGAAATCCTGCGTTATACGGCCGACGATCTCGTCGATCGCGAGCACCTGACGTACCGCCGCTTCGGCTTTGCGGCGCAGAACCGGCTGCGCAACTACCCCTGGCCGGGCAACCTGCGCGAGCTGACGGGGCTGGTGCACCGGCTGCTCGCGGCCGGCGGCCCGGAGGAGATCGGTCTCGGGGAAGTCGAGAAGGAACTCGTCCACGCACAAGGAGCGCAGGAGCCGCTCGTCAAGCAGGACCTGCTGGCGATGCCGCTGCGCGAGGCCCGTGAGCATTTCGAGCGGGCCTACCTCACCGAGCAGCTCGCACTCTGCGGCGGCAAGGTCGGCCAGCTCGCCAGGCGCGTCGGCATGGAGCGCACGCACCTGTACCGCAAGCTGCGCTCGCTCGGCGTGGAGCTGCGCGGCACGCTGACCGAGGACTAGCCCGGCACCGCCAACTCGAGACCCATGATGAGGTCGTCGCGCTCGCGCGAGCCGACGCGAAAGCGCCGCGTGCCGCAGGCGGCGAAGCCGATGTGCCGGTAGAAGGCGATGGCCTGGTCGTTGCCCGAGTACACCCCGAGCAGCACACGGCGGGCGCCGAGTTCGCGGGCATCCTCGACGGCGCGGGCCATGAGGGCACGGCCCGCCCCGGTGCCCTGGAAGCGGCTCAGCACGTAGACGCGCTTGACCTCGTAGTCGTCGTCGCGCAGGTCCGGGACCGGCAGCGCGGCGCGGTCGCCGACGAGGTAGCCGACGGCGATCGGGTTGTCGACGGTTTCGGCGAGCCAGAGCCGCGCCACCGGGCTTGCGAGCCAGGCGGCATAACGCGCCGCGCTGTGCTCGCGCCCGCAGTGGGCGAGGATGTCTTCCGGCTCGAGCATGCCGGCAAAGGCTTCGAGAAAGGTGGCGGCACCGACGAGTCCGAGCGCTGCCGCATCGGCGGCGGTCGCGCGACGCAGCCGCAGCGCCGGCGGGGCAACGGTGCCGCTCACCGGCCGCCTCCCGTCACGTAGTGGCGCAACGACGCTGGCAGCGCCGCGAGGTCGACGTCGGCGAGGCCGGCCGGCCAGGGTGCCGAGCTGTAGGTGTGCCAGTACACGACCCGGCGGCCGGCGAGCCGCCCGGCGCGTGCGTCGGCGACGAGCCCGGCGAAGGCCTTGGCGGTGTAGGTCGGATCGAGCGTGATCCCGTGCAGGCCGAGGACGAGGTCGCGCGCCTCGAGCGCCTCGCGTGTCGCCACGGCGTAGCCGCTGCCGAAGAACTCGGGCCGCAGCTCGAGGTTGTCGAGCGGATCGGCCGGCACCGGGAAGGAGGGATCGAGGGCGTTCAACGCCTGGCTGGTTTCGAGCGCGACGCGCGCGGCGCGCCCGGCATCGCCCTCGCCCGAGGGCACGGCGCGCGGCGCCACCACCCGGGTCGGCCAGCCGGCTGCGCGCAGACCGAGCGCCAGACCGATGGCCGTGCCCATGGTGCCGCCGGACACGTAGAGGAAGTCGGCTGGTTCGGCCATCTGTCGCGTGAGTTCGAGGGCGGCTGCCACGAAACCAGTGGTGCCACGCAGGCTGGATCCGCCCCAGGGAATTTCGGTCAGCCGCCGTGCACCGCCCGGGTAGGTGGCAGCGAGCTCGTCGGCCAGCCGGCGGCTGTCGGCGAAGCCGGCGGCATGGTGGACGCGGGCGCCGAGCTGCAGCAGCCAGCGCAGCTTGCGGTCGACGGCGGCGTCCGGCGGCTGGTCGATGAGGACGGCATGCGCAGCAAGTCCCAGGCGCGTGGCGAAGACGGCCGTGGCCAGCGCGTGGTTGGAGCCGACCGAGCCGAAGGTCACCACGGCGTCGCTGCCGCGGGCGAGCGCGTCGGCGAGCAGGTAGTCGAGCTTGCGCACCTTGTTGCCGCCGTAGAGCGGGGAGGTGAGGTCGTCGCGTTTGATGGCGAGCCAGCCCACGCCGAGCGCATCGGCGAGGGCGGTCGAGGGTTCGAGCGGTGTCGGCAGCGTGGCCAGCTCGAGGCAGGGCAGCGTGGCGGCGAGCACCGGGAAGTGCCGGGCGAGGCCGTTGCCGCTCACTCGCCCACCCGGATCACCAGCACGTCGATGCGTGCGTTGCGCAGCCGCTGGCGTACGCGATTGAGTTCGTCGAGCTGCTCGATCGGACCGATGCGCACGCGATGATACTGGCGCTCGTCGACGCTGATCTTCTGGATCTGCGAGCCGATGCCGAGGAGCGCGAGCTGCGCCTTCATGCGGTCGGCCTCGGCGTAGGTGGAGTAGGAGCCGGCCTGCAGCACGTATACGCCGGGCACCTCCACCGGCGCGGGCGTCCGGTCGGCGCGTACCTCGCGGTCCTCCTCGGGGATCACGACCTCGAAGTCCGGCAGCATGTCGTAGAACTCGAAGCGCTTCTCGGGGGGGCGCTCGGCCGGGCGGGGCGGCGGCTTCGGCGGCGCAGCCGGTTGCTCCACAGCCGGTTCGGCGGGCGCGGCGAGTTTCGCGCGCACCCAGGACCAGCCGGTCACGACGGCAGCGCCGATCAGGAGTCCTGCCACGAGCAGCAGCCAGCCCGGCGTGCCGCGGCGGGAACGGGCCGGGCTGCCTGCACGACGGCGGTGGCGCGTGGCTGCCACGGTCAGTGTCCACCGGCGCGGGTCACATGGTCTCCAGCGGCCGGATGCCGAGCAGCTTCAGTCCGTTGGCGAGCGTCACCTGGGTGGCGCGCACCAGCGTCAGGCGGGCAGCACTGGTGGCCGGGTCGGCAGGGTCGATGACGGTGTGCTTGTTGTAGAAGGCGTTGAAGCTGCTGGCGAGTTCGTGGAGGAACTTCGCGATCTCGTGCGGCTCGCGCTCCGTGCAGGCCGCGGCGACAGCGGCCGGGAACTCGCCGAGCTTCAGCACGAGCAACCACTCCTCGTCGGCAGGTTCGGGGCCGGCCTGCGGCGTACCGCTCCCCGCCGCGAGCCCCTCCGCCACCGCGCGCCGGAAGATCCCGCACATGCGGGCGTGGGAATACTGCAGGTAGGGCCCGGTGTTGCCCTCGAACTGCAGCACCGTGTCCCAGTCGAACGTCACGTCGGAGAGCCGGCGCGAGGAGACATCGAAGTAGAGCAGCGCCGCCTGGCCGACGCTCTCGCTCACGTGGTCGAGTTCGGCGGCGGACAGCGTTGGGAAGGCGCGTGGATTGGCTGCCGACTTCTCCTCGCGGATGCGCCGGGCGCGGTCGCGCGCCTCGTCGAGCACGTCCTCGAGCCACACCGCCTCGCCCTTGCGCGTGGACATGCCGCGCACGTAGCCGAAGCTCACGTTCTCGCAGGTGGCCGGCCAGTGGGCCTCCCATTGTTCCGCGGCGGCGAGCCGCGTCAGCGCGGCAAAGAGCTGCGCGAAGTGGTCCTCCTGGCGCGAGACGACGTAGATGTTGGCCGAGAAACCGTGCCGCTCCCAGCGGTCGATCGCCTCGGCACAGTCGCGGGCCGCATAGGTCGAGGCGCCGTCGGACTTGCGCAGCATCAGCGGGGCGATCTCGCGCCCGAGGACGCCCGACACCTGCACGACGAGCGCGCCCTGGGACTCCTCGGCCACGCCGGCCCTGACGAAGCGCTCGATGACGCCTTCAACGAGGTGGTTCACCGCGGCCTCGCCCTCGTAGCTGTCGAAGGCGATGTCGAGCCGCTGGTAGGTCTTCATGAAGCCGGCGAGCGAGAGTTCCCGGAACTGCTGCCAGAGGGCGGCGATGTCCGGGTCGCCCTGCTCCAGGCGCAGGAACAGGTGGCGCGCCTGCTCGCGCACGGTCGGGTCGGTCTCGCTCTGGCGGTAGGCGCGCACGTAGAGCTCCACCAGGTACTCGATGGCGCGTGCCTGCAGCTCGGCGGCATCGCCCCAGCGCTGCCAGGCGTAGATGACGAAGCCGAACTGCGTGCCCCAGTCGCCGAGGTAGTTCTTGCGCACCACCCGGTAGCCCAGGAAGGAGAAGATGCGTGCCAGACCCGCGCCGATGTTGGTGGAGCGCAGGTGGCCGAAGTGAAAGGGCTTGGCGATGTTCGGCGCCGAGAAGTCGAGCACGATCACCTGCCCGCCGCCGATGTTGCGGCTGCCGTAGCGGGCCGGATCGGCGAGGATGGGGCCGAGGATCGCGCGTGCCGCCGCGGTCCGGTCGAGGAACAGGTTGACGTAGGGGCCGGCGGCCACCGCGCGCGCGATCAGCGCGTCGGGCCTGATCCGCGCGGCGAGGTCGGCGGCGATCTTCGGCGGCGCCATGCGCAACTGCTTCGCGAGCGCGAAACAGGGAAAGGCGAGGTCACCCAGGGCGGGGGAGGGCGGCCGCGTCAGGCTGCGTCCGAGTCCGGGCGCGTGCTCAGGCGGATATTCCAGCGCAGCGGCGAGCGCCTGCGCCACGTGGGTGGTGATGGGCATGGCGGAATTATACGGGCCGCGGGGCGGCCGCTTCAGAAGAGCTCGACGGGATCGACGTCGAGCGACCAGCGGGTGCGCCCGGCGGCAGGCAATGCGTCGAGGCGCTCACGCCAGGCGGCGAGGAATCGCTGCAGGCGGGGCCGCGTGGTCGTCTCCACCAGCAGCTGCGCGCGGTGGCGCCCGGCGCGCTTTTCCATCGGTGCCGGGGCCGGGCCGGCGAGGCGCACGCCGCGCTGGTCGAGCGCCTCGCCCGCCTCGCGTGCCTGCGTGAGGAAGGCGAGGGCTGCCTCGCGCGCCGGCGCTTCCGCCCGCAGCAGGGCGAGGTAGCTGAAGGGCGGCCAGCCGGCAGCCTGGCGTTCGGCGAGCGCGGCCTCGGCGAAGCGTTCGTAGCCTTCGCGGACCAGCAGCTGCAGCAGCGGGTGATCGGGGAAGTGCGTCTGCAGGTAGACCTCGCCCGGCCGTTCGCCCCGCCCGGCCCGGCCGCAGACCTGGACGAAGGTCTGCGCGAGCCGCTCGCTGGCGCGAAAGTCCGTGCCGAACAGGCCCTGGTCGGCATCGATGATCCCGACCAGCGTCACGAGCGGGAAGTCGTGTCCCTTGGTCAGCATCTGCGTGCCGAGCAGGAGGCGCGCCGTGCCGCTCGCCACCTCGGCGAGCATGCGCTGCATCCCGCCCCGCTCGCGCGTGGTGTCGCGGTCGATGCGCACGCGGCGCACGTCCGGGAAGCGTTCGTCGAGCGCGGCCTCGAGCCTTTCGGTGCCCTGGCCCACGGCGTAGAGCGTGCCGCCGCATTGCGGGCAGGTTTCGGAGGCAGGGCGCGTGGCGCCGCAGTGGTGGCAGGCGACGCGCCCTTCGTGCCGGTGCAGGACCAGGCGCGCGTCGCAGCGCCGGCACTCCAGGCAGTGGCCGCAGGCGGGGCAGAGCAGCGTCGGGGCGTAGCCGCGGCGGTTCAGGTAGAGGAGCACCTGGCCGCCGGCCTCCAGATGTCGGCCGATGGCTTCGATCAGCGGCGGCGTGAGCCCGTCCTGGGCCACGTGCCGGCGCAGGTCGACGAGCCTTACGGCAGGCTGGCGCGCCACGCCGGCCCGGTCGGGGAGCGACAGGCGCTGGTAGCGGCCGGCCTGCGCGTTGGCCAGGCTTTCGAGCGAGGGCGTGGCCGAACCGAGCACCACCGGAATGCCGAGCTGGTGCGCGCGCCAGACGGCGAGATCGCGGGCGGAATAGCGAAAGCCATCCTGCTGCTTGAGCGAGGCATCGTGCTCCTCATCGACGACGATCAGCCCGGGCCGCGGCAGCGGCGCGAACACCGCCGAGCGCGTGCCGATCACGATGCCGGCGCGCCCGTCGCGGGCGCGGACCCAGGCGTCCAGGCGCTGCCTGTCGGTGAGTCCCGAGTGCAGCAGCGCGATGCCGGCGGCGGGGAAGCGGCGGCGGAAGCGCTCGACGAGCTGCGGGGTGAGCCCGATCTCGGGCACCAGCACCAGGCTCTGGCGGCCGGCGGCCAGTTCGGCGTCGATGCAGCGCAGGTAGACCTCGGTCTTGCCGCTGCCGGTGACCCCCTGCAGGAGCCAGGCGCGGTAGCCGCGGCTGGCGGTGATGCCAGCGACCGCGGCGGCCTGCGCGGCGCTCGGCGGCGGCGGCTCCTCGGCAGCGCCGCTCGCCGGCGCCGCGTCGTCGCGCCGTGTGCGCTCGACCCAGCCGCGCTTTTCCAGGGCCCGCACCGCCTCCTGCCAGCGCGTGGCCAGCACGCCGAGCGCATCGGCATCGAGCGCCTCGCCGGCGGCAACGAGGGCGGCCAGCAGCCGCGACTGCACCGGCGCGCGCGCATCCTGCCGGGCGGCGTGCGCCGCGACGCCCGCCGGCGTGATCTGCCAGGCGAGGGTTCCCGTGGTGCTGTCGCGGCCATGGCGGAGCAGGCGCGGCAGCGCCGCCGCAAACACTTCACCGGGCGGATGCTGGTAGTAGCCGGCGGCCCAGCCGAGCAGGCCCATGAGCGAGGCGTCGAGCAGCGGTTCGGTGTCGAGCACCGCGAGCGTACGCCGCAGCCGGCCGGGGGACACGGCGGAGCGCGTCGCGAGGTCGAGGACGACGCCGACCCGGCGTCCCTGGCGGAACGGTACGAGCACGCGCTGGCCCGGCCGGGGCTGGCCCTGCGCCGGCGGCAGGTAGTCGAATGCCTGCATGACCGGCGCATCGATGGCCACGCGCAGGATGGTCGCTTCGCTCACGGGCGTGCGTAAGGTCTTGATCTGGCGCGATGCGTCATTTATCCACAAAACGTGTGGATAACTCTGTGGAACAGTCCGGCCGGGTCGCGCCGCAGCCGTGCGGCACGTCACTGATGACCATCTGGTCAAATTTTGTTCTTTTGAATCTTTTCATTGTCATTCAGCAAGTTACCAGTTCTATCTGTGCTGTCTTCAGGGCTTGGTAACGTAACGCTGTGCCGGGCCGACAGGTGTGAATAACGACGGCGCGGCCGGCTGCCTCCCGGTGCCGTCAACCGCCTGAACGGAGGAACGTTATAGTGCCCGAGGCAGATCAGACTCATATCCTATGCCCAGCACGATTCCGATGCCTGCCGTGGCCTTGCCGGGCGCGGTACCTGATGCGCAGCGACGGGAGGAGGCCCTTCTGCAGCAACGCTCCGCCATGGAGCGGTTCCTGGCCGATGTGGAGCGGCGCGCGTTCCGCATCGCGCGGCTGGCGGTTGGCGATCGCGACGATGCACTCGACATCGTGCAGGACGCGATGCTGCGCCTGGTCCGTCACTATGCCACCGCACCCGAGAACGAGTGGCCGATGCTCTTTTTCCGCATCCTCAGGAACCGCATCCTCGACCACCAGCGCCGCGGCAGCGTGCGCCGCCGTGTGCTCGCCTTTTTCGGCGCCCCGGCCGATCCGGACGACGATGCCTGCGACCCCGTGGCAGCCAGCCCGGCGCCGGCGGCCGACGGGCCGGAACTGCGCACCACGCTAGGCGATGCCATGAGCGCGCTGGAAACCGCCGTCGCCGCCCTGCCGGCACGCCAGCAGGAGGCGTTCCTGTTGCGCAACCTCGAGGGACTCGACGTGGCGGCGACGGCTGCTGTCATGGGATGCTCCGAGGGCAGCGTCAAGACCCATTACTCGCGGGCGGTGCACAGCCTGCGGGCGACGCTCGGTGAACACTGGCCATGAACGCTCCCGACGAATCGCGGCAGGCGGCCGACGAGCGCTTCGAGCAGGCTGCGCGCCAGTTGCTGCGGCAGGGCGCCGGTGACATCGACGCGGCCACGGCCTCGCGCCTGAACCGCGCGCGGCAGGCGGCGCTGGCGGAGTTCGACCGGCGCCCGGCGCGGCTGCCGGCGTACTGGCGGCCGGCATTCGCCGCCGCCGCGGTGGCCGTGCTGGCGGTGGCGCTCTGGGTCGACCGCGAACCGCTGCCGCGGACTGCTGGCGCGGAGGCTGCGCTCGAACTCGAACTGATGCTCGCTGACGAGAACCTGGAGATGATCGAGGACCTCGAGTTCTACGACTGGCTGCAGGCTGACTCGGCCGCGACCGACCTCGACCCGGAGCTCACCGGGTGATCCGATGGGTCATGGCAACCGTGTCCTGGTCATGGTTCTCGGCATGCTCGCGGCAGGCGCCGGGCCGGCTGCCGACGATCCGGCGTCCGCCGTGGACGCCGCTTTGCTCGAGTTCCTCGGCGACTGGCCCGAGGAGCCTGCCGACGAAGGGTTCCTCGATTTCATCACCGGACTGCCCGACGAACCCGAGGCGGCACCACCGCCATCCAGGGAAAACGGGGACGACGATGCGCGCCGTTAGCCTGCTGCTGGTGGCCTTCTTCGGCCTGGCGTTCGCGCGCGTGCTCGCCGCCGAACCGGTGGCGGTGCCCTGGGCCTCGCTCTCCGCCGAGCAGCAGCGCGTGCTCGCCGGGCTCGCCGGGCAGTGGGACACCCTGCCTGCCGGGCGCCAGGCGCGGTTGGCCGCCGGCGCCGACCGCTGGGCCGCGATGAGCCCCGAGCAGCGCGCCCGGGCCGAGAAGCGCTTCCGCCGCTGGCAGGATCTCTCGCCCGAGCAGCGCCACTGGGTGCGTGAGCGCTTCGAGCGCTTCCAGCAACTGCCGCCCGAGGACCAGGCACGGGTGCGCGAGAACTTCCGCCGTTTCCGTGACTTGCCGCCGGAGCAGCGCCAGGCCTTGCGCAAGCGCTGGCAGCAGATGACGCCCGAGCAACGGCAGCGGTTCCGGGAATGGCGCCAGCGGCCCCCGCCTCCGGGTGCGCGCCCACCGCCCGGTCCGCCGCGCTGAATCGCCCGCCACGCCGGTGCAGCATCCGGCAACCGTTCACCACGTATTTGATTTTTTTCGCTGTTTTTGAAAGATTCGCGCCGTGACTCCGCAAGGCACCGTCATGGCGGTTGCTGATGTCCCCGGGCGCGATGCCGCGGGCCGGGTGCCTCGTGCCGCGTTCGATGCCGATCTGGCGGCCGTCTTCGTCGACCTGTCCCAGCAGGTGCTGCGCACCGACGTCGCCGGCATGCCGCTCGAGTGGATCGACTACCGCGAGGCGGTGCGCCTCTACGCCATGCACCAGGTGGCCTACAGCTGCGGTTCGCTGCTCTACACGGTGCGTGGCGGTCACAGCGCCCGCACCGGCGCGCGCAGCTGCGTGGAGGTCAACTCGATCGTTGCCACCGTCGGGCGCACGCCGGGCATCGCCGAGCTGCGCGACGACTACGTGCCACCGCTGAACAACAAGACGCTGTTCCGCCGTGACGCCAACCTGTGCCTGTACTGCGGCGAGCGCTTCATGTCGCGCGACCTCACGCGCGAGCACGTCACGCCCCTCAGCCAGGGCGGCGCCGACTCCTGGAACAACGTCGTCACCGCCTGCCGGCGCTGCAACAACCACAAGGGCGGGCGCACGCCCGAGGGCGCCGGCATGCAGCTGATCGCGGTGCCGTTCACGCCGACCTATGCCGAGTACATCTATCTGAAGGGCCGGCGCGTGCTCGCCGACCAGATGAAGTTCCTGCTCGCGCACATCCCGCGCTCCAGTCCCCTGCACGCACGCCTGAGCACCAGCCTGCGAAGCGGCAGCCAGCTCCGCGTGCTGCACGATTGAGGTTGCGGCGGGACACGGGTCGCGACTGGCGTCGCTCCTACGGGGCAAGCCCACGCCGCATAATCCGCGCATGGTCTACCTGATCGACGCCAGCGTCTTCGTGTTCCGGGCCTGGTATTCGATCCCGCCGGACATGACCGACCCGCAACGCAACCCCGTCAACGCGCTCTACGGCTTCACGCGCTTCCTCGGCGATTTTCTCGAGGACCTGCAGCCCGAGTTCGTTGCGGTCGCCTTCGACGAGAATCGCGGCGCGAGTTGCGTGCGCACGGCCATCTACCCGCAGTACAAGGCCAACCGTGAGCCGGCGCCCGTGGAGCTGAAGCAGCAATTCGGGCGTTGCCGCGCCGTGACACGCGCGCTCGGGCTGGCTGATTTCGCGGACGACTGTTTCGAGGCCGACGACCTGATCGCGGCCACCGCCGCGCGCATGCGCCAGGCGGGCCACCGCGTGACCATCCTCTCCCGCGACAAGGACCTCGCCCAGGTGCTCGAATCCGGTGACGTGCTGTGGGACTACCCCACGGGCCGCCGCATGCCGCACGAGCAGGTGCCGGAGGTCTTCGGCGTGCGCGCCGACCAGATCGCCGACTTCCTCGCCCTGACCGGTGATCCCGTCGACAACATCCCCGGGGCGCGCGGCGTCGGGCCGAAGACCGCGGCCGCGCTGCTCGGGCATTTCGACGACGTGGAGTCGATCTACGCCAACCTCGAGGCGGTGGGCCGCCTGAAGATCCGCTCGGCGCCGTCGCTGCCCGGGCGCCTGCGCGGCGAGCGTGAAGCGGTGGAGCTGTCGCGCCAGCTCACGCGCGTGCGCTACGACGCACCCGCGCCGGGGGAGGCGACGGCGCTGGCGCGGCGCACCCCGGATCTCGAGGCGCTCGGGAGCCTCTACGACATGGCCGGCTTCGGGGAAGCGCTGCGGCGCCAGGCCCGCCGGATCGCCGGCTCCGCCTGACGCGGCCCAGGACGACACTGTCCCGGCATGTCAGGCGTCTCCGAGCCGCTGCTCTTCGCCATCCGAGCCGCCACCGGCATCACGCTGGTGCCAGCCACGGTGCAGGGCGTGACCGGCGGCAGCATCAGCAGTTGCTATCGCGTGCGCGACCGCCAGGACCGCGCGTGGTTCCTCAAGGTGAATGCGGCCGACTGCGCCGGCATGTTCGCTGCCGAAGCCGAGGGCCTGCGCGAGCTGCGCGCCGCGCTGGCCGTGCGCGCACCCGAGCCGGTCGGGCAGGGCACGGCGGAGGATGCCGCCTGGCTGCTGCTCGAGTGGCTCGATCTCGAGCCGGGCAGCGCGGATGCCGCCACACGGCTCGGCGAACGGCTCGCCCTGCAGCACCGCCACGTCGCCGAGCGCTTCGGCTGGCAGTGCGACAACACCATCGGCAGCACACCACAGCCGAATACTCCCGACGCGGACTGGGTGCGGTTCTGGTGCGAACGGCGCCTCGGCTTCCAGCTCGCGCTGGCAGCGCGCCAGGGCCATGCCGACGTGGCCGGACGCGGTGAACGTCTCCTCGTCGCGCTGCCCGGCCTGCTCGAGGGCCACGCGCCGGCGGCCTCGCTCCTGCACGGCGACCTGTGGGGTGGCAACTGGGCGATGGCCCGCAACGGCGAACCCGTGGTGTTCGATCCGGCCGTCTACTACGGCGATCGCGAGGCCGACATCGCCATGACGGAACTTTTCGGCGGTTTCCCGCGCACGTTTTATGTCGCCTACGAGCGCGTCTGGCCGCTCGACCCGGGGTATGGCCGGCGCCGGGACGTTTACAATCTCTACCACGTCCTCAATCATCTGAATCTCTTCGGCGGCGGCTACTGCGCCCAGGCACTGGCCCTGATGGATCGCCTCCTGGCGCCGGCGCCCGCCCGCCGACGGCGAAGTCCGTAGCAGCGGCCTGCGCCGCAACCCCGATCATCCGCCCGGCACGAGCACAGCGACCATGAACGACAAGAGCCTCGAGTCGATCCTGCACGAGCCGCGGGTGTTCAATCCCGCCGCGGCCTTCACCGCGGCCGCGCGCATCAGCCCGGCCGACTACGAGCGGCTTGCTGCCGAGGCGGCGCGTGACTACGAGGGCTACTGGGCCCGGCTGGCGCGCGAGACGCTCGACTGGCAACGACCGTTCACCACGGTGCTCGACAGCTCGCAGGCGCCGAACTACCGCTGGTTCACCGATGGCCGGCTCAACGCTTCGGTGAACTGCCTCGACGTGCACCTGGCCGAGCGCGGCGGGAAGACCGCGATCGTCTTCGAGTCCGAGCCCGGCGAGGTGCGCCGGCTGAGTTACCGCGAACTCACCGCCGCCGTCTGCCGGCTCGCCAACGCCCTGCAGGCCCAGGGCATCGGCGCCGGCGACCGTGTCGTCATCTACCTGCCGATGGTGCCGGAGGCGGTCGTGGCCATGCAGGCTTGTGCGCGCATCGGTGCCGTGCACTCCGTGGTCTTCGGCGGCTTCTCGGCGAAGTCGCTCCGGGAACGCATCGAGGACGCCGGTGCGCGCCTGGTGATCACCGCCGACGGTGGCCGGCGCGCCGGCCGGCTCGTCGAACTCAAGGCCGCCACCGACGAGGCGCTCGCCGGGAGCTGTCCCACGGTGGAGAAGGTCATCGTGCTGCGGCACGCGGGCAACGCGGTGGCGATGCAGGCCGGCCGCGACCTGTGGTGGTCGGATGCGACGGCGGGCCAGCCGGAGAGCTGCGCCCCCGCGGTCGTCGACGCCGAGCACCCGCTGTTCCTGCTCTACACCTCCGGGTCCACCGGCAGGCCGAAGGGCATCCAGCACGCCACCGGCGGCTTCCTGCTCGGCGCCAAGCTCACCAGCCAGTGGATCTTCGACCTGCGCGACAGCGATGTTTTCTGGTGCACGGCCGACGTCGGCTGGGTGACCGGCCACACCTACGTCGCCTACGGCCCGCTCGCTGCCGGTGCGACCATCGTCATGTACGAAGGCGCGCCCGTGCACCCGGACGCCGGGCGCTTCTGGAGCATCTGCGAGCGCCATGGCGTGACGATCTTCTACACCGCGCCGACCGCAATCCGCGCGCTCATGAAATTCGGCGACGTGATCCCGGCCCAGTACGACCTGTCGAAGCTCCGCCTGCTCGGGACCGTCGGCGAACCGATCAACCCCGAGGCCTGGATCTGGTACCACAAGCACATCGGCCGCGAGCGCTGCCCGATCGTCGACACCTGGTGGCAGACGGAGACCGGCGCCACGATGATCGCCCCGCTCCCCGGGGCCATCGCCACCAAGCCCGGCTCCTGCACGCGGCCGATCCCGGGCATCGACGCCGCGGTGGTCGACGAGGACGGCCGCGAGATCACCGACGTGGAGCACGGCGGGTACCTGGTGATCCGCAAGCCCTGGCCGTCGATGCTGCGCACCATCTGGGGCGACAACGCCCGCTACATCAGGACCTACTGGGAGAAATTCGGTGGCCGTTACTACGTCGCCGGCGACACCGCGCACCGCGACGACGACGGCTATTTCTGGGTGATGGGCCGTGCCGACGACGTGCTCAAGGTTTCCGGCCACCGCCTCGGCACCATGGAGGTGGAGAGCGCCTTCGTCGCCCACCCGCGCGTGGCCGAGACCGCCGTCGTCGGGCGCCCGCACGACGTCAAGGGCGAGGCCATCTGTGCCTTCGTCGTGCTCAAGGGCGAGCGCCCGACGGGTGCGGCGGCCGAGCAGCTCGCCGGGGAGCTGCGCGACTGGGTCGGCCATGAGCTCGGCGCCATCGCCAAGCCCGACGACGTGCGCTTTGCCGACAACCTGCCGAAGACCCGCTCCGGCAAGATCATGCGCCGGCTGCTGCGCGCCGTCGCGCGCGGCGAGGAAATCACCGAGGACGTCTCGACGCTCGAGAACCCGGCGATCATCGAGCAGTTGCGCGGCAAGGCGTAGCGGCGCCACCGGCGCTACACTGCCGGCTGGATCACCGAGGAGATGCGCCGATGCGCCAGTCCCTGCCCGCCGCCATCCTGATCGTGTCGTCGCTCGGTCTCGCTGCCTGCGGCAGCGAGCCGCCACCGGCCGCACCGGCAGAGCCAGCCAACGCGGCGCCGGTCGCCGCCGCTCCTGCCGCGCTGCCGCGCACGCCGGCTCCCGCCGGGGTGAGCGTCAGCATCGTCAGTCCGGCCGACGGCGCGCACGTCAGCTCGCCCGTCACGGTGCAGTTCGCCATCGAGGGCATGTCGCTCGCACCCGCGGGCACCCACGAGCCGGGTACCGGGCACCATCACCTGCTGGTCGACGTCGATCCGCCGGCGGGCGACCAGCCCATCCCGACGGACGCCAATCACCTGCACTTCGGCAAGGCCCAGACGGAGGCGACCGTCGAACTCGGCCCCGGCACGCACCGCCTGCAGCTGCTGCTCGGCGACGGCAACCACGTACCGCACGAGCCCCCCGTGCTGTCGGCGCCGGTCACCATCACGGTGGAGTGACGCCGGCCTGTTGCTGCCCGCCTGCGGCGGCCTCCTGCGACCCTGTCCTGTGACGGGTTGCGTTGACAACCGCCGCCGCGCGGGCCTAGCGTCTGCGCTGGCTCAGCGAAGGAGGGCCAATCCATGAGGCAGACCTGCAGGAATCTCGTTGCCGCGGCCGTCGCCGGCGCGGTGCTGGCCGCATCGCCCGCTGCCCTGGCCGCCGGCTACGTCGACGATCGCCCGACATTCGCCGCCATGTTCGCCGACGGCCTGCTCGTGCGCCCGCTCGGCCTCGGCGCCACGGTGCTCGGCGCGGCCACCTGGCTGGTGACGCTGCCGTTCAGCGCCCTCGGCGGCAACATCGACGAGGCCACCCAGAAGCTGGTGGTGGAACCGGCCCAGTTCACCTTCACCCGGCCGCTCGGCGAGCTGTAACCGGGGCTTCGACACCCTTTGCCAGGCGACCGGCCAGGCAGCCGGATCGCCCGGCCGTCGCCTGCCCGTGTCGCGCCCGTCAGCGCCCGACCAGCAGGCGCGTGCCTTCCGGCGCCGTGAGCACCTGGCCCTCCGGGCCGGGTACCGTGGTGAAACCGAGCGTTGCCAGTTGCCCGGGCACGCCGCCGCGATCGGCGGGGTGGAAACGCAGGGTCGCTGCGGGTCGCGCCGGCCCGGCACGCAGGCCGAGCGTGATACCCGGTGCCACCAGCCGTTCCACCGCCTCGTCGCCGGCATCCGGCAGGAAACCGGCGCGCCCGAACCAGTCCTGGGTCACGGCCACGTCGCGGCAGGCGAGCGTCACCTCGCGGCACTGGCCGAGGAGGGCGTCGGGTCCGGGACCGGCGATGCCCGGCGAGAAGGTGCGCGCTTCGAGCATGAGGATCAGCTGCCCGTCGGGCGTGCGCAGCCCGGCCTCGTGGAACTCATCGGCACCGAGCCGCGCGAACTCGAAATCCTGGCCGGCCGCCGCCAGCGCCTGCACCTGGCGGGCGAGCTGCGGTCGCACGAAAGCGAGCGCCGGCTCGGCGATGCCCGCGCCGTGCAGGCCGATGACGATCGCCCCATCGGTCACCACGGCGTAGTGCCAGGCGCGGATGTCGCCGGTGACCAGTTCCGCGAACCCGAGCGCCTGGTAGAAGGCGAGCGAGCGGGCCACATCCGGCGACGGCAGGCTCAGTTCGAGGAAACGGCCGAGGGCGCCCATCATGGGGCCGTACTGTACGGCACGCTGGTCGCCACGGAGCGGCCGGGTACTGAGACGCGCTTTGCATAACGCCAGGCCGGGCGCGGCCGCCCGCGGCGGAATGTGACATATGACACGCCGGGATATCACAGAAATCCGGAAGCTCGCCCCGCCAGTGTCCCGTGTCCGCGGCATCGTGCCGTCCGGCGCCGGGACCGGCATGGCAACATCGAACGGGCGGGTGTCATGGACCAGCATTGCGCGAAGTCGCGTTTCGGACTCTTCGGTGCGGCAGCACGCGGCTCGACGGTCACGCTGGCCGCGGCACTCGCCACGGTGCTCGCCGGCTGCGGTCCGCTGATGAAGTACGAGCCGGCGCCGGAACACCTGCAGACAGCGGTCCCTCGCGAAGGCATCCCCGCACCGGTCACCCAGCTGCCGCTGCCGCCACCGCCCGTGGCCGCACCGCGGCCGGCAACGTTCAGCGTCGTGGTCACCGACGTGCCGGTGCGCGAGGTGCTGTTCGCGCTGGCGCGCGACGCCCGCGTGAACGTGGACGTGAGCGGCGACATCCAGGGCAACGTGACGATGAACGCCATCGACCAGACGCTGCCCCAGATCCTCGACCGCATCAGCCGCCAGGTGAGCCTGCGCTACCAGCTCGAATCGGGCCACCTCGTGGTGACACCCGACGTGCCGTTCTGGCGCAACTACCGCATCGACTACGTCAACCTCGCCCGCGGCAGCGAAGGCGAGGTCACGGTGGCCACCCAGGTCGCCACCACCGGCCAGGGCGGCGTCGCGGGGGAGGATTCCGCATCGTCGTCCGGTGGTGGCACAGAAAACGGCAACATTTCCCGCACCACCGTCAAGAGCATTTCGGACAACAGTTTCTGGGCGCTGGTCACGGCCAACATCCGCCAGATCGTCACCGGCCGGGGCGCGACCGGCGATGCCACCGCCGCCGCGGCCGGCACCGACCCGGTGGTCGCCAACCCGATCGCCGGCGTCGTCAGCGTGCACGCCACGCAGGCCCAGCACGCCCAGGTCCAGGCATTCGTCGACGAGGTGTCGGTCAATGCCAAGCGCCAGGTGCTGATCGAGGTGACGGTCGTCGAGGTGAACCTGAGCGACGAGTACCAGGCCGGCGTCGACTGGGCGCGGGTCTCGGCATCCGGCGGTGCAGGCCAGGACGGCATCTCCTACGTCTCCGAGATGCTCGGCGACACCCTCGGCGCACCCCCGGTGTTCACGATGACCTACAACAACTTCGACCCGGACGGCAGCGGCTTCTCCGCGTCCGTGAAGATGCTGCAGGAGTTCGGCGACACCAGGGTGCTCTCCAGCCCGCGCATCATGGCGCTGAACAACCAGACGGCATTGCTCAAGGTGGTGGACGAGCGCGTCTACTTCAGCCTGGAGCAGGAGACGATCGAGGGCACGGACAACAACAACCCGCGCACCATCGTCACCAGCGAGATCAAGACCGTGCCGGTCGGCTTCGTGATGAGCGTGACGCCCCAGATCAACGGCAACGGCAACGTCAGCCTCAACGTGCGCCCGACGATCACGCGCATCCTCGGTTTCGTGAAGGACCCGGCGCCGCAGTTCATCGAAGGCGCAGCCAACATCGAGAACCTGGTTCCCGAGATCCACGTCAACGAGATCGAGTCGCTGCTCGAGGTGGCCGATGGCCAGACGGTGGTGATCGGTGGCCTGATGACGGACGAAGTGCAGAAGAACAGCGACGAGATCCCGCTGCTCGGCAGGCTGCCGGGCGTCGGCAACCTGTTCAAGTATCGCGACGATGCAGTGCGCAAGAGCGAGCTGGTGCTGTTCCTGCGACCGACGGTGATCCGCGGCGCCGGCGTCGGCGACACCGCCGTGGCGCGCGCCGCGCTGCCGACCTCGCTGGCAGGCGTGGCCGGCGCCGGGAGCAGCGCGCCGTGAGCTCGTTGCTCGATGTCCTGCACAAGCGTCCGGCACGCTCGCGCCTGACGGCGGCCGGCGACACGCAGGCGCTGGCGGCGCCGGTGCCGCAGCCCGGTGAACCAGCCACGATCTCGCTGGCGCCAGAACTGGAACTCGCCCCGCCGGTGGAGGGGCTGGCCAGTCCGACGCTGGTCGATGAACCCGCTGCAGCGAAGTCCGGTCGATCGCCGGAGCCGCTGCCTGTCGATGGCGGCACCACGGGACTGCGCCGCTGGAGCGACGCCATCGAGGCCGCGGGTGCCAGCACGAGTGCAGCCCCGACACGCCCGGCACCGGCGCCGGTGCCGCGGCCGGTGCGGCGCCGCCCGCAGCCGGTGTTGCTGGCGCTGTTCGCGGCCGTGGTTGCCTTCGGCGCCTTCCTGGCCTGGCAGTTCGCAGGCCAGGAGGACGAGACCCTGTTTGCGGTGCCGCTGGCATCGGCACCGGTGGCCCCTGTCGCCGACCCGCAGCCGCCCGCGCCGGCACCGATGCCGAAGAAGGCGCGGCGCAGCCCGGCCGCCGCGCCGGTGGCGAGCCCGGCGGACGCCGGCGAGGAGCTGCCCTGGTACGACCAGCCGGCACTGGCCGAGACGGCGGCGGCCGAGCCGGCATCACCGGCCATCGAGATCACGCGCGGCTCGGGCACCGATCCGCGCCATGAGCAACTGAGCGCCGCCTATGCGGCCCTGCTCGCGGGCGAAGACGCGCAGGCCGAGGCGATCTACCGCCAGGTTCTCGCCGGGGATCCCGGCAGCGTGGATGCGCTGCTCGGTCTCGGCGCGCTTGCCGCGCGCGGTGGTCGCGACGAGGAGGCGCGTGCCTACTTCCGGCAGGTGCAGCGTCTGGAACCGAAGAATGCCACGGCCGCTGCCGCACTCTCGGCCCTGCCGGGCGGCGCCGATGCGACCGGGGCCGAGAGCCAGCTGAAGACCCTGCTGCGCGAGCAGCCGGCCGCAGCCGCGCTGCACTTCGCCCTCGGCGTGCACTACGTGGCTGCCGGACGCTGGACCGATGCGCAGCTCGCCTTCTTCGAGGCCGTGCGCCACGAACCCACCAATCCGGACTACGCCTTCAATCTCGCGGTGAGCCTCGACCGGCTGGGCCAGGCCCAGCCCGCGGCGAGCTACTACCGCCGCGCCCTCGACCTGGCCGGCGGCGGCCAGCGGTTCGATACCGGCGCTGCGCAGGCGCGGCTCGCCGCCCTGCAGGCGCCGGCGGACTGAACGCCATGGCGATCCAGAAGGCTGCCAGCCAGCAGCCGCGCGCCGCCGCCCCGGGCGCGCGGACCGAAAGGCGCGCCCCGCGCCGGCAGCTCGGCGAATTCCTGCTCGAGAAGGGCCTGATCAACCAGGACCAGCTGCGCGTCGCGCTGACGGAGCAGAAGCAGAAGAACGAGCGTCTCGGCAAGATCCTGGTGCGCCTGGGGCTCATCAGCGAATCGGTGCTGCGCGACGTGCTCGCCGAGATGCTGCGGGTCGAGAGCGTCGACCTGTCGCGGGTCGTGCCGGATGCGGATGCCGTGGCGCTCCTGCCGGAGGACGTCGCACGGCGGTTGCGCCTGCTGCCGATCGCCTTCGATCCGAACACCCGCGTCATGACGGTGGCGATGTCCGACACCTTCGACGTCGTGGCGCTCGACCAGGTGGCGGCCCTGCTCGGCGGCCATATCGAGGTGCGCACGCTGCTCGCCAGCGAGGCGGAGATCCTCGCTGCCATCGACGGCTTCTACGACCGCGAGTTCTCGCTCGCCGGCATCCTGCAGGAGATCGACGCCCCGGAAGCGGCTGGCACGCCGGCGGCGGGCGTCGCCGACGAAGTCACGCAGCCCCTGGTGCGGCTCGTCGACGCGCTGCTGGCCGACGCCGTCAAGCGTCGCGCCTCCGACATCCACCTGGAGCCGGAGGACGGCTTCATCCGCGTGCGCTACCGCATCGACGGCGTGCTGCGCCAGGTGTCGACCGTCCACAAGAAGTTCTGGGCGCCGATCGTGGTGCGCATCAAGGTCCTCTCGGGCATGGACATCACCGAGACCCGCGCCCCGCAGGACGGGCGCATTTCGCTGAATCTCGGCGGGCGCACCGTGGATTTTCGCGTCGCCGCGCAGCCGACGATCCACGGCGAGAACGTGGTGCTGCGCATCCTCGACCGGCGTGCCGGCGTGGTGCCGCTCGAAAAGCTCGGCCTCGCCGATGACCAGCTCACGCTGCTCAGGATGCTGATGGCGCGCCCGGAGGGCGTCATCCTCGTCACGGGCCCGACCGGCAGCGGCAAGACCACCACGCTGTATTCGATCCTCAACGACCGCAACGACGAGTCCGTCAACATCATGACGCTCGAGGATCCGGTCGAATATCCCTTCCCGATGATCCGCCAGACCTCGCTCGGCGAGGCCGTGAAGCTCGACTTTGCCGGCGGCATCCGCTCGCTGATGCGCCAGGATCCGGACATCATCCTGGTCGGCGAGATCCGCGACGAGGCCACCGCCGAGATGGCCTTCCGAGCCGCGATGACCGGTCACCAGGTGTACTCCACGCTGCACACCAACTCCGCGCTCGGCGCCATTCCGCGGCTGCTCGACATCGGCCTGCGGCCGGCGATCCTCGCCGGCAACATCATCGGCATCCTCGCCCAGCGGCTGGTGCGCCGGCTCTGCCCGGATTGCCGCACGCCGTATGCGCCCTCGGCGATCGAGCGCCGGCTGCTCGGCGTGGCCGGCGAGGAACCCCTCACGCTGCACCAGGCAGGCGGCTGCGAGCGCTGCCAGCAGCAGGGCTACCGCGGGCGCCTCGCCATCATGGAGATCGTGCGCTTCGACCGCGAACTCGACTACGCGCTGGCCGGCGGACGCTCGCTCGGCGAGTTGCGGGCCATCGCGCTCGCCGGCGGCTTCCGGCCGCTCGCCGAGGACGGCATTCGCCGCGTGCTCGCGGGTGACACGAGTCTCGAGGAGGTGGCACGCGTGGTCGACCTGACCGAGCGCGCCATCGGGGTGGCGACATGAGCGGCTTCGCCTATCGGGCCGTGGACCCGCATGGCCACGTGGTGCGCGGCGAACTCGCCGCGTCCACCGAGGGCGAGCTCGATGCGCGGCTGCTGCAGATCGGCCTGCAGCTCATCGCCTGCCGGCCGCTCGGCCGTGGACGGGCAGGGCGCGGCGGTGTGCGCGTCGCCCGGCGCGAGCTGATCAACTTCTGCTTTCACCTCGGCCAGGCCCACAAGGCGGGATTGCCGATCCTCGAAGCGCTCGGCGACCTGCGCGACAGCGTCGAGCACGCCGGCTTTCGCAACGTGCTCGCCTCGCTGGCGCTCGCCGTGGAGAGCGGCCGCAGCCTGTCGGAGGCCATGGCGGCCTACCCGGCGACCTTCGATCGGGTGTTCGTCAGCCTGATCCGCGCCGGCGAACAGTCCGGTGAACTCTCCGCGGTGCTCGCCAAGATGACCGAGTCGCTCAAGTGGCAGGACGAACTGGCAGCACAGACGAAGAAGCTCACCCTGTACCCCGCCTTCGTCGGCACGGTGGTGATGGGCGTGGTGTTCTTCCTCATGCTCTACGTCGTGCCCCAGCTCGGCGAGTTCCTGCGCAACATGGGCCAGGAGATGCCCCTGCACACGCGCATGCTGATCGCGGTGTCCGAATTCCTGATGGCCTGGTGGTATCTGGTGCTCGCCGTGCCTGTCGCGGCCGTCGTCGGGCTGCGGGTGATGGTGGCGCACGACCTGCGCGCGCGCCGCGCGCTCGACCGGCTGAAGCTGCGGGTCTGGCTGCTCGGGCCGATCCTCGAAAAGATCGTGATGAGCCGCTTCGTCACCTATTTCCAGATCATGTACGCCTCGGGCATCACCATCGTCGAGGCGCTGCGGACCTCGCGCGACCTGGCCGGCAACGCCGTCGTGGCCGAGGCGCTCGAGCAGGCCACCGGCCTCGTCGAGCAGGGCAACAGCTTGAGCGCCGCGCTCGGTCGCACGGACCTGTTTCCGCCGCTGGTGGTGCGCATGGTGAAGATGGGCGAGGACATCGGCCAGCTCGAGGAGGCGCTGCTCAACGTCAGCTACTTCTACAGCCGTGAGGTCGAGGAGTCCGTGGAACGGCTGCAGAGCCTGATCGAGCCGGCGATGACGGTGATCCTCGGCCTGATCCTCGGCTGGGTGATGATGTCGGTGCTCGGACCGATCTACGACACCATCGGCAACCTCGCGCCGTGAGCCGGCCATGAACCCTCCCCGGCCCGACGATCGCAGGAGATGCGGCTGATGCACGTGGAGCACATCGTTTACCTGAGTTCTGCCGGCTGCTCGCTGTGGAGCTGGCACGACACGGCTTTCGCCGAGAGCCCGGTGCGCACCGCCGTGGGCGAGGACCCGACGGCCATCGTCGATGAACTCGGCCACCTGGCCGAGGGGCCGGTGGCCGTGCTGGTGGACATGATCGACGAGGAGCACGTGCGCGATGCCGTCGCGCGCCTCGGCCGCCGCGACCAGCAGCAGCTGGTCGAGCGCAAGCTCGCGCGACGCTTCCCGCGCACCACGCTGCGTGCGGCGCAACTGCAGGGACGCAGTCCGTCCAGCCCGGCGGAGGATCGGGTGCTGCTCTCCGGGCTGACGCGACCGGAGCCGGTGCGCGTGGTGCTGGAGCGGCTTGCTGCCGCGCACCTGCCGGTGGCGGGTGTCTGGAGCCCGGCGCTGCTCACCGCACGCCTGATCGATCCGGCCCTGCTCGCCGCGCCGTTCGTGATGCTGGTGCTGCGCCGGGGCAATGGCCGCCAGCAACACAGCCTGTTCGTCGATGGAGTGCTCGCCGGCAGCCGCCGCCTGCGCGGATCGGCCGATGCCGCGCTGGAAGACGCCGGCGTGATGATGCGCCAGATCGAGGAGAGCCTGCGCTACTTTGATCCGAGCTTCGAACCGAGCGCGGCTACCCCGCTCGATCTCGTGCTGGCGGACGCGGACCATGCCCTGCTCGATGCCGGCGGTGGCCGGGGCGAGGGCTGGCGGTTGCACCGGCTCGATGTCGCTGCGCTGGCCCGGCGCCTGCGCCTGCGTGCACCACTCGACGCCGCGCGTACGGAGCGGATCTTCATCGAGCTCCTGCGCGCACCAGGCGCTGCCGCAAGCTTCCTGCCGGCAGCCGGGCGGCACCGCTTCGACCTGTACCGGCTGCGCAGTTTCGGCAAGGTGGCCTGCGTGGCACTGGCAGGCGCCGCACTTGTCGGCACGCTGCACAACGCACTGCACATCCTCGACGCCAGGGCATCGCTCGTCGACGCGGCAGGTGCGGCTCAGCAACTCGGGGCCGTGTTGCCCGGAGGTGACGAGACCCAGCCGGCCGGCGTCGATCCGCTCGAGATGCAGCAGGTCGTGGCTGCCTACGACGCACTCGATCGTGGGCATGCCGACCCGCGAACGATCCTCGCTGCCATCGGCGCGGCGGTGAGCCAGCGCCCCCACATCCAGCTCGATGCCATCGAGTGGCGCGCCGGACCCGCGCCGACGGTGCCGTCGGCGACCGACGAAGACGCCGGCGAGGAGACCGGAGACGAGGAGGCGGAGTCCGGAGCCGGGCCGGATGGGCGCGCGCCGGACGACGTGCGGGTGACGCTGCGCGGGCGCGTGCGTCCGTTCACCGGCGACTATCCGCCGGCTTTCGACGAGGTCGAGGCACTGGTCGAGGCGCTGCGCGAGGATCCGGAGATCAGGACCGTTACTCCTCGCGAACTGCCGCTCGACGTCAGTTCCGGCGCCACGCTGAGCGGCGAGGTCACCCGCGGCCAGGAGCCGGCCGAGGCCCGCTTCACGCTGGAGGTCGTCATGAGGGCAGGCCATGAGCGTGCGTGACATCGACTGGCGCTACCTGACCGCCGGGACGATGTTGCGGCTGGTGCTGTGTGCCATTGCCGTGGCGGCGTTGATCGCCAGCGCCTGGTTGCGCGGCGACATGGCGGCACGGGCGGCGGTACAGGGCAGCGAGCTCGCCGGTCTGGAGACGCAGCGCCGCGAACTCGGCGAGCGGCTGGCGGCACGTCAGCGCTTCGCCGACCGGTACGCAGCGCTGGCAGAGGCCGGCATCGTCGGCGAGGAGCAGCGCCTGGCGTGGACGCAGGCCCTGCGCGACGGCGCCACCGCCCTGCAACTGCCCTACCTGCGCTTCACGGCCGCGCCGCGCCAGCCGTTCGCAGCCTCCTACCTCGTGCCGGACGTCACCGCCCCGGTGCTGGTGACACCGATGGACCTGCAGGCGGGTCTGGTGCACGAACTCGATCTGCTGCGTCTCGTCGAGCGGCTGCACGAGCAGGCACCGGGGCTGCTCGGGGTCGCAGGCTGCACCCTCGAGCGCGTCGCGGCCGACCAGCCGCCGCAGCCGGACAAGGCCAACGTCACCGCCGCCTGCCAGCTGCACTGGTACTCGATCCAGCTGCCGGGCGCGATGCTCGCCATGGAGGGCGGGGAATGAAGACTGTCGTTCTGCGCACCGCCGCTCTCGTCGTCGTGCTGCTGTCCACGGCGCTCGCACAACCGCCGGGGAAGGCGCCCGGTGCGGACGCGGCGATCGGCCGGCTGTTCCTCACGCCGCAGCAGCGGCAGGACCTGGACCAGCGCCGCGGTGCTGCGACGTCGGACACCGGGCTGCCGGCCGACCTGTTGCCGGCGCGCAAGCTGCCGGTCCGCCGGCTGGTGTTGAATGGTGTCGTGCGCGGTGGCCGCGAACCGCTGGTGTGGATCAATGGCGAGCCAGCCACCGCGCTCGGCAAGGCCGTGCGCGTGCGCAGCGGCCCGGACCGCCAGCAGCGGGTCACGCTCGAGGTCGGGCGCGATGGCGCGAGCGCCCGCCTGAAACCCGGCCAGGCCTGGGAGCCGGCGACCGGAACGGTGCACGACTGCGCGACCTGCGGACAGGCACCGATGCCGGTGCCAGCCGGGGCGGAGCCCTCGCCCGCAGCTGCCGCGCAGCCTGTCGGGGATGCCGTGGTCGCGGCGGCCGCTGCCGGACCCGTCGATGCGGCGCCTGCAGCGGCGCAGTGAGGCGCATGGGTCCACCATGCACACGCAGGCCAGGCCGTCCGGTTTCGCGGGCACGCCGCTGCGCCAGCAGGGCGCGGCGTTGATGATCATGCTCCTCATCGTGGTGCTCGGCGTGGCGGCCCTGCTCGCGCGCGAGCTGGCACGCCGCTCGGCGGGCCACCAGCGCATCGCCGATTCGGCCGCGGCGCTGGCGGAGGCGAAGGAGGCCCTGCTCGGCTACGCGCTCACCAGCGATGCGGTTGTGCCAGGCGCCTGGGGGCTGCTGCCCTGTCCCGACATCGATGCCGGTGGCAGCACGGCGGAAGGCGAGGCCCACCAGGGCGCCTGCCTCGCCCGCTACCGCAGCGTGATCGGACGGCTGCCGTGGAAGACGCTCGGCATCGCGCCGGGGAGGGCTGCGACCGGCGAGTGCCTGTGGTACGCCGTCTCGGGGGGCTGGAAACACGCCAGCGCGGCCCTGCCGGAACTGATCAACACCGACGTCAACGGGCAGTTGCGTGTGCTCGCCGCCGATGGCGCCACCGTGCTCGCCGGTGCCGTGCCGGCGGAACGCGCCGTTGCCGTGGTGTTCGCGCCCGGCGCGGCGTTGCCCGGCCAGGTGCGCACCGCGCTCGGCGCCGGCGTGGCGCAGTGCTCGGGAAACCACACCGCGGGCAACTACCTGGACCGCGATGCCGCCAGCGGCATCGACAACGCCACGCTGGCCGCAGCGCCCGATGCGATCGACGACATCATCGCGACCGATGCCGCCGGCGAGACCGTCGACGACCAGCTCATCGTCATCACGCGCGCCGAGATCGAGGAGCGGCTGATGCGCCGCGCCGACGTCGCGACCCGGTTGCGTGATCTCACGACGGCGGCGGCGAAGTGCCTCGCCGATTACGGCCGTCGCAACCCGGGCGGTGCCGGCGACCGGCGCCTGCCCTGGCCGGCACCGGTCGACCTCGCCGACTACCGCAGCGAGGTTGCCTATGACGATGCGCTCCTTGGCGCGCTGAGCGGACGCCTGCCCGACGGCGTGGGCGACAGCAATGCCAGCACGGGCAACCCGGTGGCGCGTGTGCTCACGGACTGCGACAGCGCGGCGGTACCCGAGTGGACGCCCGCCATGCTGGCCACGTGGCGCTACTGGAAGGATCATCTCTTCTACGCCGTGGCCGACAGTTTCCGGCCCGATGCCACGCCGCACTCGAGCTGCGGCACCTGCCTGCGCCTGAACGGCGGCGGCAGCTTCGCGGCCGTGGTGATGTTCGCCGGCACGCGCCTCGCCGCCCTCGGCCAGGTCCGCGATGCGCCGCCGGCCGACGCCGACACGCGCGATGTGATCGGCAACTACCTCGAGGGGCGCAACGCCGTCAACCACCCGAATGCCGCGGGCGATGGCGACTACGAATCGGCCCCTGCCGGCAGCGGTTTCAACGACATCGTCGTCTGCGTCGATGCAACCCTGAGCGTGGCGCCATGCTGAACCGGGAACCTGACCACCGCCCCGCGCACCAGCGCGGCTTCAGTCTCCTCGAACTCGCCGTCGTGCTGCTGGTCATGGGCCTGCTGCTGGCGGGGCTCGTCATGCCCCTGTCCGCGCGCATCGACCAGCAGCGCTTCGACGGCACCGCGCGCCAACTGGAGGAGATCCGCGCAGCGCTGGCCGGCTACGCGCTGGCGCACGATGCCCTGCCCTGCCCGGCGACTCCGGGGAGCAACGGACTCGCCGCAGCGACGGGCAGCGGCTGCAGTGCGCAGCACGGCTTCGTGCCGGCCGCCACGCTCGGCCTCACCGGCGCGCGCAACGAGGACCAGCTGCTGCTCGATGCCTGGGGCAATGCGGTGCGCTACTCGGTGAGCCGCGCCGATGCCGACGGCGACAGCCGCTGGGACTTCGTCGTGCCCGGCGAGATGCGCGACGTGACGGTCGCCACGCTGGCGCCGGACCTCGTGGTGTGCAGCACGGCTGCCGGTTCCTCGGCCACGGCCTGTTCGGGCAGCGCCACCACCGTTGTCGCCACGGCGCCGGCGGTGCTGCTGGCGATGGGCAAGGACTGGGCGAGCTTCACCTCGGCCGACCAGCAGGAGAACGTCGGCGCCACGCTCGGTGGCGGACCGTCCGGACGCAATTACCCGGTCGCGGCCGACATCGTCTTCGTCGCGCGCAGCCAGGCGCAGGCGGCGGGTGCCGAGTTCGACGACATCGTGACCTGGGTCTCGCCCGGAGCGCTCTACGGACAGCTCGTGGCGGCCGGTCGTCTGCCCTGAGCCGGATCGCGATTTGTCAAAGTGTGACCGGTTTTACAGAAGGCGCAGCGTAGGCCCGCCAGAATCGTGCCTCAGAGTTGCGGGTCTGGGTGCCTGCAACCTGACCCGCCAAGGAGACAACACATGGGTGCAATGCGCAGGGAGCAGGGTTTCACGCTGGTCGAGATCGCCATCGTGCTCGTCATCATCGGGCTGCTGATCGGTGGCGTGCTGAAGGGCCAGGAAATGATCACCAACGCCAAGGTGAGCAAGGTCGAGAACGACTACAAGGGCATCACCGCGGCAATCCTCGCCTACCAGGACCGCTACGGCGTGATGCCCGGCGACGACCCGGCCGCCTCGACGCGTTTCCCGGGCACCTGGGTCGCAGCCGACAACGGCAACGGCAACGGCGTGATCCAGGGTGGCTGGAACAGCACCAACAACACCCAGGAGTCGCGCAAGATCTGGAAGCACCTGCGCGGCGCCGGCTTCATCAAGGGCCCCGTGGATGGCACGGCAGCGAGCTACCAGCAGCCCAGCCACGCCTTCGGCGGCCTGGTCGGCTTCGAGCAGGGCCTCTACGGGTTGAGCGGCAACGTGGTGGTGTTCGGCGCCGTGCCGGGCAACATCGCGCAGATCCTCGAGGCCCGCGGCGACGACAACAACCCGTCGCGCGGCTCGGTGCAGGCGCACGCGACGCAGACCGCCTACACCATCACCACCAACTACGACGTCGCGTTCCGCTACTGACGCCGACGCGCCGACGATCGTGACCGGCAGGAGGCCGCGCCTGGCGCGGCCTCCGTCGTTTCTGGGGGAAGGCAGCGCAGTCCCTGTTCAACCGCGACGCCGGGCGGGACGCCCGAAGCGGACCGCGGTGACGATGAGACCGAGGGTGAAGACGAGTTCACCGACGTTGGCGACCGGTAACGCCCAGGCCGAGCCGGCGAAGGCCCCCGCCGCCAGGAACATCGCGGCGGCGCCGAGGGCGAGCCAGGGCCAGCGGTGCGCCACCCAGAGCGCGATGCCGACGCCGAGCACGACAAGGTTGGTGACGATGGCTACCACCGGCGCGCCGGCGCTGCTGCTCCAGGGCTCCTCGCCCGGCCCGCAGAGCTGGTCGGCCGGCACCGTGGTGGTGTAGCGCACGGTGTCGGCGAGACAGGCCACGCGCAGGTCGAGGTCGAAGATCTTCGGGATGTCGTGGGCGGCGAGGCCGACGGCGGCGAGGCAGAACAGGCCCATGACTGCCTTCGGACGCGCCCAATCGAGGCCGGCGGCGCGCGCCACCGAGCCGGCTGCGATCACCAGCAGCGGCAGCATGCTCCAGTGCCAGACGAAGGCCGGCACGCTCAGCGCCTGGAGCGTCTCCCCGGGTCCGAGGAAGCGACCGACGCCGAGACGCAGGTTGTCGTAGGAGAGCAGCGTGGCGGCCACCAGCACCAGCAGGAGGGCAACCGGCCGCCCCGCCTGCGACCACCGCTGCCAGCCCCAGACCCCGAGGCCGAGATGCGCGGCGGCGAGCGTGAGGAAGAGGTACGACAACCCGCCGTGATCGGGGAGTGCATTGCTCATCGCGACCCCGTCGGTCAGCCGGAGTCCTGCATGCCGCGCGTGATGCCGTTGATGCTCGAGACGAGGGCGTCGAGCAGGGCGGCATCCTGCCGCCCGCCGGCGCGCCAGCGGCCGAGCAGCTCGATCTGCAGGAGGTTCATCGGATCGACATAGGGATTGCGCAGCCGGATCGAGCGGCGCAGCGTGTTGTTGTGCTCGAGCAGTACCGTCTGGCCGCGCAGGGCGAGGAGGCTCGCGACGGAGCGTTCGAACTCCGCGCGCAGATCCGGGAAGAAGCGCGCGTGCAGCTCGCCGGCGAGCGTGGAATAGTGCTCGGCGATGCCGAGGTCGGCCTTGGCGAGCACGAGTTCCAGGTCACCGAGCAGGGCCTGCAGGAAGTACCACTGGTCGGCTGCCTCGCGCAGCATCTTCGCACCGAACTGCCGGGTGACGGCTTCCAGTGCCGAGCCGATGCCGTACCAGCCGGGCAGCATCAGCCGGCTCTGGGTCCAGGCCGCCACCCAGGGCACACCCTTGAGGTTGTCGATGCTCTCGTGCGGCTCGAGGTCGAGCCCGGACCGCGACTGCATGACCTCGATGACATCCACCGGCGTGGCGTGCTTGAAATACTCGTAGAAACCGGGCGAGTCGTAGACCAGGGCCTTGTAGGTCTCCCGGCTGGCGCGCGCGAGGGCCTCCATGAGGTCGTGCCAGCCAGCGGCTTCGGCCGACGTCGCGTGTTGCGCGAAGCCGGTGGCGAGTGCGACCGAGCCCATGGCCTGCTCGAGCGTGCGGATGGCGACGCCGCGTGTGCCGTACTTGGCGCTCACCAGCTCACCCTGCTCGATCACCCGCAGCCGGCCGCGCACGGCGCCGGGTGGCGAGGCGAGCACGGCGGCGTGGGTCTTGCTTCCGCCCCGGCTGACACTGCCGCCCCGGCCGTGAAACAGCGTGAACTCCACGCCGGCGTCGTCGAGCACCTGCACCAGCGCCGACTGGGTCTGCTTGAGCAGCCAGCGCGCCGCGGCGAGCCCGCCGTCCTTGTTGCTGTCGGAGTAGTTCAGCATCAGCGTCTGGCGCCGCTCCCGCCGCGAGAGGTGCTCCCAGTAGATCGGATCCTGCAGCAGTTGGCGCATGGTGGCGTGGGCGCTGGCCAGGTCCTCGATGGTCTCGAACAGCGGCACCACGTCGAGCGGCACCGAGCCGCCGGGACCGTGCAGGTCGCCCCAGCGGCCGAGCAGCAGGACGGAGAGGATGTCGTCGACGCCGTGGCTCATGCTGACGATGAACGGGCCGATGGCGCGACTGCCGTACTTCCGCCGGCAGAAGGCGACCGCCTGGAACACCGCGAGCGCGCGCTTGGACTCGTTGTCGAGGGCGTCGCAGGGTGACTCGTTGCGCCGGAGTGCGATGCGGATCCGCTCGGCGCGCGATTCGGGCGACATCCCGAGCCAGCCCGGTTCGTTCAGGCATCGGCCGACGACGTGACGGATGGCGAGGGCGTTCTGCTTGAGGTCGAGCGTGATCAGGTGGAAGCCGAAGGTCTGTACGCGTCGCTGCAGCCGGCGCACGGCGAACAGCCCGGCGTTGGCACCCCGGTTCCGGCGCAGGCTGCGCTCGATCAGCAGGATGTCGTCGAGGAACTCCTGCGCGGACTCGTACGGGTAGCTGCCGTCGTCGTGGGTGGCCTGCAGCCGCGCCATCATCAGCCGCAGCAGGACCCGGTAGGGCATGTCGCGGTGGCGCAGGGGGATGGCGCCCATGGTGCGGCCGAAATGGCCCGAGTAGGCGCGGATGCGTTCGTGGATTTCGCCGTCGACACCGACCCGCGCCGTGCTCTGCGAGAGCTTGTTCGACAGCTCGCGGCACTCGCGGTGGTAGAGGTCGAGGATCAGCGAGCGCTGTCGTGCCAGCACCTCGCGCAGGGTCCGGGCGGTGATGTCCGGATTGCCGTCCATGTCGCCGCCGATCCAGCTCGCGAAGCGCACCATGGCCGGCGGTTCCGGCTCGCTCGTGCCCCAGACCTCGCGCAGGGCCTCTTCCGTCGCCTCGTAGAGGACCGGGATGGCGCGGTAGATGACGTCGGTCATGAAGAACAGCGTGTGCTCGAGTTCGTCGAACACCGTGCGGGCCTCGACGGGGTTCTCCTCCGTCTGCCAGATCGTCGTGATCTCGGTGCGGATGGCGTCGAGCGCGTAGGCCGTCTCCGCCGGCGTGAGCCCCGGGTTCTGCATCGCCACCAGGCGCCTGGCGATGGCCTGGTGCTTGCGCAGGATCGTGCGCCGGGTCGGTGCCGTCGGATGCGCGCTGAACACCGGCACGATGCGCAGCGTGGCGAGCAGCCGCTGCGTGGCCGGCAGGTCGAGTCCGCCCTCGCGCAGGCGGTGGATGGTCTGCGCGATGCTGCCGGGCTGGTGGATCGAGGCGCTCAGCTGGTAGTCGCGCCGGCGACGGATGCGATGCACCTGCTCGGCGGTGTTCACGACCTGGAAGAACATGGAGAAGGCACGCACGAAATCGCGCGCGCTTCCGGTGGTGAACTGCGCGAGGATGGACTGCAGCCGCTCGCTGGCGCCGGCCTCGCCTTCGCGCCGGCCGATGGCGGCACGCCGAGCGCTCTCCACCGCCTGGTACAGCTCCTCGCCGCACTGCTCGCGCAACAGCTCGCCGACCACCACGCCGAGTTCGTGGACGTCGCGGCGCAGCTGCGCGTCCTTGGCGGCGAACTCGATGTCCTCGCGCTTCTCCGTCGGGCGGGCCGTCGGGTGCAGGCCGGTGAGGTTGCTGGGATTCCAGGCGGACATGGTGCCGTGGCTCGCTGCCCGCAGGGTTGGGGGCGTCGCGGGGACCAGCGAAATCTTAGCACTGCGGGCGATGAATCGACACGAAGCCCGGCGATATGCGACGCGACACCGCCGGCGCGCGTCTGTCAGATTGCCGGTACCGGGGCGGCAGGAAGCGGAACGTCATGCCGGCGATGGCCGATGAGCAACGACGGTTGGCGGCGGTGGAGCGCCGGTGCGATGTCGCCCCGGTGCCGGATCCCGAGCTGCTCGAGGCGGCCATCGCGGTCGAGCGCGATCAGGCGTTCTGGCGGACGGAATTCGCCTGGTTGCTGCGCCATCCGGCCGTCGGTGCGATGGGTGGCGCGCTGCCGGCCCCGCTCGCCGTGGGCAGCCTCGCCGGCGAGCACGCGCTGCGTTTTCCTGCCGTGTCGGGCGATGTGGCCTGGCTCGGCGAGCGCTGCGTGCCCGTGGTGGCACGGCGCCTCGCACCACTGCTCGCGCAGGGTGCCGAGGTCGGTCTCGACCTCTCCGTGCTCGAGCGCGGCGTGCGTGAGCGCATGGCGCAGCGCGAGCAGATGCGCCTGGTCGTCGGCGGGTTCGCGGCCCACCTGCCGGCGGCGCTCGAGCGCTTCGGCATCGTCCCCCGCGGTCTCGCGTTCTCGGTCAGCGCCGATCACCCGGGGATCGGCGAGCTGCTGCGCCTGCGCAGCTGCGCCGCGCTCGGGCGGCCGCGCGTGGCGCTGCGCGTGCCCGACGCCCTCATGCTCGCGCTGCGCAGACCCGACGGCCGCGGCGAGGGCGACTGGCCCGGCGATCCGCTGAGGTTGTGGCAGGGGCTGACGAGCCTCGCCTACCACGATGCCGGTGTGCACCTGGTGTTCCAGCACACCACGCGGCCGGCCTGCGCGCTCGCCGGCCACGAACGCGGCGATGCCGTGCTGCCGGCCTCGCTCTTCGAGGCGCGCGCCGAGACGGCCTGGCCGGCACTGCGCCTGGCGCTGGACGAACTCGGTGCCGCATCACCGGCGGCCGCCTTGCAGGAACTGCGCCGGCTGCTCGCCGCCGGGTTGCGACTGGCCGACAACCTCGTCGACCAGCTCGACTGGACGTCGCCCGAGCTGGCACAGGATGCGCTGGTGAACCGCCGCCTCGCGCTGCACGTCACCGGCATCGGCGATCTCGTCGACCGCTGGGGGCTCGACCCGGCGGCATTCCCGAGCGCGAGCCTCGCGATGCGCTGGCTCGGCATGGTGCGCCGGCTGCTGCTGCGCGAGTCCAATGCGCTGGCGCGCCAGCGCGGCCCGTTCCCGGGCCTCGCCCTGCGCGACATCGAATCGACGTTGAGCCGCAGCCTCGGCGATGAACACGCGCGTCGCCTCCTGCGCCGGGCCGGCCTGCGCCATCGCCACCTGCTCGTGCTCTCGCCCTATGCGCTGCTTCCCCGCCGCGCCGCGCGCCGTCCGTTGCCGGCCTACCTGAACCTTCTGCCCGTCCTGCGCTGGGCCGACACCGTCGCCACCTGCGGCGACGGCGTGGCGCGCGCGCTGCCCGTGGCGGTGTTCCGCCGGCTGTTGCGCACGACCTGGGCGGTGGCGCGCAACCGCCCCTGAGCCCGGCCATATTCCAGCCGGCAATACCGAACTGGCACGCCGCCATTGTCCGCGCGGCGACGGTCGTGCTATAGCTTCGGGCCGATTCCCGGCCGCAGGCGTGGCGGCCGCCGCGGCGCGCGGGTCTGGTCCGCAGCCACACCAAGAAGCAGAAGGAAGTTCCGTTGCCCGTGTGGCCCAACGTGCATGCGCTGGTGGTGCTCGGCCTGGTCGCGGGCGCGTTCTACCTGTTCGGCCGCGAGCGCATGGCGCACCAGACGACCGGTTTCCTGGTGCTCATGGTGCTCGCCATCGGCTCCTACGTCTGGCCGTATCCGGGCGTGACCATGGCGGATTTCTTCGCCAATTTCGGCCACGAAGCGCTGGTGACGGTGTGCGCCATGCTGGTGCTGGTCAAGGGCCTGGAAGTGACGGGCGCCCTGCAGCCGCTGGCGCGGCTGATCGGCCTCGCGGGCGACCTCGGGTCGCGCACGGCGCTCGCAGCGTGCATGGCGCTGGTGGTGCTGCCGAGCGCCTTCATCTTCGATACTCCGCTCATGGCCATCCTGCTCCCGGTGCTGCTCGCCTCCACGGCGCGCGGTGGGCGCTCGCCGTCGCAGGTGCTGCTGCCGGTCAACTACGCCGTGTTCGTGGGCGGCATGGCGACCACGATCGGCACCTCCACGAACGTGCTCGCGATCAGCGTCGCCGGCGGACTCGGCGTGGCGACTCCCGGGACGTTCGACCTGGTGCCCGCGGCGGCCATCGCCGGCTGTGCCGGGCTGCTGTTCGTCTGGCTGGCCGCACCGCGACTGCTGCCGCGACATCAACCGCTGGTGGAAACCAAGGCGCCGCGGCTGTACGCGGCGGTGCTGCACGTCAACGCCGAGGGCTTCGCCAGCCGCCGTACGGTCGCCGAGGTGGTGGCCCGCACGCAGCGGCGCCTGCGCATCGAACGCATCGGCCGCGGCGAGGGTTTCGTGACCGCCGCGCACGAGTCGTTGCGCCTGCAGGCCGGCGACCGGCTCTACGTGCACGACAGCCGCGAGAACCTCAAGGAGTTCGAGACGCTGCTCGGGGCGACACTCTTCAATGTCGCCAACTTCGACCAGCCGGTGAGCGATCTCGTCCCGCTCGCCACCGGCGGCCAGCAGCTCGCCGAAGTCGTGATCACCCGCGCCTCGCCCCTGTACCAGCGGCTGCTCGATCCGGCCGAGTTCGTCGCCACCTACCAGCTCCTGCCGCTCGCCCTGCACCGGGGACGGTCGGCCGCGCGCGTGGCGGGCGGAGGCTCCGAGGTGCGGTTGCGCGCGGGTGACGTGGTGCTCGTGCAGGGTTCCGGCGAGGCCATCGCCGGCCTGCGCCGCAGCGGCACCACGCTGGTGCTCGATGGTGCCCTCGAGCTGCCGCATACGGATCGCGCACCGGCCGCGTTCCTGATCTACGCGGCGGTGGTGGCCGCGAGCGCCACCGGGCTGGTGCCGATCTCGATCGGTACGCTGATGGGTGTCGCCGCGATGCTGGTGGCCGGCTGCCTGCGCTGGCGGCACATCACGCGGGCGCTGAACATCAACCTGATCATGGTCATCGTGGCGAGCCTCTGCCTGCAGGTGGCGATGACCCGTACCGGAGCCGACGACCTGGTGGCCGGAGCGATCGTCTGGTTCACGCAGCTGCTGCCGGTGCCGCTGGTGCTCGCCAGCATGATGCTCGCTGTCGTGCTGCTCACCAACCTGGTGCCGAGCAACGCAGCGGCCGTCGTGAGCGTGCCCGTCGGGGTCAGCATGGCCGGCCTGCTCGGCGTGCCGGCCGAGGCGTTCGTGCTGGCCGTGATCTATGCTGCGAACATGACGTTCGTCTCCCCGACCAGTTATGCCACCAACACCATGATCCGTGGCGCCGGCCGGTATGCCGCCGCGGACTACCGGCGCATCGGCATCCCGCTCGTGGCGGTGATGTTGCCGCTGCTCGCGCTGGTCCTGTCCTGGATCTACGGGCTGTAGACCACGGGAAGCGGCGAGGACAGGACCGTACACATGCCGCCCGCCCCCGATCTGCACGCGCTCGCGGTCGTCGTCCTGACGGTGGGGGCCCTGTACGCCTTCGCCCGCGAGTTTGCGCGGACCGAGGCCACCAGTCTCGGCGTGCTGCTGTTGCTGGTGATCATGTTCTACGTCTTCCCGCACGAGGGCGTGGCACCGGCGACGTTCTTCGCGAACTTCGGCCATAGCGCCCTCGTCACGGTGTGCGCGCTGCTGGTGGTGTGTTTCGGGCTGGAACGCACCGGGGCGCTGCAGCCGCTGGTGACCTCGCTCGCGCGCACCTGGACCACGCGGCCGCGCCTGGCGCTCGGGCTCACGCTGTTCGGTTCCGCGCTGGCGAGCGGCTTCACCAACGATACGCCGCAGATCGTGATGCTCATGCCGGTGCTGGTCGCCTGCTCATTGCGCGCCGGCATCCCGCCGTCGGCCGTGCTGATGCCGATGGGCATGTCGGTGGCGATCGGCGCCATCGCCACCACCATCGGCTCGGGCACCACCATCCTGGCGGTCGGCATCGCCTACGAGTTCGGCGTCGAGCTGAAGATGTTCGATTTCACCATCCCGGCGGCCGGCGGTGGCCTGCTCGGCCTGCTGTTCCTCTGGCTCGTCGCCCCGCGGCTGCTGCCGAAGCGGCAGGCGCCGATGCAGGACACCTCACCGCGGGTTTTCGACGCCGTGCTCCACGTGAACGAGGCGAGCTTCGCCCACGGTCGCACGCTCGGCGAGGTCCGCGCCCGGACCCAGGGCCGCATGAGCGTGCAGGGCGTGCAGCGCGGCCCCGACCTGACGCTCGGTCCCGGCCCCGACGTGCGCCTGCACGCCGGGGACCGGCTCGCCGTGCGCGACACGCCCGACCGCCTCAAGGAGTTCGAGCAGGCGCTGGGCGCCACGCTGTTCAATGCGAGTGACCTCGATCGCCCCGTGAGCGAGGCCGTGCCGCTGTCGACCGAGGGCCAGCAGCTCGCCGAGGTGGTGATCACCCGCGGCTCGGCCCTGGATCACCGCCCCCTCGATCCCGCCGAGTTCCTGCGCGTGTACCGGCTGCTGCCGCTCGCGATCCATCGCGGCGGTGCCGAGGGCGGCATCGACCCGTCGGCGGCCGGATTCACCCTGCGTGCCGGCGACGTGCTGCTGGTGCAGGGCACGCGCCGGGCGTTGCGCGACCTGCGCGCCTCGGGCTCGATCCTGGTGCTGGACGGGCAGATCGACCTGCCGCAGACCGAGCGGGCCGCCTGGGCGATCGGCATCCTGGCGCTGGTCGTGCTGGCCGCCTCGACGGGCCTGCTGCCGCTGCAGCTCGCCGCCTTGTGCGGCGTCGGCGGCATGCTGCTCACGCGCTGCCTGCGCTGGAACGACCTGCCCGAGGCGCTGAGCCTGCCGGTGATCATGCTGATCGTGGCGAGCCTCTCGCTCGGCGAGGCCCTGACGGCGACCGGCGCCGTCGACTACACGGCGGCGCTGCTGGTGGCCGCCGCCGGGGGGCTGCCCGTCGGCGTGATGCTGAGCGGCCTGATGCTCGTGATCATCGTGCTCGCCAACCTGGTGGAGAAGCACACGGTGGCGGTGATCGCCACGCCGATCGCGATCCGGATGGCGCACCAGCTCGGTGTCCCGGCCGAGCCCTTCGTCGTGGCCGCCATCTTCGCGGCCAACATGAGTTTTGCCACTCCCATCGGCTTCCAGGGCAACATGCTGCTGATGACCGCCGGCGGCTATCGCTTTGCGGACTTCATGCGCGTGGGCGTGCCGCTGACGCTGATCATGTGGCTCGCCTTCAGCTTCCTGATCCCGGCCTGGTACGGGCTGTGACGGCAGCGCCAGCGGCCCGGTCGCCACGGGTCTCCATCGGCGCATTTCTTGACCACCCGGCACCGCGCGTGGATACTGGCCGCATGTTCGCCGTGACGCCCAAGGCCTGCTGGTGGTGGATCCTCTCCGCGGAGGGGGTTGCTGGCTAGCGCCTCGTTGTCGTCCGGCCAATGACCCACCTTCGCGCGAGCGGGGTGGGTTTTTTGTTGCCCGGAAGAAACGTGACGGTTCATCAGGAACGAGTACCGGAACATGCAGGGTCCCTTCGACATCGCCGCCGACCTGGACACCCCGGTGTCCACTTTCCTGAAGCTCGGGCCGCTCGCCCCACGCTTCCTGCTGGAGAGCGTGGAGAGCGGTTTCCAGCTGGCGCGTTATTCCTTTCTCGGTTTCGGCGCGGCACGCGAGCTGCGCCTCGACGAGTGCGGCCTGACCCGCGACGGCGTGGCAGGCCCCTTGCCTGCGAACGGTGCGGCATGGCTCGATGCCCTGCGTGCCGCGCTGGCCGACACACCACGGCTCGAACCGCAGATTCCCGAGCTGCCTTTCACCGGCGGACTCGTCGGCGTGGCCGGCTACGACGTGGTGCGCCACTTCGAACGCCTGCGTCAGCCGCCCGCCGGCGCCGCGCGCCCGCAAGTGCCGCAGGCAGCCTATCTCGCCACCGAGTCGATGCTGGTGTTCGACCACCTCACGCGACGCATCGCGCTCCTGCACGCCGGCAGCCCCGCCGCGCGCGAGCGGCTGCGTGGCGAAATCCTGCGGCTGCTGCGCGGTGCGCTGCCGCCGGCTGCCCCTGCCACGGTGTCGAGCGCGGCCGCGCCGAGTTTCTCGGGCGAGGAGTTCCGCGCCGCCGTCGACCGCGCCAAGCACTACATCCGCCTCGGCGACGTCTACCAGCTGGTGCTCTCGGTGTGTTTCTCGGGGCGCTGCTCGCTGTCGCCCTTCGAGACCTATCGCGCGCTGCGGCTGCTCAACCCGTCGCCCTACATGTTCTACCTCGACCTCGGCGACATCCAGGTGGCCGGCTCCTCGCCCGAGGCGCTGGTGCGCCTGCGCAGCGGGAAGGCGTCGCTGCGGCCGATTGCCGGGACCCGGCCGCGCGGCGCCGACCGTGAGGAGGACCTGGCGCTGCAGGCGGCGCTCGAGGCGGACGAGAAGGAGAATGCCGAGCACGTGATGCTGGTGGATCTGGCGCGCAACGACCTCGGGCGCGTCGCCGTGGCCGGCTCGGTGCGGGTCGAGCCCTACAAGGCGATCGAGCGCTACAGACACGTGATGCACATCGTCAGCGGTGTCGAGGGCCGGCTGGCGCCGGGGCGCGACGCCTTCGACCTGTTCGCCGCCGCGTTCCCCGCCGGCACGCTGGTCGGGGCGCCGAAAGTGCGGGCGATGGAGCTGATCGACGAACTCGAGCCCGTGCGGCGCGGCCTGTATGCCGGGACCGTCGGCTACTTCGCGAACAACGGCGACATGGACCAGGCGATCACCATCCGCACGCTGGTGTTCCGCGACGGCCGCTACAGCTACCAGGCCGGCGCCGGCCTCGTCGCCGACAGCGTGCCCGAGAACGAATATCAGGAGGTGCTGGCCAAGAGCGCCATCCTGCGCGGCGCGCTCGCCATGGCGGAGGCCGGGCTATGACACCGAAGCTCCTGCTGATCGACAACTACGACTCCTTCACCTACAACCTGGTGCAGGCCTTCCTCGTGCTCGGCGCCGACGTGCGCGTCTTTCGCAACGACGAGATCACGGTCGCGCAGGCCCTCGATCTGGCACCGACGCACGTGTGCATCTCGCCCGGTCCGGGCCGCCCTGACGAGGCCGGCGTGTCGCTGGCGATGATTGCGGCCTTCGAGCGACGGGTACCGCTCTTCGGCGTGTGCCTCGGCCACCAGAGCCTGGTCCAGCACTTCGGCGGGCAGATCGTTTCGGCGCCGCGGCTGATGCACGGCAAGACCTCGCAGGTGAACCACGACGGCCGCGGCGTGTACGCCGGGATGCCCGATCCCTTCCAGGCGGGGCGCTATCACTCGCTCACGGCCGAGGACGGCTCCATGCCGGCGGTGCTCGAGGTCACCGCCCGCTCCGAACGCGGCGAGATCATGGGGGTTCGCCACCGTGAGCTGCCGCTCGAGGGCGTGCAGTTCCACCCGGAGAGCGTGCTCACGCCCGAGGGCAACCGGCTCATGGAGAATTTCCTGAGGTTCGGTCCCCGGTGAGCACCACGGTCACGGCACTGCTCGTGCGCCTGCTCGCCCGCGAGGATCTCGACGAAGTACAGGCGGCGTCGCTCATGCGCGCGCTCGCCGATGCGACGCTCCCCCCGGCGCTGGCTGGCGCCGTGCTCGCCGCCCTGCGCAGCAAGGGCGAGACCCCGGCCGAGGTACGCGGCTTTGCCTCGGCCATGCGCGAACTCGCCTGCGCCGTGACGCTGCCCCCGCAGGTGGAGGCCCTCGATGTCGTCGGCACCGGCGGGGACGCCTCGGGCAGCCTCAACATCTCCACCGGCGCGGCACTGCTCGCGGCGGCCTGCGGCGTGCCGGTGGTCAAGCACGGCAACCGGTCGGTGTCCTCGCGCTCGGGCAGCGCCGATGTCCTGGAGGCGCTCGGTGTGGGGCTCTGCCGCGATCCGGCCGGGGCGCTCGCCTGCCTGGAGCGCTGCGGCTTCGCCTTCCTGTTCGCACCGGACTTCCACCCGGCCATGAAGGCCGTCGCCCCGGTACGCCGCGCGCTCGGCACCCG
>JADZBS010000049.1 GCA_020851975.1 Gammaproteobacteria bacterium | reverse complement strand
GTAATCGCATTTCTGCAGCAGCTTCTGAATGATGTTCTCGACATCCTCGCCCACGTAACCGGCTTCGGTCAGCGTCGTGGCGTCGGCAATTGTAAATGGCACATTCAGCAGACGAGCCAATGTCTCGGCAAGCAGCGTCTTGCCGCAACCGGTCGGGCCGATCAGCAGGATGTTGCTCTTGGCAATCTCGACATCCTTCTTGCCGGACTCGCTGGCGCGGTTCTCGAGGCGCTTGTAGTGGTTGTACACCGCCACCGAGAGCACCTTCTTCGCGCGCTCCTGGCCGATCACGTATTCGTCGAGGACGGTCTTGATCTCGTGCGGCTTCGGCAGCTTGGTGCCGCGCTGCTCGGTGCGGTCCTCGAGTTCCTCGCGGATGATGTCGTTGCACAGCTCGACACACTCGTCGCAGATGAAAACCGAGGGGCCGGCAATGAGCTTGCGGACCTCGTGCTGACTCTTGCCGCAGAACGAGCAGTAGAGCAGCTTGCCGTCATCGTTCCGTCCGCGGGTCTCGTTGGCCATGTCACCCTCTGTTGCCGCACCTGCGTTCAGGCACCGCTGCTTGTCTCGACCAGGTATATAGCATGCGGGCACGGGCCCGCGCAAAACACCGGCATCGCATTTCGCGACGCAGCCCTCAGGCCGGCGAACCTGCTCCGGCTGCAACTCCTACACGCTGCGCCAGTACGTTGTCGATCAGTCCGTACTCGGCTGCCTCGGCACCGCTCATGAAGTAATCGCGATCGGTGTCACGCTCGATGCGGTCCAGCGGCTGGCCGGTGTGTCTGGCGAGGATCTCGTTCAGCCGCGAGCGCGTCTGCAGGATCTCCTTGGCATAGCGATCGAAGTCCACGGCCTGCCCCTGGAAGCCGCCGAGCGGCTGATGAATCATGATGCGCGAATGAGGCAGGCAGAACCGCTTGCCGTGGGCGCCGCCCGCGAGCAGCACGGCGCCCATGCTGGCGGCCTGGCCGACGCAGATGGTGCTCACGTCCGGCTTGATGAACTGCATGGTGTCGTAGATCGACAGCCCGGCGCTCACCGAACCGCCCGGCGAGTTGATGTAGAGGTGGATGTCCTTGTCGGGGTTTTCCGACTCGAGGAACAGGAGCTGGGCCACGACGAGGTTGGCCATGTAGTCCTCGACCGGCCCGACGATGAACACGACACGCTCCTTGAGCAGCCGTGAGTAGATGTCGTACGCGCGTTCGCCCCTGGCGGTCTGCTCGACCACCATCGGCACAAGATTGAGCGCCCTGGTTTCCATCGTAACGTTCGTCCTCGTCTCGGTTGGGTTGGGCAGCGCCACTCAGGCGCCCATCAGTTCGGCAAAGGCCACCGGCCGCGGCGTCACCCGCGCCCGCTCCGTCAACAACGTCATCACCTGCTCTTCCATGATGGAGTTCTCGATCTGGCCCATCAGCGTCGGATTCTGCAGGTAGAGCTGGCGCACCTCGTCGGGCCGCTCGTAAGGCCGGCACAGCTCGTCGAGCTTCTGATCGACCCGGACCGGGTCGATCTTTAGCCCCTGCTGCTGAATCACGGCACCCAGCACCAGTCCGAGCCGCACCCGCCGCCTGGCCACGTCCTCGTAGGCACTGACCGGTTCGGCCTGGGCGACGTCCTTGATGCCGAGCTTGCGCATCGCCTCGGTCTGCAGGCTCGCCGCCTCGCGCTCGACCAGGCCGGCCGGCACCTCCACGGGGTTGGCGGCCAGCAGCGACTCCATCACCTGGCGGCGCATCTCGGCCTGGACCTTCGCCGCGGCCTCGCGTTCCAGGTTCTCGCGCACCAGGCGGCGGAACTCCGTCGGATCCTCCGCCGGCACGTCGAAGCCACGGATGAACTCGGCATCGAGCACCGGCAGGACACGTTCCGTGACCTCGTGCACATGCACTGCAAAATCGACGTCTGCCCCGCGCAGGCTCGCCTCGTAGTAGTCGTCCGGGAACCGGACCGTGAAGGTCCTGTCGCTTCCGGCGCGCAGCCCTGCCAGGTGGCCTTCGAATCCCGGCACCATGCGGGCTTCCCCGAGGATGATGCCGAGTTTCGCGGCCTTGGCGCCCTCCAGCGGCACGCCGTCACGGCTGCCCTCGAAATCGACCACGACCCGGTCCCCGTCGGCCGCCGCGCGGTCCACCGGCACCCAGGTCGATCGCTGGACGCGCAGACGTTCGATCGTCTGGTCGATGTCGGCATCCGACACGGTCACGTCCGGCCGGTCGATGGCCAGGGTGTCGACACCGGCCACCTCGAACTCGGGATACACCTCGAACACGGCCGTGAAGACCAGGTCCAGCCCGGGCTCCTGCTGGGCCATCTCGATGCGCGGCGCCACCGCCGGGCGCAGATTCTCGCGCTCGATTGCCTCGGAATAGCCCGACTGCACCGCATCCTGGACAACTTCCGAACGGATCTGCGGGCCAAAACGCTGGCGGATCACCGCCGCCGGCACCTTCCCGGGCCGGAAGCCCTTCAGGCGCACCGTCGTGCCGGCCGCCTTCAGCCGCGTTTCCACCTCCAGCTCGACCCGCGCCGCGGGCACCTGCACGCGTACCCGCCGTTCCAGGCCGGTCGCCGCTTCCATCGAAACCTGTACGTCCGTCAAGGCCGCTTCCTTCTGTCCGATACACCCGGCCCGCCACTCGTCGTGATGGGCGTCACACTGGTGCGAAAGGAGAGACTCGAACTCTCACGGGTTGCCCCACAGGAATCTAAATCCTGCGCGTCTACCAGTTCCGCCACTTTCGCGCTTGGCCGCGCACGCGGGCGGCAGCGCTCATTATAGCCAACCGTCATGGGCTGCCCGGCTGCGTCACGTGCTGGCGTCCACAGTGGCCACACCGCGCCAGCCGCCGCATGCCGATGCGCCGGCGTGGCGCCGCCGGTCATCACATCGCCTTCTTTGAACAAGAAAAGAACTGTCATAACATGATATTAGAGCATTTTTTCAGAATAGTTATCTTGACCGTCGCGGTCTGCCGGCCGCCCGCCTGACCTGCATCAGCACAATGCCTGCTCGCCTGTGCTATTCGACGCGCATCAACGCGGAGGCAGGCCATGGCTACCACAGCGGCAGACAACGGAGATTTCGTGCGGATCGGAGCGCGCGACAACTTCTATCAGAGCTGCTCTTTCCTGCCGATGGCCTTCGCCCTGGTGACCACGGTCGGCGAAGATGGGGAGACCGGCATCGGGCCGCACGCCCTGTGTTTCCCGTTCAACGTCACCGAGCCCTACGCCATGATGCTGATCAGCCGCGGCACCAGCGCCACGGCCGCCAACATCCGTCGCCTCGGCCGCTGCGCCCTGAACTACATCGAATTCGACGCCGCCGCCCTCGCCGCGGTGACGCGACTCGGCTACCCGGGCCAGAGCGCCGAGGACAAGCGCCGCGCCAGTCCCTTCACCCTGCAGCGCTCGCCCCTGCCCCACAGCGCGGCCGATCCCGCCTTCCCGCTCCTGATCCGTGAGGCCTGCCAGGTGTTCGAATGCACCTGGGAGCGCAACCTCGACCTCACCATGCCG